>NZ_VSWE01000013.1:0-207150 GCF_009668275.1 Herbaspirillum sp. CAH-3 | reverse complement strand
GAGGATGGGGGCATGGGGGTCTCCGGGTTCATTTTTTTTAATGTGGTCAACGGTGTGCGCTTGGGCTCGGGCAATTTCCAATTGGGCTGCGAAGAACACTACGCGCAAGAGCTGTCATTACGGTGTCACTGGCTGGCCGGATGCCCGCCCCCGGCCGACTGCTGTTGTCTGATGCCGTCAGCGATAGTGCAAGAGCGCGAGCCAGAGCATTGTTAGAACTATTCCCGACAAGCCCAGGTAGAGTGTGATCGAAACCATCCTGGCCGCAAGAATCAAAGAGCGCAGTTGTTTTTCCTTGAGCATCTTTCTTGATGTCTCTCCCCATATGACTTCTCGTGGCAGAGATGTCCCGATCCCACTTTGCGTGACCGAATACCATGAGCTTCCGACTGCAAAAGTACGCATCTTCAAGACACGCTGAAACAGTAGTTCTCGAACAAGCTGCCTGACAATAATCGAAAATCCGGTTAATGGAGCAAAGACTATGAAGATTAAAAAATCAGGCTTATCAATACTCATGGGTGTACGAAATTACTCCGATATTGGCCGATCGCCGTCATCAAATCACGCTTCTACTGATTTAGAAAGGCGCATCTTCCCGGTGCTGCCATCTTATTGAAATCATAGCCATCATCAGGAAAAGATTTTTTCCGAATACGCCATCTATTATTTTCAAGTGTTTTTACCGTGACTTTCACCAGGTTATTCGGCATATCCCAAATCTCGCTTTTCTCGCACGTCTTTTTCAAACTGCGCACATCGGAGATGAACTCAAAGCTTTCAAAGATACCGGCAGCGGCCTTGTTGTACGCCAAAAGCCGTTTTCTCTTTTTGTCTACGACGAACATCCCAAGATACTCTCCGCCTGTAAGCCGGGTCAGGGCTAAATTCAATGAGTGAACCTGCTTATTAGCGTCGTATGTAAAGACCTCATAAGAGGCATAACCGTAGCTGCTGCCGAGACCATTCTGAATTGCAACGTCGTCATGTCCATCGAAATTAAAATCTCCAATGACTATTTCTTCGTTGCCTATCGCAGCGAGCAATACCTCGTTTGAATTGGAATCGCTATTGACGCTGATGCTGAAGTCATCCGACTCAATTTCCGCAATTTTCTCGTGAGTTTCCAGATTAATTATGGAGACTCTGGCTCGTCCTCGGCATACGTCCCCATTACATTGATCAATCAGGATTCTCGCGGAGTATTTTCCAGAGATCTGCGGTACGACGACAACCGCAGCCTGGGTCAATGAAGATATGGAAAACATGGCCAAGATTATTAAGCTCTTCATTTTCTGATTGAACTTTCCATGACAAGACGGCGTATTTCAGGAGGTCTTGAAATTTTTAGCCGGCAGAAATAGTAAGGATGGCAGGAGGT
This sequence comes from Herbaspirillum sp. CAH-3, assembly GCF_009668275.1. NCBI lineage: Bacteria > Pseudomonadati > Pseudomonadota > Betaproteobacteria > Burkholderiales > Oxalobacteraceae > Herbaspirillum > Herbaspirillum sp. CAH-3. The sequence continues at coordinate 205,769 of NZ_VSWE01000013.1, read as the reverse complement.
AAAAACCGGCTATGCATCCAGCGAAGCATACGAAGGGACGAGAAGGGAACCGGGGAGAATTTTTCTGTTCCCTACCCTTCTGAAGCAGCTGACGAATAGCCGGAAACGTCAACGCTTGGCCTATAGCAGCCCCTTATGGAAGTCAGCAGAATATTCACCTCGCGTACTGGCCCAGCGTACGAGTAAAGCGCTCCAGTTCCTGTACTTCACACTCAAAGCGCCAGATTGCGCGCCAGCGATCTTCGCCGTCTTCCAATGCGCCTGCCAGCTCACAGTAGCGAGCACGGCTTTGGGCCTCAGAGACTACAACATCGTCTATCAACTCGGCCAATTCCGGACGCTCTTTCTTTAGTTTTTGAACCATCGCTGCCGAGTACTCTTTCGCTTGTTCCATTTGTGGTGCTATGCACTCCGCCTGTTCAAACGTATTTCCTGCGGAGCATTGGGTGAAGGCTGATGCGGCACAACTCCATGTCGTGAAGAAGGCAGCCCAGCCTATGTAAAAAATACATTTAATCATCAAATTCTCCAGAGCTGGAGTAGCAATCTTCGCATCATTCAAACGGTCGCTTCTGGCCGGAAGCAGCCGCTCCCTTTCAAGCTCGTTAGCGATACTCTCTACTGGATATCGATACCGAATTTCCATCAGGATCTTTCGCGTTAGCGAATTGATAGCCGTTTGTCTGGTGGGCACTGCCGAATTCCAGACCTCTTTGCGCAGAGTCGACCTTGAATTTTTCAACATCGGAAACGCTGAATACCAGTTTGACTACCGCCTGCCCAAATTTTAAAGATTTGGCCGCCTGATGAATCAGAAGACTGATGCCGACCTTATCAACAAAAGCTATTTCCCCCTCCAGCCTTCAATTCTTCGTGAAAGTCAGCTTCCGCGCGGTAGAAGACATCTTGGCCTAAAGAACATATGAAAATAGCCGGATGTGGAAGCCGGCTATGTATCCCAAAAATCATGTAAAAGGCTGATGGGCGTGAGGCGGAATTTATACGCCATCTATCGTTCAGAATTACCTGCAGAGAAGGCTTCTTTACCGACAACCTCAATTGGCAAATTCGATAGCCGGGAGAATCAGCTCACCGCCAAGAGAATTGACGGAGCTCTTGACTGCGGCATGCAGGGTTTCCCCCCAGGCCACGAGCGCCTCGGGTACTTCGTGGATGTCAGCAGCCTCAGGCCTCCCTGCAGGCATTCCGAGGAATTTTTTGGTAGTCATGAGATTGACGCTCAGATACGTTCCGGCCTGCGAACCATATTGAGTCCGAAGTGAATACCCGCTGGTGAATAGCTGGATATTCTGCTGCTGCAGAGCCTGAACTACTTCCGCATCTTCCTTGTAGAACTTGAAAGGCGCAAAGGCACTGTTGACGACCAGACAGTCACGGGTATCCGGCTGCTTGTTGCTGCCGAAATCGTTCGTGAAATATTTGGGTCTTGGTTCCGGGCATTGCTGGCTGATCCAGCGAATCCGACTGCCGCGTCCGGCGTCAGTACTGGTTACGCTGAGTAACGCATTCACATTTCCAGCACCGTCAACCAGCTTGAATACCTTGGTGCGGAGAGGCATCTTTGAATGCTTATCAAAAATGAGATTTCCGTCGAATTCCGTCAACACGGACCAACTACCCGCTGGCAATTGCAGGTTGGTACGACCGATAGTCTCAGCCATGCATGGATTGAAACCCAGACCCACCAAGGCCAACAAAACAGCTGCTTTTTTCAATTTGACATCCCCCGTAGAAAAATAATTTTTGGCTGCAAGCAAGGCTTTCACGAAGGACCAACCGTGCAGTTGACCCTCGCCATTGAGAGCAACAGCATCTTATCTTACGGCAGGACTTCCGTCGGGCTCAGTGAACGCGGCACGCCAAAAATCCCCGGAACAACATGTGCCGGCAGATAGGTGGACGTCCTGCCAAATATCCCTTATCTACCCTTTAGAACAAGCTGAAAAATAACTCAAAAGATCCGTTTCTGGCCGATTGCGGACGATGTTGTTTTTTTTAGTAAATGAAGATCATCGGATACCCAAAGACTGGGCACAAATGGAATGCCAGACTACGGCGTCTAGCGGCATCACCCTTGACCAGTCGATCTTTCCTGCCAGAGCAGGATGTGGCGCAAAACCGAAAAATTGAAGGGGAGATCGTTCTAGCCCTTTTTGCTTAAGCAATGCCACCCCTTCGCTTAAGAGATGATATTCCTGCCATTTCCCCGAATTCATCAGCTCGGAAAATTGCTGGATAGTATCCGCTATCTGGCTGACTCCACCCTCCAAAACATCCAGCTTGAAGACTGCTCCTGATCTATTCTGATAGAAAAGGTCTCCGAAAACCGATGCGCCAATAGGCGCAACCTCCTCTTTGATCAAGCCTGGCCATTCCGAAAAGAGAGCCTCGAAATCTAACAAAGATGCATCGACAAATAAGTCGTTCCAAGAAAGATTTTTCATTTTTATACTTGAGTGCGTTGCGTTGTCGGTCTACGTATCGTCCGTTATTGGCCGGAAGCGGACATCCGAAATCCATCCGAACTATCATGCCGGCTTCTTTACTGGCGCCACCGCCGTTTAGCGCGATTCGCCCCCTAAGCAAAAATCCTTACACCACCATACCGGTGGATTCAGCCCGCTTCTTGATGGACGCGACGATTCGCAACGCGTCCTTGGCCGGCGGCATTCCAAACGCCCGCCCATACTCCCGACTGAACTGTGTGGGACTGTCATAGCCCACCTCATATGCCACTGTTGTGACGTTCTTTCCGGCTATGACCAGTAGCTTGCGAGCCTGCAGCAAGCGCAATTGCTTTTGATACTGCAAAGGGCTCAATGACGTAATCGATTTGAAGTGGCGGTGGAAGGCCGACGCACTCATCGCGGCTTCCTCTGCCAACGCTTCCACAGCCAAAGGCTGAGCGAACTCTCGGCGGATACGCTGGATGACCTTATTGACTCTGGCGAGTGTCGTGTCCGGTGTTGCGATATCGCGCAACATCCATCCCATGGGGCCTTGCAATACCCGATACAAAATCTCGCGTTCGTAGGCTGCCGCAAGAACCGGAATATCTGCTGGCTGATCCATGAGTCGAAGCATGCGCACCCAAGCATCCAGTAGCTCTGGCGTCACTGGCGCAACTGAAAAACCTCGCTCTGTGGGGGCCGGTGCAGCCGGATCAGGCAGCACAGAAAACAGGTCTGCCAGAACTGCGGCATCCAATGTCAGGGCAACTGCGAGATAAGGTGATCCGTCCGCTGCGGGCCTCACTGCTCCGGCGGCAGGTAGGTCTACCGACATGACGAAATAGGTAGCGGGGTCATAGTCCAGCGCCTGGTCACCCACCGTCAGGGTCTTTCCGCCCTGCAAGATGAGGTTGACCATGGGGTCATACACAGCGGCCAATTCGTGCTCAGGAATACTGCCTTGAACCATGAAAACACGGGGAATACCTGTCTCAGTGGGACGGTTTTCTGCACGGCTAGCCAATAGCCTCAATTCATTGAGCTGTTCTCGCATGGCAGGATTGTATCCACTAAGCCGACCGGCAGGAATAGGCAAGAATGAAGCAGAAACCGTTGCGGCTGAAAACGACCGCGTCTCTATAGTTCAGTCATCCCAACCATTGAACTTGAGGAGCTGAAAATGAATAGCAAGGTCATCGTCATCACCGGCGGCAGCCGCGGCATCGGTGCCAAAACCGCCATGGAAGCGGCTCGCCGGGGCTTTGGTGTCATCCTGACCTACAACACCGCCCCTGATGCTGCGCACGCCGTAGTACGCGCCATCGAGGAAAATGAGGGCAAGGCGGTTGCGCTGAGACTGGACGTTTCCAACACTTCTTCTTTTGCGGCCTTCCGCTCCGAAGTCGAAAAGGCGCTGAAGGAAACTTGGGGTAGCAGTCATCTGAGCGGGTTGGTAAACAACGCTGGATACGGCCTGTTCCGGCCTATCGCTGCAGTGACGGAGGAGCAGTTCGATGGCCTCTTCAATGTACATCTCAAAGGCCCATTCTTCTTGACGCAATCGTTGCTGCCACTGCTGTGCAACGGCGCTAGCATCGTCAACCTTACCAGCGCCACTACTCGTGTGGCCACCGCTGGCGTCGCGCCCTATGCCTCCTTCAAGGGTGGCTTGCAGGTGCTGACACGTTACATGGCCAAGGAGTTCGGTGAGCAAGGCATTCGCGTCAACTCGGTGTCACCTGGCCCCATCCGCACCGAACTGGGTGGCGGCCTCAATGACGAATTCGAGGCGCTGCTGTCTTCCCAGACCGCTCTGGGCCGTGTTGGCGAGCCGGAAGAGGTAGCACGCGTGATCAGCTCCTTGCTCACCGAAGACAGCGGCTGGATCAACGCACAAGACATCGAAGTATCCGGCGGCTATGTAGTCTAACGAGCCGTAGATGCGCATGTGACTCAGGAGAACCCATGTTGGATCACGTATTTTTATCGGTGGCAGACATCGATCGCTCAATTCGTTTCTACACCCAAGCACTCGCTCCGCTGGGGATTGTTGACCGACTGGATTATGACGGTCGGAACGGACCTCCTGGCCATCCCGATCTCAAAGGTTTTGGTGCCCATGGGAGAGTTTTCTTTTGGCTGCGATCAGGGCACGCGGACGCGCGCTCGGCACACGTCGGTTTTGTAGCGGATAGCCGAGCGGCCGTCGTCGAAGCTTATGCGGCTGCGATGGGTGCTGGAGCAACAGATAACGGTTGCCCAGGCGCACGACTTCACTACGATCCCCGTTATTACGCCGCCAATGTACTGGATCCTGATGGCTATAGCCTGGAGTTTGTCTACAAGCCTTGGCAGCATCCTCAATACGCTATCAAACGAGAAGACCATGAGTGAAGCGATGGAAATAACGACCTTCCAGTTAGCGAAGGGCCTGACAATCAAGGATTTCGTCGCTGCAAATACAGACGTTGATGCATGGCTAAGAAAGCCACCCGGCTTTATTCTGCGTCGCATCTGCGAAGGCAGCGATGGCTGGGTCATTGATATGTTGCTGTGGAAGTCTGCGCGCGAAGGGCAGCGAGCGGCCTCGAGAATAATGAGCGAGCTGCCCGACTCGCCTGTACATGCGACCATTGACCAAGCCACCGTGGACTGGAGCATACAATCGTGTCGGCATGGTCTCGGCTGATCTATTCCTCTCAAATCCAGAAAGAAGGAGGTAATGCCGATATTGGATCACATCGAGTTCGCGGTTAGCGACTCAAGCGCCACTCTCGAGTTCTACAAAGCAGCGTTGCCCGATGATGACTGACTGCGAGTCAATCAGCATATAGAGAAGTCAGAACCCCTTGCCAACAACCAACCACCCCCGGCTAGAGGACGATGCTGCCAGCAACGACGAGCTCGACGACCCGACCTTGGTCGCCAGGAAGACGCTGGCTTCCCACAGCGAATCGCTGCTCCAGCGCAGGCCCACGCCGATGCCAGACAAGCTGACGCTGTTGTCGCCGGTGGTCCAGGGACGGCGATTGATCCTCACGCGCGCACTGTCGATGAAGGCCAGGGCTTGCAGGTTGCCGTCAGCCACGCGCCCCATGTCACGCCGCAGTTCGACGCTGGCGAGATAACCGGTATCGCCGGAGATGGCACCCACATCATAGGCACGCACGCTGTAGGGACCGCCGATGCTCATCTTTTCGGCCGAATCGAGGTTGGTATCGGCCCATTGCGCGGCCACATTGACGAAGAGGGAATGGTTCCTGTCCAGCGTCTGCAGCCGGGAGAAGTTGACGTTCCATTTGGAGAACCCCCCGCGTGTCTGCGCACTGGCTGCATCCGATGACGCTGCTGCAGCGTCGTCGAAGCCCACACGTCCGGCGGTCCAGCCCACACCCCACGCGCTCACGGCGCTACCGAGGAAACTGTCACGCAGATTGCCCGACAGGCTCAACAGCCAGTTGTCGAGATGGCGATCGGTACGCAGACCGGTAGCCCCTATGCGGTCTTCCAGTGTCTTGGCATCGTACTGGATCTGGGCATACACGTTGTAGTCCTTGCCACGCACCACGGGATGCTTGAGCCACAGGCTGGTCACCATGGCGTTGCCGTGGGCATCCAGCGCATCGACGTTGCCGCCCAGCTTGTAATGCACCTGCGAGTAAGCAGCACCGGCGCGCGTGCCCGCACCGTTGAGCAGCGTGTCGTAACTGAGGCGCCCGTAGGCCATGTGCTCGCCCGTACTGACCAGGTTGGCCGACAGGACATCACCGTGACGAAGCGGGTTGAACAAACTGGCCGTACCGCTGACGCGGGCCCTGCCGATGTAGCGATTGCCATAATTGTCGATCGAGATGCTGCCCGCACCGACCTCCTTGTGCGTGGCATCGACATCGAGATCGGAAGTGCCGACCGCTTCGCCCGGCTTGAGTACCGCATTCACCCCCACCCCGGGCACATCGGACAGCAGCAGCAGGGCACGGTCCAGCTCCGTCTCGGAAACCGGCTGCCCCTTCTGCAGCGGTGACAGGATGGATTCCAGCAACCCGGTATTGACCCGGCTGCCATTGGAGAAATTGACGGATCCATAGCGGGCCTCGACCACCTGGATCACGACCACCCCCTCGGCAATGGTCTGCGCAGGAATAATGGCCCGCGCCAAAGGGTAGCCACGCTGCTGGTAATACGTACTGATGCGTGCGGCCAAGGCACCTAGCTCGACCAGCGTCAGCGTCTTTCCTTGCTGGTCTGCGACCAGGGCATGCAGTGTCGCGGTATCGAAGGCCGTGTTGCCGACGATACGAATTTCCTTCACCAGGAAAGGCGCGGAGGCAGGCAGCGCGGCGCTGTCCTTCGATTCGATCCGCAGGTCCGGTTGATTGGGCAAGGGTGCTGTGCCCGGTGACGGCTGCAATTCCTGCAGCAGCGACCCGGCGTCGGCAGGTGCCCCCGGACCGGCAGCCCAGGCAGGAGAGACCAACAGGAGCGCCGCCGAGACGGGCATGGCGATCAGGGATGAGGCGGATACGTATTTCATGAAAATCTTATTCTGCTGTTCTGGAAATGTCGTCCGGCAGTTGTGTACCGCCATTGCGGATTTGCAGCAACGGACCGATTGCGCCCAGGTCCGTGCGACCAAGATCGATGTTGGCGGCCCGGCTCACCTCGTCGTTTCTCGCATCGTCACGCGCTTCTGAGCTCACCGTCAGCGTCGACGAAAGCGTCAGCGACTGCGGCCGGGAAGCCGACTGCGGGGGCAGGACCGACGATTGCACCTGCGTGACCGTGTCGCGCACCTGCGGCGGCAGATTCACGGATGACGAGGATGCCACCGGAGATGCCGCCGCTACCGCAAGGATGTTGGCCAGCGTCGAGGTCTGATCGGTGATCATGTAGTTGCCGGCATCGGCACCACCATACCTGCTGAAGAGGTTGACCAGCTTGCCGTTGCCCACAGCGGGATCCGTGAAGGCCCCGCTGGCGGTCACCGTCACGTCGTCGCCACTCACTTTCCCGCTCAGCAGCGCATTGGCTGCGTTGATGCTGGCGCTGGTGGTTCCATCAAAGGTCTTGTTGCCGGCCGTGATGCCGCTGACCACCAGCGGCGCTGGCGTGATGTTTGCCGTCTGGCTCGCAGGCTGCACCACATCATAGTTGCCACTATCGGCTCCACCCAGCGCATAGGTCACCGTCACCGCCTTGTTGCTGCCGACATTCTTGTCATTGAAGCGCCCTGATGCGACCAGGGTGACGGCATCTGCACCCAGGGCAGTCACGCTGGCCGCTCCGGATACCGTGGCCACCGTAGTGCCGTCATAGACCTTGCTGTTGACGGTCACGCTGCCGGTCGGCGTCAGGTTCGCCTTGTTGATCGTGGCGGTCAGGCCGGTGGGCTGCACGATGTTGTAATTGCCGGCGTCGCTGCCGGTGAGCGTGAAACCGGTCACGTTCACGGTCTTGCCGGTGCCGGCGTTCTTGTCAGCAAACGTGCCCACGCCGGTGCCTGCAAGCGAGACCACGTCGCTGCCAAGCGCAGCGACACTGGCCGTACCGGTCAGGGTCGCAGTGGTCGTGGCGTCATAAGTCTTGTCGCTGGCACCTACACCGCTCACACCGAGATTGGCCTTGTTGATCGTGGCGGTCAGGCCGGTGGGCTGGATGAGGTTGTAATTGCCGGCATCGCTGCCCGTGAGCGTGTATCCCGATACGATGACGGCCTTGTTGATGCCGGCATTCTTGTCCGCGAAGCTTCCTGCGCCGGTACCGCTGACCGAGACCACGTCGCTGCCCAGGGCAGCGACGCTGGCCGTGCCGCTCAAGCTCGCGTTCGTGGAGGCGTCATAGGTCTTGCTGTTGGCGCTGATGCCATTGACGTTGAGATCGGCCTTGCTGATCGTGGCAGTCAGGCCGGTGGGCTGGATGAGGTTGTAGTTGCCGGCGTCGGCACCGCTGAGGGTGTAGCCGGTGACCGTGACGGCCTTGTTGCTGCCTGCGTTCTTGTCGCCGAACGCGCCCACCCCGCCTGTCACCGAGACCACATCGCTGCCCAGCGCCGCTACGCTGGCTGTACCGCTCAGCGTGGCGGTGGTGGTGGCATCGTAGGTCTTGTTGCTGGCGCTTACGCCGCCCACGACCAGGTCGGCCTTGCTGATCGTGGCCACCAGGCCGGTCGGCTGGACGATGTTGTAATTGGATGCATCGGTGCCGGTGAGGGAGTAGCCGCTCACCGCGACCGCCTTGCCGCTGCCGGCATTCTTGTTGGCGAACGTTCCCACGCCGGTGCCTGTCACCGAGACCACATCGCTGCCCAGTGCCGTGACGCTGGCCGTGCCGGCGAGGGTGGCTGCTGTGGTGGCATCGTAGGTCTTGTTGTTGGCGGTGACGCCGGAGACGTTCAGGCTGGCCTTGCTGATCGTGGCCGTCAGACCGGTCGGCTGGACGATGTTGTAGTTGCCGGCATCGCTGCCGGTCAGGCTATAACCGCTCACCGTGACGGCCTTGTTGCTGCCCGCGTTCTTGTTGATGAACGTACCCACCCCGGTGCCCGTGACCGAGACCACATCGCTACCCAGCGCCGTGACGCTGGCTGTCCCGCTCAGCGTGGCCGAGGTTGTGGTGTCGTAGGTCTTGTCGCTTGCGCTGATGCCGCCCACGGTCAGGTTGGCCTTGTTGATCGTGGCCGTCAGCCCGGTCGGATCAATGAGGTTGTAGTTGTTGGCGTCCGTACCGGTGAGCACATACGTCGCCCCCACGCCCTTGTTGCTACCGGCGTTCTTGTCGCTGAAATTGGCGCTGCTCAAGGACAACGAAATCGCATCGCTGCCGAAAGCGGCCACGGTCCCGCCAGACACCGTCGCCGTCGTGGTGCCGTCATAGGTCTTGCTGTTGGCAGTTGCGCCCGTGACCGTGACGTTGGCCTTGTTGATGTTGGCCGTCAGGCCGGTCGGCTGGATCAGGTTGTAGTTGTTGGAATCCGAGCCCGTCAGGACATACGTGGCCGTCACCGCCTTGTTGGTGCCGGCGTTCTTGTCGCTGAAGTTGGCGCTGCTCAACGAGACCGACACCGAATCACTGCCGAACGCCGCTACCGAGGCCGTGCCCGAGATCGTCGCGGTGGTCGTGCCGTTGTAGGTCTTGTCGTTGGCCGTCAGGCCGCCATTGACGGTCAGGTTGGCTTTGTTGATCGTCCCCGTCTTGCCGTCGAGTCCATTGAGGAAGTACTTGCCCGAGTCCGGACCGCTCAGGGTGACACCACTGATGGTCACCGCCTTGTTTGTCCCGGCGAACCGGTCGTTGAACGTGGCGATGGCGCCGGACGTATTGATCGTCACCCATGGCGGGGTCACCATGGGGTTGATGGCACCGCTCAGGGTGGCCGTGGTGGTCCCATCATAGGTCTTGCTCACAATGCCCGCAGTGAGGTTGATCGCCATGTAGGCGTTGAATTGGCCCGATCCAATCATGGTGACAAAGAGACTGAAGTCAGTAGGATGGAAATAATCATCCGGGTTGTAGTAGATCTTGGTATAACCGTTATTGCCCTGCACGCCCAGCGCATTGGCATCGAACTTGACGCTGCCTGTGCCGGTTCCGGTGTTATCGGCACGCAGGACAATGTTGCCATTGCCGACGCTAGCATCGATTAAGGTGCCGTAACCCAAATTGATATTGCGATAGGCGCTGAGGGTCAGCGTGGTACCGCTTGTCCAATTCATACCGCCGATCAATACACCGTCGACCAGGTTGATATCGCCATTGCCCGAGATTCCTGCGCCGCAGCCTGATACGTTGGTGCAACTGACGGTGGGGCCGGTCTTGATCGTCACATCACTGTATTGCAATGCCGCCGTGATCTGCGCCCCGGAAATATCTCCGAACGAATTGGGATCCTGGTCGTAGTAGATACTCATGTCCTGGGGATCCAGCAACCAGCTGCCGACCTTCCCCTTCGGCGCGAGCGTATTGACGACGGCCGGCTTGCCGATCGTCAGATGCTCCCCGGACGTCTCGACCTGCCCGCCGTTTCCGCCCTCCTTGCCGCCGCGCGCAGTGATGCTGCCGTTGAAGATGGTGCTGCCATCCGACCAGATCGCCACATTGCCGCCGTTGCCATGCGAGATGGCATCGGCATTGATGGTGGCCCCGACGGCTACGGTCGTGGCCTGCGCGTTCTGCTCCGGCCCGGCTCCCAGGAAATTGCCACCTACCAGTGCGGTGCCTCCTCCTGTGTCGCCGGAGATGTCGATACTGCTACCGGCTGCCAGCGTGACGTCGTGGCCAAGTACCTTGACGGTTCCGCCGGTCTGGCCGGCGTTCTTTCCGGAAGCATCGAGCCTGCCGCTGTTGCTGACGGATCCGCGGTTGCCACCGTCCAGGATGATGGTGCCGTTGACGTTCTGGACGCTGCGCGCTTCGATGATGCCGGTGTTGTTGACCACGCTGGCCAGTACCGCATCCTTGGCACCGGCGGACATCACAACGCTACCGCCGTCGACGCGAATCAGGCCGCCATTTTCCGCGAGACTGTCCAGGGTGTTCTGGTTGACCTGCAGTTTCACCAGGCTGGTATCGGCGAAGGTGAGCGTGACGTCGTTGCCCGCTCCCAGCATCACCGCGCCGGAAGGTGCAGTGATGTTTCCCTGGTTGCTGACCGTGTTGCCAATGAAGGCAACATAGCCACCGGAGGCGACGTTGATGTCGCCCTGGTTGACGATGCTTCCTGTGCCGTTGCCGCTGAATCGGCGGCTGGCACTGGCGAGGCTGGCATCACTCATGTCCAGCGTCGAGGCCACCAGTCCGCCGACATTGACCTGTGCACCTGCGCCAAACAGGATGCCGTTGGGATTGATGAGATAGACCTGGCCATTGGCATTGAGCTGGCCGAAGAATTGCGTCGGGTTGGTGTCATGGATACGGTTGACCGCCACTGCACTGGCCGAGGGCTGGACGAAATTGACCGTCTCGCCACGGGCGGTGTTGAACGATTGCCAGCTCGCGGACATGCTCTGGCTGGACTGCGTGACCGTGGTGGTCGTCCCGGACTGCGCGATGCTGCCCGAGCCTGCGGTCACCTGTCCGCCCACAGGCCCGGCCTGCGCCAGCAGCGGTGACATCAACAATGCCGCCGCCAATCGCTGTCGGTTCCGGCTTTTCCCCTGGCTGCGGGAGACCTCCGATACGGCGACCCAGGCCTGGTGTACGGTACTCCAGACGAGCCGATAGATGCGGTTCAACGAGGCGTGGCCTGTCATGATTTTTTCCCCTGTAGACGGATCGCCCCCGCTTGCAGAATCCCTCACGACAGCGGGTACGAATGCATGCTTTATTTAATTAGAAACCGTTTGCAACTAACTTTTTCAGTTGGTGTTTGGTCGAGCGATTTTCTGAAAAAACTTGGATGCAGTGAAATGCGATGAACAATTTTTTAAGTTTTATGTTTAATGAATTGATTGCAAATCGCTATGGCTTTCGATTTGCGGTCCGACGCTCCAGCCCATATCACGTCATGCCAGGTCGCTTCGTATCATTGAGTGAGGCGCGCTCAGACAGTAGCTTGCAGCTGCTCAGGAAAATTTGAAATGATAGTGTTCGCCTCTCCATACGCCTCGGCAGGCTATGGCAAGAAGTTGTGCAACCGACAGCCATTGGGGAGTCGACTGAATTCGGCTTTCCTCAGCTGCTCCAGATATTGGGTTTATTTCGTTCGGGCGGCTGTGGAAAGATTTCGGCGCGCTGGCACGCCTTATAGCACCAGGCGCTCAACGCTCAAGAGCCTGTCGGAGCATTAACTTGAAAGCACGTTGACCTTGGCGGCGAGGCCAGCCTGAAACTGCAAAATCAGGTCGGTATTTTTGACTTTATGATTCCTGTGGTCAATAGTCCAATTGGACTGATGCCTGCGGATGGCTTGTTGCACGTGGAAAGCTCGTCCAAAGAGCCATAGAGCTGACGGCAAGGCAGGCCGGTAGTATCCCGCCCGCTTCGTACCACCGGGTACGGCTGCTTGTCCTCAAGCAGGTCTTCAATGAGACTGTGCCACTGGATATCGCTACCCAGTCCAGATCGGACCAACCGCTGGTCAACAACCCCCATTGTGATTGTCCCGAAATTATTTTTGGAAGCCCAATTGCAGCCGTCCCATCGGAACGGTGTCATCGGCACATGTTTACTGCGAGCAGAGGCGGCTCCCGCCGCCCTGCACTCCATAGTCTTGCAAGAGCCGCCGGCTCAAATGCTGTTTTCGCAAAAATGAATTGCCGCGCAGGCGGATTGTTGTCGGGAAGGTGCGCTCCTATCATTTTCCCTGTCGAGTTCGAATCGATCCCAACATTCCCCAAGAGGTCAATCATGAGTACAGCAAAAAAAGTCGCCATCGTCACCGGCGCATCGCAAGGCATCGGCGCTGAGATCGTCAAGGCGTATCGCAAGCTCGGTTATCGCGTGCTGGCCACTTCGCGTTCGATCAAGCCGTCCGATGATGCCGACGTCGTCACCGTGGCCGGTGACATCGGCGACCGCACCACCGCACAGCGCGTGGTCGCCGAAGCCCTCGCCCGCTTCGGCCGTGTCGATACGCTGGTCAACAACGCCGGCATCTACATCGGCAAGCCCTTTACCGAACATACCGTGGAGGACTACAACGCCATCATGAACGTGAACATGGCCGGCTTCTTCCACATCACCCAGCTGGCCCTGGCCGAAATCGAAAAGCAGCAAGGCGGCCACGTCGTTACCGTCACCGGCAGCATCGACAATGGCATGAGCGGCGGTGTCTACACCGGATTGGCCGGGCTGACCAAGGGTGGGCTCAACGCGGCCACCCGCGCACTGGCCATCGAGTATGCGGAAAAGCGCATCCGCTTCAACGCCGTCGCACCCGGCGTCATCAGGACGCCGATGCATGCAGAAGAAAATCTCCAGTTCTTCGGCAAATACCATCCGCTGGGCCGCATCGGAGAAGCCAGCGAAGTGGCCAATGCCATCACCTTCCTGGAAACCGCCGAATTCATTACAGGCGAAATCATCCGCGTGGACGGCGGCCAGCACGCCGGCCGTTAAGCGCCCATCCGCTTCAAGGGGCCGCGTCACCAGCGTGGCCCGATATCACGCCATTGCGCTGCCAAAGCATTTTCCATGGTGCTCATGGTGGCCGACATGCCGCCATTTTTCAGAAGGAATCAAGCAAATGAACACCGCACACGTCACCGACTATTTCAAGGCCTTGGCCAACAAGGATGCGCAGGGAATCGTTGCGCACCTGTCCGACGACATCGTCCTGCAGGGACCGATCTTCCCCGAACCCACGCTGGGCAAGGAGGCCGTGGTACAGATCCTGAGTGGCTTCCTGGCGACCATCGACTCGCTCGACGTCAACCTGAGCTTCGCCTCGGAGCACGATGTCGCCGTGTTTTTCAGCTTCACGTGCAAGGGAATCACCGTCAAGGGGAACGAGCATCTCCACCTCGATGAGAACGGCCTGATCGATCATATCGAGGTGGCATGGCGTCCCCTGCCTGATGCTGTCCTGATCCAGGAAATCTTCGCCGCCAAGCTGGGCTTCCAGGCGATGCGCCTCGTCCCGGCAGCCTGACCATCATGGATCACGCAAGCTTGCTGTCGAACGCAGCTGCGCTGCCCGGCGCACAGGATGTCTCGCCTTCGTTTGAACGATATACAACTGAGGTCGTGCTGGGCGATCTGTGGAAACGGCCGCATCTCTCGGTACGTGACCGCAGCGTCATCACCCTCTCGGTCCTGATCGCGCGCAACCAGAGTGCAGACATGCCGTTCTACCTCAACGTTGCGCTCGATCACGGTGTGACCCCTGGTGAAATCTCGGCCATGGTGGCGCATCTGGCCTTCTATTCCGGCTGGGCCAATGCGATGGCGGCAGTCGATGTGGTGCGCGCGGTCTTCCATCGGCGCGGCATGGATGCCACGCCGTTTGCGTCCATCAATGCCGGGCCGCATCCGGTCGATGAACAGCTCGAACAGCGGCGCCATGCTGCGGCCATGCACAGGTTCGGACAGGTCGCGCCCGGCCTGGTGCAGCTCACCAGCGATGTCCTGTTTCAGGATGTATGGCGCAGTCCGGAGCTGTCGCTACGCGACCGCTGCCTCATCACCATCTGCTCGGTCATTGCCACCGCCCAGACAGCGCAGCTGGCCTTCTATGTCAATCGAGCGCTGGATCACTGCGTGAGCCGGGCGGAGCTGTCGGAGCTGCTGACGCACATTGCATTCTATTCAGGCTGGTCGAGTGCCTATACAGCGCTGGCAGTCGTAAAGGATGTGTTTGAAAGCCGACCTGACTGACGGCACTCACAAGACATCGCTCCACTGGCCAATCGCATTCCATTCATTCCAGGAAGGACAGAACATGAACACACCGCAAAAGGTCGCCATCGTGACCGGCGCATCCCAGGGCATTGGCGCTGAAATCGTCAAGACCTATCGCAAGCTCGGCTATCGTGTGCTGGCCACCTCGCGCTCGATCAAGCCGTCCGATGACGCCGACGTCATGACGGTGGCCGGCGACATCGGCGAGCGCTCCACCGCACAGCGCGTGGTCGAGCAAGCCCTTGCAAGCTTCGGCCGTGTCGATACGCTGGTCAACAACGCCGGCATCTACATCGGCAAGCCCTTTACCGAAAATACCGTGGAGGACTACAACGCCATCATGAACGTCAACATGGCCGGTTTCTTCCACATCACCCAGCTGGCGCTGGCCGAGATCGAAAAGCAGGACGGTGGCCATGTCGTCACCGTCACCGGCAGCATCGACAACGGCATCAAGGGCGCTTACTCAGGATTGGCTGCACTCACCAAGGGCGGACTCAACGCGGCCACCCGGGCACTGGCCATCGAATATGCAGAAAAGCGCATTCGCTTCAATGCGGTTGCACCGGGAGCCGCCAGCACGCCGATGCAAGCGGGGAAAGATCACGCCATGCTTGGGCGCTTCCATCCGCTGGGCCGCATCGGTGAGGCGAGCGAAGTGGCCGACGCCATTATGTTTCTGGAGGCGGCAGGTTTCATCACCGGCGAGGTCGTGCACGTGGACGGTGGCCGGCACGCAGGCCGCTGACGCCTTGGTAGGCAGGGCAGTGCAGCGATCGTGGAATCTGCGATAGTTGCAAAGCCGAACTAAGCACCGGGAAACATGCGGTCCCAATAGGGCGGCGATCCGATTGCATTGACGAGGAAGGCGGAGACCTCGCGTACCTTTTGCGAGCGCAGCCGATTTTCCGGCGAGAGAATCTGGATGTAGTGCGGGTCGGCATAAGCCGATATCTCCCAGTCCTGCAGCAGCGCCACCAGCCGTCCTTCGGTGAAACTGGCCGGCAAATAAAGCCATGTCGGCATCAGCACGATGCCGCGTCCGGCCAGTGCAGCATTGATGAGCACTTCGGAATTGTTGCTGCGTAACGGGCCGCCCACGACCAGGGGTTCGAATGCTTCGTTGGAAGCGCGCCTGAAGTGCCATCGCTGCGGTTCCCGCAGGCCTTTGTACAGCAAGCAATTGTGCTGCAGGAGATCCTCCGGCGTTTGCGGGATGCCGCGCTCATGGAGATACTGCGGACTTGCGGCCAGCACGTAGTGCAGGGAACAAACGGTCTTGCCGATCAAGCCGGAGTCGACCAGGCCGCCCACGCGGATGGTCACGTCGGCGCCCTCCAGCACCGGATCGATGAAGGTATTGGTCAGCGTCAGTTCGACCAGCAGATCCGGATACTTGTCTTGCAGCTGGTTGACCAGGTGAGAGATATGCAACCTGCCCAGCGAATCGGGCGCGTTGATCTTGAGCAGCCCGCGGATGCCCTTGTTCGTATCCTCGAACTGGTCCGATGCTGCATCCAGGAGTTCTACCGCCGGCCGTACGTTGGCATAGTAACGCTGCCCCTGTTCGGTAAGACGCACGGCGCGTGTGCTGCGGTAGAAAAGCTGTTGGCCGAGTTCCGTCTCCAGCGAGGAAATGGCACGCGATACAGACGAGGCCGGCACTTCAAAATGACGTGCCGTCGCCAGGAAGCTGCCGGTGGTGGCGACCATCATGAAATAGCGTAAGGTCTGGACGTGCATGCTTGCCCTTGTGATTGTTTCGCGAATCTTGACTTCTGCAGGTGATGGGGACGACTGGCGAACGCGTCTATTCCCGATGTTCTGGAGAACCGCGGTTTGAGCATCCTGCAGCGATCGTCGCACGTTGCGCAAGCCCCGCCCAAGACACGATACCGAATTCGCCTTGGTCCGTGAAGCATCATCTCGCCCAATCGTTGCACTCGGGCCTTTCTCGCGGGCTCTTCCATGTTCGCGTTGT
Organism: Herbaspirillum sp. CAH-3; assembly: GCF_009668275.1. Classification (NCBI taxonomy): domain Bacteria; kingdom Pseudomonadati; phylum Pseudomonadota; class Betaproteobacteria; order Burkholderiales; family Oxalobacteraceae; genus Herbaspirillum; species Herbaspirillum sp. CAH-3. The sequence continues at coordinate 188,981 of NZ_VSWE01000013.1, read as the reverse complement.
TGTAGGCCATACCTCTGCAAGCGCCGGCGATATACCTGGTGGGCATCCCCGGCATGCAATCATGAACGACTCGGTTTCCGATGCTGCATGTCCGGGCATGCCAGTATCAGATCGCCATGATCGATGTGCAAAGACGCTCAGTGATGGCCAGGCAATGGCAGCGCCGTCGTCAGTTTGGTTTCTTCCAGCGAAATGCTGGTCTCGGTTTCGCCAACGCTGTCGATGATGATCAGCCTGTCCCGGATGAACTTGCGGCAAGCGTCGACACTTTCAACGCGCAGCATCAGCAGGTAGTCGTAATTTCCCGTGACCAGATGGCAGGTCATGATCTCCGACATGTTCCTGATCGCCGCCTCGAAGGCATCCACCGCCTTCTTGCTTTGGGTGCGCAATCGCACGTGAATGAATGCGGTCAGCCCGAGACCGATTTTAGGACCATCGACCAGTGCCACGTATCGCTTGATGATCCCGTCCTCTTCCATCTGCTTGACCCGGCGCGCGCAGGGCGTCGGCGAGAGACCGACGCGCTCGGACAATTCCTGGATGGTCAGGTGCGCATTCTCTTGCAACGCCCGCAGGATCTGTATGTTGAATTTATCCAGAGTCATGTGCCCCCCAAAAAGCTAATCTAAAAATTTGGGTTTTTTCACTACATCCGACAGCTCGCAGCAATGATTTTAGCTAAATCCGCTCCTTCGGTGAGCGTATTCTGCACGCATGACTACCTTACTTCTTTTCCTCAATGCCCTGCTCGTCGGGCTCGGCTCTTCCATGGTCCTGTCACAGAATGCGGAAGTCCTCCCCATCGTCGGGGTAGGTCATCGCATGTTGGGTGCGGGTGTGATTTTGCTGTTGATCGCCTGGGGAAGCGGGAAACGCCTGCATCTTGCGCGCCGCCACGTGGCCTGGGTGGCAATGCAAGGCATCGCCATGTTCGGCCTGGCCTACGTAGCCTTTTACAACGCAGTTCTGCACATCCCCAGCGGACTGGTGGCCTTGGTACTGTCGATTTCGCCGATGATCACGGCACTTCTCTCACGCATTTTGACGGGAGACATACCGACGACCACCGACAAGGTCGGCATGGGTTTAGGGGTATTGGGCATCTTCATTGTCTTCGGCGGCGGGATGGGACAGCTGATCGTCGACCCGACCTTCCGGCACGAACTGATGCTCGGTCTGGCTTGGGCCCTGATGGCGGCATTCTCGACGGCAGCGGGAACGGCCATCGGTGCGCGCAATCGGGTCAATGGAATCTGGGGTATCGCCACCGTTGGCTGGGGGCTCTTGTTCAGCGGCGCGTCCTGCCTGGCGGTCGCTTCGATGGAAGGTGCGGCGATCGTGTCGGCGTACTCGGCGTCTTATTTGGGAGGACTGGCGTACCTGGTCCTGGCCGGCTCGGTGGCCGCTTTCCTGCTCTACTTCGAACTGATCAAACGCACAGGCCCTGCCAGGGCATCATTTTCCTTCGTTCTTGTCCCGGTGGTGGCGATCTTCATGTCGGTCATCAGGGAGGGCGTGGCCGTGACGCTGCCATTGATCGCAGGGACCAGCATTGCGTTGCTAGGCAATATCGTCGTGTTGGCACAGTCATCCAAAGGGATGCAAGGAATTGCGCCATCGAAGTGATCGCAGATGAGAGCGGAAGGCGGGCAGCCTCAGCCCACGTGATGAAGATGCACCGGCCGGAACCCCAATCGCTCCTTGTGCCGCGCAATCTTCTGCAGCATCCGCAAGCCCTCCTCATGCCCGGCCACCACCACCCGGCGCACGGCGCTGCGGCCTTCGATGCCGTCCCAGGCCTGAGTGAGCACCCAGTCGCCCAGGAGATCCTGCACCAGGTCCACCGTGAAAATGGCGCGCGTCTTGCCGTCGGTGAAGTGCAGGCGCGTGGCCACGGTCACGGGCAGTGCATGGGTGACGTGGTCAGCGGAATCGATCATGGCAAAAACAGGGCTACGGAACGGCGGGCGTGGATGATAGCAGGACGGCGAGGGAATACAAGAACCAACGGCAATAGTCCGGAAAGGAAACTAACCGCCCGGCACCGGGCCGGGCGGCGATTCCGTCAACTATTTACAGGTTCGGCGCCAGCCAGCGTTCCACCTCTTCCTTGGGCACATGGCGGCGCTCTGCCATATCCACGACCTGGTCTTCGCCGATCTTGCCGACCACGAAGTACTTCGACTGCGGATGCGCGAAGTAGAAGCCCGACACCGAGGCGCCGGGGAACATGGCGTACGACTCGGTCAACTGCATGCCGATCTCGTCGCACTGCATGACACGGAAAGCGTCCGCCTTGACGGTGTGCTCCGGGCAGGCCGGATAGCCGGGGGCGGGACGGATGCCGAGATATTTTTCCTTGATGAGATCGGTGCTGCTCAGGTTCTCGTCGGCCGCATAGCCCCACAGGTCCTTGCGCACGCGCTCATGCAGGTATTCGGCGAAGGCTTCGGCCAGGCGGTCCGCCAGGGCCTTGAGCATGATCGAGGAGTAATCGTCGTGCGCATCCTCGAAGCGCTTTTCGTATTTCTCGATACCCAGGCCGGCGGTCACGGCAAACATGCCGATGTAATCCTGCACGCCCGATGCCTTGGGTGCGATGAAGTCCGACAGGCACTGGTTGGGACGCGCCACGCCATCGACCACCGGCTTCTCGGTCTGCTGGCGCAGGCCGTAATAGGTGAAGGCGACCTGGCTGCGGCTGTCGTCGGTGTAGATCTCGATGTCATCATCATTGACGGTATTGGCCGGCAGCAGCGAGATGACGCCGTTGGCGGTGAGCCAGCGGCCATCGATGATCTTCTTCAACATCGCCTGGGCTTCCTGGTAGACCTTGGTCGCCGCTTCGCCCACGACTTCATCGGTGAGGATGGCAGGGTAAGGACCGGCCAGGTCCCAGGTCTGGAAGAACGGACCCCAGTCGATATAGTTGGCCAGCAAACCCAGGTCCACATTCTTGAACAGGCGACGGCCGATGAACTTGGGCTTGACCGGGGCGAATTCCAGCTTGGTCTTGTTGGCGCGGGCTGCCGCCAGCGGCAGCATGGGCGCGGCCTTCTTGCTGGCGTGCTGTTCGCGGATGCGTTCGTAGTCGGCGTTCAGTTCAGCCACGTACTGCGTCTTCTGCTCGTCGGCCAGCAGCGATTGCGCCACCGACACGGCGCGCGAGGCGTCCGGCACGTAGACCACCGGGCCTTCGTAGTTGGGGGCGATCTTGACGGCCGTGTGGGCGCGCGAGGTGGTCGCGCCACCGATCATCAGCGGCATCTTGAGACCCGCGAAATACGGATCGCGCTGCATTTCCTTGGCGACATACGCCATCTCTTCCAGCGAGGGCGTGATCAGGCCGGACAGGCCGATGATGTCTGCCTTCTCTTCCTTGGCCTTGGCCAGGATCTCGGCGCAGGGCACCATCACGCCCATGTTGACGACCTCGAAGTTGTTGCACTGGAGGACCACGGTGACAATGTTCTTGCCGATGTCGTGGACATCGCCCTTGACGGTGGCGATGACGATCTTGCCCTTGGGCTTGGCGACTTCACCGGTGGCGATTTCGAGCTGGCGCTTCTCTTCTTCGATGAAGGGGATCAGGTGCGCCACGGCCTGCTTCATCACGCGCGCCGACTTGACCACCTGCGGCAGGAACATCTTGCCCTGGCCGAACAGGTCGCCGACCACGTTCATGCCATCCATCAGCGGACCTTCGATCACGTGGATGGGACGGCCGCCATCGGCGGCGACCTGCTGGCGCACCTCTTCGGTGTCTTCCACGATCCACTGCGTGATGCCGTGTACCAGCGCATGCGAGAGGCGCTTGGCCACCGGCAGGTTGCGCCATTCGAGGGTGGCTTCTTCCTTCTTGTCGCCGGCCTTGAGCGTGGCGGCGTATTCGATCATGCGCTCGGTGGCGTCTTCGCGGCGGTTCAGGACCACGTCTTCCACGCGCTCGCGCAGCTCGGCCGGCAAGTCGTCATAGACCCCGATCATGCCGGCATTGACGATGCCCATGGTCATGCCGGCCTTGATGGCGTGATACAGGAAGACGGTATGGATCGCTTCGCGCGCCGGGTCGTTGCCGCGGAAGCTGAAGGACACGTTGGAGACACCGCCGCTGATCTTGGCGTAGGGCAGGTTCTGGTGGATCCAGCGGGTGGCTTCGATGAAGTCGACCGCGTAGTTGTTGTGTTCCTCGATGCCTGTTGCGACGGCAAAGATGTTGGGGTCGAAGATGATGTCCTCGGGCGGGAAGTCCAGCTTGTCCACCAGCAGGCGATAGGCGCGTTCGCAGATCTCGATCTTGCGGGCGAAGGTATCGGCCTGGCCCACTTCGTCGAAGGCCATGACGATGACGGCCGCACCATAGCGGCGGCACAGCTTGGCTTCGCGCAGGAATTTCTCCTCGCCTTCCTTCATCGAGATGGAGTTGACGATGGACTTGCCCTGCACGCACTTCAGGCCCGCTTCGATGACTTCCCACTTGGAGGAGTCGATCATGATGGGCACGCGTGCGATGTCGGGCTCGGAGGCGATCAGGTTGAGGAAGCGCGTCATGGCGGCGACCGAGTCGAGCATCGCCTCATCCATGTTGATGTCGATGATCTGCGCGCCGTTCTCGACCTGCTGGCGGGCCACTGCCAGGGCTTCGTCGTATTGCTCGTTGAGGATCAGGCGGGCGAAGGCCTTGGAGCCGGTGACGTTGGTGCGCTCGCCGACGTTCACGTAGAGCGACTGGTCATTGATGGTGAAGGGCTCCAGGCCCGACAGGCGCATCTCGTGCGTGGGCTCGGGCAGCTTGCGCGGGGCGATCGTGGCCACCGTCTCGGCAATGGCCTTGATGTGCGGCGGCGTAGTGCCGCAGCAGCCGCCGGCGACGTTGACGAAACCGCTCTCGGCGAATTCCTTCAACAGGGCCGATGTGACATCCGGGGTTTCATCGAAGCCGGTGTCGCTCATCGGATTGGGCAGGCCGGCGTTGGGGTAGATGCAGACGTAGGTGTCGGCGATCTTGGAGAGCTCTTCCGCATAGGGGCGCATCAGGGCCGCACCGAGGGCGCAGTTCAGGCCCACGGTCAGCGGGCGCGCATGGCGGATGGAGTTCCAGAAGGCGGTCACGGTCTGGCCCGAGAGAATGCGGCCGGATGCATCGGTGACGGTGCCCGAGATCATGATGGGCAGGCGCTTGCCGCTCTCTTCGAAGAAAGTATCAATGGCGAACAAAGCCGCCTTGCAGTTGAGCGTGTCGAAGATGGTCTCGACCAGCAGCACGTCGGCACCGCCTTCGACCAGCGCACGGGTCTGCTCCAGGTAGGCCGCCACCAGCTGATCGAAGGTGACGTTGCGCGCGGCCGGGTCGTTGACGTCCGGCGAGATGGAAGCGGTCTTGGGCGTGGGGCCGAGGGCACCGGCCACGAAGCGCGGCTTGTCCGGGGTCGAGTACTTGTCGCAGGCCGCACGGGCCAGGCGCGCCGATTCCACGTTCATCTCGTAGACGAGGTGCGCCATGTGGTAATCGTCCTGAGCCACGCTGGTGGCGCCGAAGGTATTGGTCTCGATCAGGTCGGCACCGGCAGCCAGGTATTGCTCGTGGATTTCTTGGATGATGTGCGGCTGGGTCAGCGAGAGCAGTTCATTGTTGCCCTTGACGAAGAGATCCTTGCCGGGAACGCTGAAGTCGGCGAAGCGCTGGCCGCGATAATCCTCTTCGGTCAGCTTGTAGCGCTGGATCATGGTGCCCATCGCACCATCGAGGATGAGGATGCGCTGCGACATCAGGTCGCGCAGCAGCAATTCGGTCTGGCACAGTTCGTTTGGCTTCATCTGGCGTTTTTCTCTGGTAACGGCAACAATGCGAGGCCTGATCCCGCACGCAAAGACGTTGCGGATAAAAAAACCGGCCAGAAAAGGACCGGTTCCACAGGCAAAAAGTGAACCCGATTATACGCCAAAGCACCCTCCCCCCGCCTCCCGGCAGGCTTTGCGGGCGGGGCTTAGTTGCAAATTGTTAACTACTTATCCCCATGCCAGATCACCCGCCCATCCTCATCCTGACCGCCCTGGAAAGTGAACTCGATGCCGCCGCCGCCCCGGCGGGGGTGAAGGTGGTCTATTGCGGCGTGGGCAAGGTCAACGCCGCCCTGCATGCGACCCAGGCCATCCTGACCCATCGCCCGCGTGCACTCATCAATTTCGGCACGGCCGGCAAGATCGATCCGGGGCACGACGGGCTGCTGGAAGTGGCAGCCGTCATCCAGCGCGACATGGCAGCCATGCCGCTGGCACCGCGCGGGGTGACGCCGCTGATGAACCAGGAGCAACAGCCGGCACGCCTGGAGTCCGGCTATCCCGGCGTGCTGTGCGGCACCGGCGACAGCTTCGTGACGGCGGCCGATGACTGGCTGCTGGAACAGAAGGTCGATCTGGTGGATATGGAATTGTTTGCCATCGCCCGCGTGTGCCGGCACTTTGGCTTGCCGTGGCGGGCCTTCAAGTTCATCACCGATGGGGCCGATGACGATGCGGCCGATGACTGGCAGGCGCGCGTGCATCTGGGCGAGGAACTGTTCTGGCGGCATCTGCCGCTGGTGCTCAGGCAGTTCGAGGGAGAACGGACACGTTGAGTTGCGCATGCATTGAGGCGCGAAGCGAGGACTTAGTTCGCGCCTGAACCAAAGTCCTCATGCCTGCCTGAAGGTGGTCGCGACGCTCAGGCGAAGCGGCCGCCTTCCAGCGCGAAGCCCTTCAGGAATTCCGCCGCCGGCAGGCGCTTGCCGCCCGGCTTCTGCAGTTCCGTCAGCAGCAATGCGCCTTCGCCACAGGCCACCACGATGCCGGCCTGGGCATCGGCCGACAGCACCTGGCCCGGCTCGCCAGGCTGTGCCACCTTGACCGGACGCGCCTGCCACAGCTTGACCACGGTATCGCCAAAGCGCCCCGTCGCGCCGGGGAAGGGATTGAAGGCGCGGATGCGGCGGGCCAGCTGCTCGGCGCTCTGGGTGAAGTCGAGCGCGGCCTCTTCCTTGGCGATCTTGGCGGCGTAGTTGGCCCCTTCTTCCGGCTGCGGCGTGGCCGGCAATGTGCCCTGCTCCAGCCGGGCGATGGCTTCCACGATCATCCTGCCGCCCAGCGCGGCCAGCTTGTCATGCAGGCTGCCGGTGGTGTCGTCTTCGGCGATGGGGAGGCTTTCGATGAGCATCATGGGGCCGGTGTCGAGGCCCTCTTCCATCTGCATGATGGTGATGCCGGTCTCGGCGTCACCGGCCTCGATGGCGCGATGGATGGGGGCGGCGCCCCGCCAGCGCGGCAACAGCGAGCCGTGGATGTTGATGCAGCCCAGGCGCGGGATGTCGAGCACGCTGCGCGGCAGGATCAGGCCGTAAGCGGCCACCACCATCACATCATGCGGGGTCGATTGCAGCAGGGCGTGGGCTTCCTGCGCCACGTCCGGATACTTGCCGTTCAGGCGCAAGGAGACCGGCTGCGCCACGGGCGTGCCGTGCTTGATCGCACACTGCTTCACGGGCGAGGCCTGCAGCTGCATGCCGCGTCCGGCGGGACGGTCGGGCTGGGTCAGCACCAGCGTGATCTCGTGACCGGCGGCGTACAGCGCTTCGAGCGCGACGGCGGCGAATTCCGGCGTGCCGGCAAAAATGATCTTCATGAAAAACTCCAGAAGCGGCCGCAGCCGCCAGATTTACAGATTGCGTTTCTTGTGGGGCGCGCGGGCGAAGGCCATATCGTACAGCCAGTTCGGCAGCAGCCGCAGCAGCTTGGCCACCACCCCCATCTGCCAGGGAATGACGCGATAGCTCACGCCCTCGGCGATGCTCTCGACGGCACGCTCGGCAAAACGCTCCACCGGCATCAGGAAGGGCATGGGATAGGTGTTCACGCGGGTCATCGGGGTATCGATGTAGCCGGGCGCGATGGTCACGACCTTGATGCCGGAGGAGCGCAATTCCACCCGCAGCGATTCGCAGTAACTGATGACGGCCGACTTGGATGCGCTGTAGGCCCCCGCCCCCGGCAGGCCGCGAATGCCCGCCACGCTGCCGATGCCAACCAGGCGGCAGCGACTGCGCTGCGCGGGTGGCGCGGCCTTCATGCGCGCCACGAAGGGCGTGAAGGTGGCAAAGGTAGCCGTGACGTTGACGGCCAGGATGCGTTCGAAGGCCGGCAGGTCTTCCTGGTATTCGGTCAGCGTGCCTTGCGAAATGCCGGCGTTGGCAATGACCACGTCCGCCCCGCCGAACTCGGTCAGGAAGGAGTCGGCGGCGGCGGCCAGGGCCGTGTGATCGGTGACGTCGAGGGCGTAGACGCGGTGCCGTTCAGGATGCGGCAGGCTGGCGCGCAGGGCCTCCAGCTCGGCCGTGCGGCGGGCGACCAGGCCGAGGATGGCCCCGCGGCGGGCGTAGGCATGCGCCAGGGCCATGCCGATACCGCTGGAGGCGCCGGTCAGGAATACGCGTTCCTGGGCTGCAACGACGAGAGGGTTGGCCATGCCTGCTCCTGAGGTGAGTTGAAGGTTTAGGACAACACTGCTGCCCAAATGACAACGGTCCGCGGCCTTGCGGACGCGGACCGTGTGGAACGGGTGAAGCTTATTTCTTTTTCGCGGGGGTGCTGCCAGCGGCCTTTTCAGCAGCGACCTTGGCCACCAGGTGATCCATCACCTGCAGGGCGGCGGCTTGCTGCATCGATTCCGGCTGGTTGGCCAGGGCCACGCCGACCACGGCGGGCGAAGTCACGTAACGGCCATCGATGGCGATCATGGGCACGCCGTCGACCTTGTAGGCTTCCTGCAGCTGGGCGGCGCGGCGGGCCTTGGTCTGCACGCCGAAGGAGTTGTACAGGTCGAGGAATTTCTGCTTGTCCAGGCCGATCTTCTCGATGTAGGCCAGGATGGTCTTGTCGGTGTTGATGCGCTGGTTTTCCACGTGGATGGCCTGGAAGATCTTGGGGGTCAGCTCGTCAGCCTTGCCCATGGCTTCCAGCGTGTAGTAGAGCTTCTGCTGCGGTACGAAGCTGTCGCGGAAGGCCACCGGCACCTTCTTGAAGCTGATCTTGTCGCCCTGCTTCTTGACCCAGGCCGTCAGCGACGGGTCCCAGGCCGCGCAGTGCGGGCAGTCGAACCAGAAGAACTCGGTGACTTCGACCTTGTTGCCGGAGTCCGTCGGCTGGGCCTGCTCCAGCACGCGGTAGTCGCTGCCCACTTGCGGATTGGCCGGCGAGGCCGAAGCGCCGACGCTGGCGCTCAACGCCAGCACGCCGAAGCTGACCGCAGCCAGCAGCTTTTGATGGAAACGCATGGTATTACCCTCTCTGATGGATAGTCGGTGGGAACGACCCTTGATCGTTCCGCGCCCGTCGTGCCGGTCGGTCATCCCCTGCCGCCGGCATCCACGGTGCGCTCTGGATTACTTGGGAATGCGCACGATGGCGGCATCAACCCCGTTATCGGACAGCTTGCTGCGCGTGCGGTTCATCGACTCCGCATGCTCGAAGGGACCGATGCGCACGCGGTAGAGCACGCCACTGTCGGCCGTGCGTTCGGTGACCTTGGCCTCGAAGCCCAGCAGGGCCAGCTTGGCGCGGGCACTTTCGGCATCGGCCTGGTCGCGGAAGGCGCCGGTCTGCAGGAAGTAGGTCCACTTGTCGTCGTTGGTGTCGTTCTTGGCAGCCGGGGTCGCAGGCGTGGTGGCCGAGGGCTTGGCGTCAGCCGTCTTGGTCTCCGACTTGGACGGTGCCGGGGTGGCCGGGCTGGGCTGCGGCGCCGGGGCCACTGGCGGCACCGGCTGGGCGGCGGCCGTGTTGGGCGGCACCGGTGTCTGCGACTGCTGCTGGTCGCGCGCAGCTTCGCGGGCGATGTCGCGGTTGCCGTAGAGCGGACGGTTGGGATCGGCCGCCTGGGCCGGCGTCGGATCGGCGCGCTCGGGGCGCGTCACCTTGTTGACGAAGGGGATGGGCGACTTGGTGATCATCAGTGCCACACCCACGGCGATCCCCAGGCCGACGATCAAACCCAGGATCAGGCCGAGCAGCGTACCGCCGGCCTGCTTGTGATATTTCGCGTTCAACGGTTTCACGTTTCTCTTTAGCTGCTTGTTTTACATTCTGGCCGGAGCCGATACGCCCAACAATGCCAGGCCGTTGCGCAGCACCTGGCGGGTGGCGGACAACAGCGCCAGGCGTGCAGACCTGGTTGGGACATCGTCGACCAGCACGCGTTCCGCATTGTAGTAGCTATGCAGTTCGCCTGCCAGATCGCGCAGGTAGAAGGCCACCTGGTGCGGTCCCAGTTCCTGCAGGGCATGGGCCAGCATGTCCGGATACTCGGCCAGCTTGGCCAGCAGCGACGCTTCGCGCGGGGCGGTCAAGAGCGACAGGTCAGCCGTGGTCTTGAGCGCTTCTTCATCCACGCCCGACTTGCCCAGCACGGTGCAGATGCGGGCGTGGGCGTACTGGACGTAATAGACCGGGTTTTCATCGGACTGCGCCAGCGCCAGGTCGACGTCGAAGACGAACTCGGTATCGGCCTTGCGCGAGATCAGGAAGAAGCGCACCGCATCGCGGCCGCGCGTGAGATCGCGCTCCTGGCCCTCGACCGCCTCGCCGGCGGACCATTCGATCAGGTCGCGCAGGGTGACGTAGGAACCGGCGCGCTTGGAAATCTTGACCTCTTCGCCATTGCGCATGACGGTGACCATCTTGTGCAGCACGTAGTCGGGATAACCCTGCGGGATGCCCACACCGGCGGCTTGCAGGCCGGCGCGCACGCGGGCGATGGTGCCGTGGTGGTCGCTGCCCTGGATATTGATGACCTTGCCGTAGCCGCGTTGCCACTTGTTGATGTGATAGGCGACGTCGGGCACGAAGTAGGTATAGGTGCCGTCGGTCTTCTTCATGACGCGATCCTTGTCGTCGCCATAGTCGGTGGTGCGCAGCCAGAGCGCGCCATCCTGCTCGTAGGTCTTGCCGGCGGCAATGAGCGCATCCACGGCGGCGGCTACCTTGCCGTCGGCGTAGAGCGAGGACTCGAGGTAGTAATTGTCGAACTTCACGCCGAAGGCCTGCAGGTCCAGGTCCTGCTCGTGGCGCAGGTAGGCCACGGCGAAGCGGCGGATCGAGTCCATGTCTTCCACATCGCCGCTGCCGGTGACGGGTTCGCCATCGCTGGCCGAGACGGTCTTCTTGTCGAGGAAGTCGCGGGCGATGTCGGCGATGTAGTCGCCGTTGTAGGCCGACTCGGGCCACTCGGCGTCACCCGGCTTGAAGCCGCGCGCACGCGCCTGCACCGAGGTGGCCAGGGTGGCGATCTGCACGCCGGCATCGTTGTAGTAGAACTCGCGCAGCACGTCATAGCCCTGCGCTTCCAAGAGCGACGACAGCGCATCGCCCAGGGCGCCCTGGCGACCATGGCCCACGTGCAGCGGACCGGTGGGATTGGCCGAGACGAACTCGACCAGCACCTTCTTGCCGGCACCCAGGCTGCCACGGCCGAAGGCCTCGCCCTGTTCGTGGATCACCTTGACCACCGCCTGCTTGGCGGCAGCCGCCACGCGCAGGTTGATGAAGCCGGGGCCGGCGATCTCGACGGACTCCACCAGGCCTTCGCGCGCCGGGTCGGCCATGACGGCGGCCACGATGGCTTGTGCCAGTTCGCGCGGATTCTTCTTCAGCGGCTTGGCCAGCTGCATGGCGATGTTGCAGGCGATGTCGCCGTGCGAGGCATCGCGCGGACGCTCCAGGGTGATGGTCGGGGTCAGGCCGCTATCAGCCAGCAGCGGCTGCAAGGCGGACGAGAACAGGTCGGAGATGCGTTGTTTCTGTTGTGCGAGCATGGGAATGAGGGGTAAAGCGGAAGCGGCCGAGGCGCTGGTCTGGCAGGCTGCGCCGCGCGGAGGGATCGCTTGCAATTGGTTGAGCAGCCGAGATTATACCGGCTAGGCGCGCCATGTTGGCTGCCCGAGCAAGCAGCTTGCACGCGGGCAAGCTCTCTGTTGCATAAAGATGCCGCAATCACAACAAAGCATGCCGCCGCGCTTGGGACACCCTGGGACACTGTTAGAACAATTTTGCAACAAACTTCACCGCGCATGTCGAGACACGCCGGGGACCCGCCATCAGCGGGCCTGCGTTCATATATCGACTGGATCGACTTCCAGCGACCAGCGGGCCCGGGTCTTGAGTTGCCGCAACTCGGCCAGCCAGTGTTTGAGGAAGCCCTGCAGCGCCGGACGCGAAGGGCATTCGATGAGCAGCTGGGCGCGCTCCACGTTGGCCACCCGCATCAGCGTCATGGGGATCGGTTCGTTGATGGTGATGGCGGGGGCGTCCAGCAAGGCGGCGGCCTCCTTCAGGAATCCCAGGGCCGTGTCCAGCTCGCGCGCCTCGGCCCGCAGCAGCGCCTGGTACATGAAGGGCGGGAAATGGGCCTGGCGGCGCTCCTCCAGCAGGTCGCCGGCAAAGCCGTCGTAATCGTGGCGCATCACGGCCTGGTACAGCGGATGATGCGGATAGCGGGTCTGGATCAGCACCTCGCCCGAGCTGCCGTCGGCCGACAGCCCGGCCCGTCCGGCGCGGCCGGCCACCTGCATCAACTGGGCAAAGAGCCGTTCGCTGGCGCGGTAGTCGTGCGAGAACAGTGCCGTATCGGGATTGAGCACGCCCACCAGCGTGAGCTTTTTGAAGTCGTGTCCCTTGGCCACCATCTGGGTGCCGACCAGGATATCCACCTCGCCCCGGTGCACGCTGTCGAAGGCGCTCTGGGCCGAGCCCTTCAGGCGGGTCGAATCGGCATCGATGCGCAGCACGCGCGCGCCGGGGAAGATCGCCTGCAAGCCCTCTTCCACCCGCTGGGTGCCGCGTCCCAGCGGTTGCAGGTCGACGTTGCCGCAGGTCGGGCAGGCGCGCGGGATGGCCAGTTCCAGGCTGCAATGGTGGCAGCGCAGGCGTCGCTCGGGACGGTGCACCACCATGAAGGCATCGCAGCGCATGCAGTTGCTGATCCAGCCGCAGGCATCACAGGCCAGCACCGGGGCATAGCCGCGGCGGTTGAGGAACAGCAGCGACTGCTCGCCCTGCTCCAGGCGCTTGCGCACGGCCGCGATCAGGCCGGCGGTGAGGCCATCGACGGGCTTGTCGCGCTCCATGTCGATCACCTTGACGGTGGGCAGCACCGCCTGCTGGGCCGCGCGCTGGCGCAGTTCCAGCCGGCGGTAGCGGCCGGCCTGGGCGTGGTGCCAGGTTTCCAGCGAAGGCGTGGCCGAGCCCAGCACCACGGGAATGCCGAGCTGGTGCGCGCGCCACACCGCCAGGTCGCGTGCGGAATAGCGCAGGCCTTCCTGCTGCTTGTAGGAGGGATCGTGTTCCTCGTCGATGACGATGAGCTTCAACGACGGCAGCGAAGACAGGATCGCCAGCCGCGTGCCCAGCACGATGTGAGCCTGGCCCAGGTGCGCGGCCAGCCAGTTGCGGGCGCGCTCGCCCTCGGCCAGCCCGCTGTGCAGCGCCACCACGTTCAGGTGCGGGAAGCGTGCGCGGATGTTGCCTTCCAGCTGCGGGGTCAGGTTGATTTCAGGCACCAGCACCAGGATCTGCGCGGGGGCTGGCGCGGGCTGGCCAGGGTCGGCCGTGTCGGTCTGCTCCTCGCCGTTGCCCGGTGCGACCTCCTCGGCCGCGCGGCGCAGGATGGCGGCAGCGGCTTGCAGGTAGACCTCGGTCTTGCCGCTGCCGGTGACGCCGTACAGCAGCAGCGGAGCGAACCCCCTGGCGCCGGCGATGGTGTCCACGGCCTGCTGCTGGGCCGGGTTCAGCGGCGGTGCCTCACCCAGCTGCAGCGGATCGGGCGCAGCCTGCGGGCCGGGTTCGACTGCCTCGGCGGTGATCGCTTCGGTGTCGGCGCGAGTCTTGCGGCGCGCCTTTGTCTTTTTGGGGGCGACCAGACGGCCCAGGGCTTTGAGCGCCTTGTCCAGCGCCACCGTGGTCAGCGCACGCAGGTTCTTTGGCAGCCCGGGCAGCATCACCTCACCGAGCGGGCGCTGGTAGTAGTCGGCAGCGAAGCCGCACAGCGCCAGCCAGTGCGCCGACATGGGCGGCAACTGGTGCCGCACGGCAATGACGTCCTTGATCTTGTCGGCCTGCAAGTCGGTCTGGTCCGCATGGCCGACCACCACGCCCACGGCTTCGCGGCGGCCGAACGGCACCACCACCAGCTGGCCGATGGCCGGCATGGGCTCCTCCGGCGTGGCCGGCTGCCAGCGGTAATCGAAGACGGTATGCAGGGGCGTATCGAGCGCCACCTGGAGCAGGCGTTGTTCCACGAACTTAAAGTCAATCCTGAAAAACCGGGCTAAGCCTCGGTTTCATCGTCATTTTTGGACCTATCCACATACACTGTGGATAACTTTGGGGACAAGTGCCACTTGACATCGCCCCGCGCAGTCTGGCTGCGGCTTGCGATGCGTTGCCCAAATCGGGGGCAAAAAATTAAGTCAATGAAATCAATGACTTGCAACCAGGGCTTGAAACACGAAAAATATTTTTTCATGGACGCTTTGCGCATGTGGGCATTGCTTCCTGTGTGCATAAGTCTGCACTTAGGGGCAATGGGCACAGCGTTTGTCAAGTCCTGACCGACGGAATTTTGTCGACTTTGGATTGCAGGCTGTTATCTCACTGTCCTACAAACTTAAAGTAAACCTTCAAAGATTTCGATAAGCAACGGTTTTGTAAACGCTTTTGGTGCTTATGCACAGCATCTGTGGATAACTTTGTGGGCAACTGCCTATTGACAAGCGCGCAAGCCACGGCTAGTGCAGTTTTCCTCGCAATTTCGCTTCCGCGATCGAAAAATAAATTCAATAAAATCAAAGGGTTGCGCATGAGCACTCTGCGCAAACCTTCATATTCAAATAAATTTGATTCTCAATCAAGAATTCCGCCTGCGTGTGCATAAGTCCTTCGCCAGTGGCACGAATGTGCATATGGGCTTGGCCAGTCGCACAAATATGAACAGATAACGACAGATACGCGCACGTTCAGCCGCGCAGCGAGCGGCTGATCTCGTGTACGGCCTGCGCGAGCGTGGCGACCGCTTCCGGCGGGGTGTGCTGGGAGATGCCGTGGCCCAGGTTGAAGACATGTCCGCTGCCGGCACCGGGACGGCCGAAGGACTCCAGCAGCTTGCGCACTTCGGTGCGGATGGCGTCATCACCGGCAAAGAGCACATTGGGGTCGAGGTTGCCCTGCAGCGCTACCTTGTCGCCCACGCGGCGGCGCGCTTCGCCCAGGTTGACGGTCCAGTCCAGGCCCACGGCGTCGGCGCCGATGGCGGCGATCTGCTCCAGCCACAGGCCACCGCCCTTGGTGAAGACGATCACCGGAACCTGCTGGCCATCGTGCTGGCGCTGCAGCTGGCTGACCACCTGCTGCATGTAGGCCAGCGAGAATTGCTGGTAGATGCCATCGGCCAGCGCACCGCCCCAGGTGTCGAAGATCATCACGGCCTGGGCACCGGCGGCGATCTGCGCGTTCAGGTAGGCGGCCACGGCATCGGCATTGGTCTTGAGGATGTGGTGCATCAGGTCCGGACGGCGATAGAGCAGGCTCTTGACCAGTCGGAAATCATCCGAGCCGCCGCCTTCGACCATGTAGCAGGCCAGGGTCCAGGGGCTGCCGGAGAAGCCGATCAGGGGCACGCGGCCGTCGAGTTCGCGGCGGATCTGGGTGACGGCCTTGAAAACGTAGTCCAGCTTGCCCAGGTCCGGGGACTGCAGAGCCTGGATGGCCGCCTCATCACGCAAGGGGCGCTCGAACTTGGGACCTTCCCCATCGGCGAAATACAGGCCCAGGCCCATGGCGTCAGGCACCGTGAGGATGTCGGAGAAGAGAATGGCGGCATCCAGCGGGTAGCGTTCCAGCGGCTGGAGCGTGACCTCGGTGGCGTAGTCCGGATTGGTGGCCAGGCCCATGAAGGAGCCGGCACGGGCGCGCGTGGCGCGGTATTCCGGCAGGTAGCGGCCCGCCTGGCGCATCAGCCACAGCGGCGTGTAGTCGGTGGGCTGGCGCAGCAGCGCACGCAGGAAGGTATCGTTTTTGAGCGGAGCGAAGGTGGACATGGAAGAAGAAGAGGACATGGTCGGCCTGCAATGCGGTCTGACGACAATCCGGCATTATCTCATCCTCCGCGCATGGCTTCCGGCTAATTGTCGCTATCAGCGTGCGCTGATATTGATGCAGGTCGTGGCGCGCGGTTTTGCTATGATCCGGTGGCTGTCCCCAGCCGGTCCTACCAATGAACAAGAAGCGGACCGAATACCGTGTCAACGTCCATCTCCACCATCATCATCCACGAGGAGCTTCCATGAAGTCCATCATCCGCACCGTCCTGCTCGCAGGCCTGGCCGCCCTGTCGCTCTGCCTGACGCTGTCGGCGGCCCGTGCCGACGACGCCGTCCCAGCCTCACGCCTGGACCAGGTACTCAAGGCCGGCAAGCTGCGCATCTGCATGACCGGCGACTACAAGCCATTCACCTACTATCGCCCCGACCAGACCTTCGAAGGCATGGACGTGGAACTCGGCCAGGCGCTGGCCAAGTCGCTGGGGGTGGAGGCGCAGTTCGTCAAGACCACCTGGAGCACCCTGATGAATGACTTCATCGCCCAGTGCGACGTGGCCATGGGCGGCGTCTCGATCACCCTCGATCGCGCCCGCAGGGCGGCCTTCTCCGAGCCGGTCATGGTGGATGGGAAAGCGCCCATCATCCGCTGTGCCGACAAGGAAAAATTCCGCAACTTCGACATGATCGACCAGCCCGGCACGCGCGCCATCGTCAACCCGGGCGGCACCAACGAGCGCTTCGCCAAGGCCCGCTACAAGAACGCGACCTTGCTCCAGCATCCGGACAACGTCACCATCTTCCAGCAGATCATCGATGGCAAGGCCGATGTGATGGTGACCGATGCCAGCGAAACCCTGTGGCAATCCAAGCTGCATCCGGAACTGTGCCCGGTGCAGCCGGACCAGCCGCTGCAATTTGCCGAGAAGGCCTACCTGCTGCCGCGTGGCGATGTCGCCTTCAAGGCCTACGTCGATACCTGGCTGCACCTGGCCAAGGCCACCGGCGAATACCAGCGCATCTTCGACAAGTGGCTCAAGTAATCAACTAGGGTCGGCTGCGCCGCTCCCGGCTTCAGTCGAACTTGAGGTCCTTGAGTTCGGGCTTGGGGTCGGGGAAGCGCAGCTTGAGTTTCTGCAGGGTCTCCAGGACCACATTGGCCACCAGCAGGTTGCGGTGGGTCTTGGAGTCGGCCGGCACCACATACCAGGGCGCGTGCAGCGTGCTGGTCTGGCGCAGCACCTCCTGGTAGCGCTGCTGGTAGGCATCCCAGAACTTGCGCTCGGCCAGGTCTTGCGGGTCGAATTTCCAGTGTTTGTTGGGATCATCGATGCGCGACTGCAGCCGCGATTTCTGCTCGGCCTTCGAGATGTGCAGGAAGAACTTCAACACCACCGTTCCGGTCTCCCACAGCATGCGTTCGAAGTCGTTGATCTGGCGATAGCGGCGCTTGCACTCCTTGTCGTCGATCCAGTCGTGCACGCGGGTGATGAGCACGTCCTCGTAGTGGCTGCGATTGAAGACGGCGATCTCCCCTGCCACCGGTACCTGCGCATGCACGCGCCAGAGGTAGTCGTGCGCCAGTTCGATGGCGGTCGGCCCCTTGAAGTTGGCGATGCGGATGCCCTGCGGGTTGACGGCCGCAAAGACGTCATTGACCGTGCCATCCTTGCCGCTGGTATCCATGCCCTGCAGGATCACCAGCACCTTGTGCTTGTGGCCGGCATAGAGCATCTGTTGCTGCAGGCCGATCTCGGCCGCCATCCGCTGCACGGTGGCGCGGTCGGTTTCCTTGTTGCCGCTGGAGAGCGGCTTGGTGGAGGCGTCGCTTTCCTTGAGGACGAACTTGGGATGGACGATGAATTGCGGCCCGATCTTCTTTGCCATGCTGTCTCGCTTTTCTCGTTATAAATGATTTACGGATTTCACCAGCCTGGCGTTACAACACGCCATGCAACTGCCCCATGGCATGTTCGATCTTGATGCACTTGTCCATGACCACCTTCAACCCGGCCGCACGCGCGCGGGCGGCGGCCTCTTCGTGAACGATATCGAGCTGCATCCACACGCATTCGGCGCCGATGGCGATGGCCTCCTCCACCACCGGCGGAATGTCGGCCGACTTGCGGAAGCAATCGACGATGGCAATGCGCAGGCCGTTCTGCGCCAATGCCGCGCTGGCCTCCTGCAAGCTGGCATGGCAGTGCTCGCCCAGGATGGTCTGGCCGGCGTACATGGGATTGACGGCAACGATGCGGTATCCCGCTGACTGCATATAGGCGGCCACGTCAAAGCTGGCGCGCTCGGGACGGTTGGACAGGCCGACCACGGCAATGATGGGCTTGCCATGCTGGCGCGCTGTGGTCGAAGAAGGCGATGCGGAAGATGCGGGTGCAGCTGACGACATGGGGGCTCCTGTCCGGCTGATGGAAATGAGGCTAATGCTATCAATGATTGGGTCGGACGGAATTGGTTCTATCCTTCACGTCAGCGCACTTTACCCGAGGATGAAAGTTGCCGCAGCGCCAGTGTGTGCGACATGTGGGCAAACTTGATCCAGGTTGATTCATACGGCCTGGAAGCCGCCAGAGTTGGTCAGCCCTGGGGCGGCAGAAGCGCCCGGGATCTGCACGGAAGAACTGGCTACGCGCATGAGAGGAACTGTGCGCGCATGAAAAAAGGCAGCCGAAGCTGCCTTTCATCTACTGCTGTACTGCTGTGCTGCCGTGCCGGAGCGCTCTTCGCCGGGAAGAACGCTACCAGCGATCAGCGCTTCTGACGCAACTTCTGGATCGCGGCCAGCTGTGCCACTGCGGCGGCCAGTTCGGCCTGGGCTGCGGCGTGGTCGATCTTGGAGTCACGGTTCACCAGCGCTTCCTCGGCCAGACGCTTGGCTTCGGCGGCCTTGGCTTCGTCCAGGTCGGCACCACGGATGGCGGTGTCGGCCAGCACGGTCACGGCGTCGGGCTGCACTTCCAGGAGGCCACCTGCCACGAACACGAATTCCTCGTGTGCCTGGCCCGAGACCTTGATACGGACAGCACCTGGCTTGATGCGCGTGATCAGCGGGGTGTGACGGGGATAGATACCCAGTTCACCCGCTTCGCCCGGCAACGCGACGAATTCTGCCTCGCCGGAAAAGATTTCCTCTTCCGCCGAGACCACGTCCACGTGAATAGTATGTGCCATGTCGTTTCCTAGTCGATTGACCGCTCCTGCGAACAGGAGCGGCGCCAATGAATCAATGATTACTTACCTGCCATGGCTGCATCCGGTACTGCACCGGAGCCCCACGGCGTGGTCAGTCTTAGTTGATCTTCTTGGCCTTTTCGATTGCTTCGTCGATGGTACCGACCATGTAGAACGCTTGTTCCGGCAGGTGGTCCAGTTCGCCGCTGGCGATCATCTTGAAGCCCTTGATCGTGTCCTTCAGCGAAACGTACTTGCCCGGGGAACCGGTGAACACTTCGGCGACGTGGAAGGGCTGCGACAGGAAACGTTGCATCTTGCGAGCACGTGCGACGATCAGCTTGTCTTCCGGTGCCAGTTCGTCCATGCCCAGAATCGCGATGATGTCACGCAGTTCCTTGTAGCGCTGCAGGGTACCCTGGACGGCGCGCGCGGTCTCGTAGTGCTCCTGGCCGACCACTTGCGGGTCCAGCTGGCGCGAGGTCGAGTCCAGCGGGTCGACGGCGGGGTAGATACCCAGCGAGGCGATGTCACGCGACAGAACGACGGTCGAGTCCAAGTGGGCGAAGGTGGTTGCCGGCGACGGGTCGGTCAAGTCATCCGCAGGGACGTACACGGCCTGGATCGAGGTGATCGAGCCAGTCTTGGTCGAGGTGATACGCTCTTGCAGGCGGCCCATTTCTTCGGCCAGCGTCGGCTGGTAGCCCACGGCGGACGGCATACGGCCCAGCAGCGCGGACACTTCGGTACCGGCCAGGGTGTAACGGTAGATGTTGTCGACGAAGAACAGCACGTCCTTGCCTTCATCACGGAAACCTTCCGCGATGGTCAGGCCGGTCAGCGCCACGCGCAGACGGTTGCCCGGCGGTTCGTTCATCTGGCCGTAGACCATGGCGACCTTGGAGTTGGTCGGGTTTTCCAGGTCCACCACCTTGGCTTCTGCCATTTCGTGGTAGAAGTCGTTACCTTCACGGGTACGCTCACCAACACCGGCGAACACGGACAGACCGCTGTGCGCCTTGGCGATGTTGTTGATCAGTTCCATCATGTTCACGGTCTTGCCCACACCGGCGCCACCGAACAGACCGACCTTACCACCCTTGGCGAACGGGCAGACCAGGTCAATGACCTTGATGCCGGTTTCCAGCAGCTCTTGCGAGGGCGACAGTTCGTCGTACGCAGGGGCCTTGCGGTGGATCGAAGCGGTTTGCTCGTGCGAGACCGGACCGCATTCGTCGATCGGGTTGCCCAGCACGTCCATGATGCGACCCAGGGTCGCGGTACCGACGGGCACCGTGATCGGCTTGCCGGTGTTCGAGATGGTCAGGCCGCGGCGCAGACCGTCCGACGAACCGAGCGCAATGGTACGAACCACGCCGTCGCCCAGCTGCTGCTGGACTTCCAGGGTCAGATCCGAACCTTCCAATTTCAAGGCATCGTAAACCTTGGGCATCGCATCGCGCGGAAACTCCACGTCCACCACAGCGCCGATACACTGAACGATTTTGCCATCAGCCATTTTCGTTCCTTCAATAGATAAAATTTAAATTCTGTTTCGCTACGCTACGCCAGCTGATCAGCCGACCGCAGCCGCACCGGCGACGATTTCCGACAGCTCTTTGGTAATGGCGGCCTGGCGAGTCTTGTTGTAGACCAACTTCAACTCACCGATCACGCTACCTGCGTTGTCGCTGGCGGCCTTCATCGCGACCATGCGCGCCGATTGCTCGGAGGCCATGTTCTCGGCGACGGCTTGATAGATCAGCGCTTCGACGTAACGCACCAGCAGTTCGTCCACCACGGATTGCACGTCGGGCTCATAGATGTAGTCCCAGGAGTGCGCACCCTCGTCAGCCTTGAGCTTGTCGCTGGTCAGCGGCAGCAGCTGCTGCAGGGTGGCTTCCTGCTTCATCGTATTGATGAACTTGGTGTACACCAGGTACACCGCGTCCAGCTTGCCTTCCTGGTAAGCGTCGAGCAGCACCTTGACGGGGCCGATCAGCTTTTCCAGGTGCGGCGTATCACCCAGTTGCGTCGCGTTGGCGGCCACACGGGCGCCGATGCGATTCAGAAAACCCAAACCCTTGTTGCCAATGGCGACGGTTTCGATGGCCTTGCCCTGGCCTTCCAGTTCACGGAACTTGTTGGTCAACAGACGCAGCGAGTTGGTGTTCATGCCGCCGCACAGACCCTTGTCGGTCGTGACGACGATGAAACCAACGCGCTTGGCCGTGTCTTGCTGGACCATGAACGGGTGCACGTACTCCGGATTGGCCTGCGACAGGTTGGCCGCAATGTTGCGGATCTTGTCGCTGTACGGGCGGGCTGCGTGCATCCGGTCCTGCGCCTTGCGCATTTTGGATGCCGCGACCATTTCCATCGCCTTGGTGATCTTCTTCGTATTTTCTACGCTCTTGATCTTGCCACGTATCTCTTTACCTGTAGCCATGAGTAAGACTCCTTATAGCTTCAGTAAGAATTAGTACGCGCCGGATTTCTTGAAGTCAGCGATGGCGGCTGCCAGGGCTGCCTCAGCATCCTTATCCAGTTGCTTGGTGTCTTCGATCTTCTTCAGCAGCTCAGCGTGGCTGGTCTTCATGAAGTTGTGCAGAGCCGACTCGAAGGCCAGGATCTTCTTCACTTCGACGTCGTCCATGTAGCCCTTGTTGACGGCGAACAGGGTGACGGCCATGATCGAGATCGATTGCGGGGTGTACTGAGCCTGCTTCAGCAGTTCGGTCACGCGCGCACCGCGGTCCAGCTGCTTGCGGGTGGCTTCGTCCAGGTCGGAAGCGAACTGCGCGAAGGCAGCCAGTTCACGGTACTGTGCCAGGTCGGTACGGATACCGCCGGACAGGCCCTTGATGACCTTGGTCTGGGCAGCGCCACCGACGCGCGACACCGAGATACCGGCGTTGATCGCAGGACGGATACCGGCGTTGAACAGCGAGGTTTCCAGGAAGATCTGGCCGTCGGTGATCGAGATCACGTTGGTCGGAACGAAGGCGGAAACGTCACCAGCCTGGGTTTCGATGATCGGCAGTGCGGTCAGGGAACCGGTCTGGCCCTTGACTTCGCCGTTGGTGAACTTCTCGACGTAGTCGGCGTTCACGCGGGCAGCACGTTCCAGCAGGCGGCTGTGCAGGTAGAACACGTCGCCAGGATAGGCTTCACGGCCCGGCGGACGGCGCAGCAGCAGCGAGACCTGACGGTAAGCCACGGCTTGCTTGGACAGATCGTCATACACGATCAGGGCATCTTGACCGCGGTCGCGGAAGTATTCGCCCATGGCGCAACCCGAGTAGGCCGACACGTATTGCATCGCTGCCGATTCGGAGGCGGTCGCGGCCACGACGATGGTGTATTCCATCGCGCCGTGGGCTTCCAGTGCGCGCACCACGTTCTTGACCGACGAAGCCTTCTGGCCGATCGCAACGTAGATGCAGGTCATGTTCTGACCCTTTTGATTGATGATGGCGTCGATGGCGACAGCGGTCTTGCCGGTCTGGCGGTCACCGATGATCAGCTCACGCTGGCCACGGCCGACGGGCACCATGGAGTCGATCGACTTCAGGCCGGTCTGCATCGGCTGCGACACGGACTGACGCGCGATCACGCCCGGGGCGATCTTTTCGATCGGGGCGGTCAGCTTGGCGTTGATCGGACCCTTGCCGTCGATCGGCTGGCCCAGTGCGTTGACGACACGACCCTTCAGTTCAGGACCGATCGGCACTTCCAGGATGCGGCCGGTGCACTTGACCAGGTCGCCTTCGGAGATGTGTTCGTATTCGCCCAAGATAACGGCGCCCACCGAGTCACGCTCCAGGTTCAGCGCCAGGCCGAAGGTGTTGCCCGGGAATTCCAGCATCTCACCTTGCATCACGTCGGACAGACCATGGATACGGCAGATACCGTCGGACACGGAAATGACCGTGCCCTGATTGCGAATCTCAGCGGTATCGCCAAGGCCTTGGATCCGGCTCTTGATCAGCTCGCTGATTTCAGATGCGTTGAGTTGCATACTAACTCCTAAAAATTGTTCTTTCGCTTAGCCAGCCAGAGGCACTTACGCGGCCAGAGCAGCTTGCAGCTGCTGCAGCTTCGCGCGCACGGAGGTATCGAACACTTCGTCGCCGACCACGACGCGCACACCGCCAATGAGGCTGCTGTCGACCGTCACGGAGGGGTTCAGCTTGCGGCCGAACTTCTTCTCCAGTGCCGAGACCACATCCTTGACCTGGGCATCGCTGAGCTCGAAGGCGCTCACGATGTTGGCATCGGCCGAACCTTCCGCCGTGTTCTTGAGCACGTGGAACTGTTCGGCGATCTGCGGCAGCAGGACCAGGCGGCCGTTGTCAACCAGCGTCTTGACGAAATTGGTCGCCTCGACCGACAGCGGGGTCTTCAGGGCAGCGGCAAACACTTCTGCCAGCTTGTCATGCGATACGGAAGGGTTCTGCGCCAGGGCCTGCACCTCGGGATGCGCCGCCACCTGGGCCATCTCGTCGACGAGATCGGACCAGGCTGCCAGGCTGCCTGCCTTGGCCACACGGAACAAGGCTTCGGCGTAAGGACGAGCGATCGTTGCGAGTTCGGCCATATTACAGCTCTGTCTTCAGTTGATTCAGCAAGTCGGCGTGAGCAGCCGCATTCACTTCGCGCTTGAGGATCTGTTCCGCGCCCTTGACGGCGAGCGTTGCAACCTGGCCGCGCAGTTCTTCACGCGCCTGGTTCACTTGCTGTTGAGCGTCAGCCTTGGCGTTGGCGATGATGCGGGCAGCTTCTTCAGCGGCCGTCTTCTTGGCTTCTTCGATGATCAGCTGAGCGCGCTTTTCGGCTTCGCCGATGCGCTTCTGGCCTTCATCACGTGCCGATGCCAGTTCGCCCTGGATACGCTTTTCGGCGGCGGCCAGATCGGCCTTACCGCGGTCAGCGGCTGCCAGCCCGTCCGCAATCTTCTTGGCGCGTTCATCGAGCGCCTTAATCAACGGCGGCCACACGAATTTCATCGTGAAGCCGGCGAGGATGAAGAAGACCACGAACTGTGCAATCAATGTTGCATTTAAGTTCACGGTAATTTCCTTCTCAGAATAACGAGTGCCGGAACCAATCGTCCGGCAGATGAGAATCGGCTATGAAGCGCGAATTACTTGGCGATGAACGGATTTGCGAATGCGAACAGCATGGCGATACCAACGCCGATCAGGAAGGCCGCGTCGATCAGGCCAGCCAGCAGGAACATCTTGGTTTGCAGGGTGTTCATCAGTTCAGGCTGACGTGCGGATGCTTCGAGGTACTTACCGCCCATGATCGCGATACCGATACAAGCGCCGATAGCACCCAGGCCAATGATCAAACCGCAAGCCAGAGCAACGAAAGAGACATCAGTCATGACAATTCCTTAAGAAAAGTTAAATTAAATACAAAACCAAAAAACAAACTGAAAAACAGGTACTGCAAGCCTTGTGTTAGTGCGCTTCGTGCGCCTGGCCCAGGTAAACCAGTGTCAACATCATGAAGATGAATGCTTGGAGCAACACGATCAGGATGTGGAAAATTGCCCAGATAGAACCGGCGATCACATGGCCGATGAAGCCGAATGCGGTCGCGGTCGATCCCAGCAATGCGATCAGCAGGAACAACAGTTCGCCTGCATACATGTTGCCGAACAGTCGCATGCCCAGGGACACGGTCTTGGCGGCGAATTCGATGATGTTCAGCAGCAGGTTGAACGGAGCCAGCCAGATGCCGAAGGGTGCTGCAAACAGTTCATGCACGAAACCGCCCGCGCCCTTGATCTTGACGCTGTAGTACAGCATCAGGGCCAGCACGCCCAGGGCGATGCCCAGGGTGCCGTTGAGGTCGGCGGTGGGAACGATGCGGTGATGCATTTCACCCAGGCCGAACAGGCCCAGGATGCCGGAGGCCAGGTCCACCGGCAGGAAGTCCAGCGAGTTCATCAGGGCCACCCAGACGAACACGGTCAGGGCCACCGGGGCGATGAAGGTACGGTCACCGTGGACGATGGCCTTGGACTGGTCTTCGACCATTTCCACGACCATTTCGACGAAGGCCTGGAAGCGGCCCGGCACGCCCGAGGTCGCCTTGCGGGCGGCCAGGAACATGAAGAAGCAGGCGATCACGCCACAGAACACGGACCAGAAGATGGTATCCACGTTCAGGATGGAGAAATCGACGATCTTGGTCTGGTGATGCGTGGAGAGGTGTCCGAGGTGGTGGACAATATATTCAGAGGCTGTCGGCGCGTGCTCTGCGGCTTCTACGGTCATGGTCGGTGTCTAAACAGTAAAATGAAATAACTCTTAAGCACCACGATGAAGCTCAGCACAAATGCGAGCCAGTGAACACCGTGGTACAACCAAACGATCGCGCCCATGAGCGCAAAAGTCGTAGCAATCTTGATAAATTCCCCGAAGAAAAACGTCATCGGGTTGGTACCACCGGGTTTCTGCGCACTGACATGAAGTCGCAGTGCAAACAGGGCATTGGGAACGACACAGCAGACGCCTCCCAACAATGCGGACCAAAGCGCCGGAAGTCCGCCCAGCATCCCCGCCACCAGGGCAGCGATGACCGTGGTGAGGAGCTGCAAGAGAATGATGCGCAGCATATCTATCCAATATCGTGCATGCGCCGCACCCTTTACGAGCAGACGGCAGCTTAAAAGCCCGGCGATTATAAAGGTTCGTTTTCCGGTAAGTCAAACCTTTTGCAGCCAGATCAAGGGCTTATCTGGGGCACTTCGCGGCGAGTTGTGGCAAATAAGCAGCCACTTGGATTTTTTGCAGTGCAACACAAAAACGTCGTTGCACGTCTTTTGCACGCTGCCCGCTTTTTGCTCCCGAGGGATCTCCCCTTCTTGTCCCTTTGTTCAGATTTATGCATCTCGCAGTGAATTTGCGGAAATGCACGCCCAAAAGCCGGAAAATCGCGCCGGTTTTTGAAACAGCGCTCAATTTAATCAAAAACGCCCGGCGACGCCAGAGAAATATCCCGCAAATTCAATGATTTACGGAAATTCCCCTGGCGCTCGCAAACGTTTACGCAAGGCGCTGACATTTTGTCAGGAAATCGGCAGAGGTCGGACGACCGGGCTCGCTTTCAGGGTGGCATGTTGCAGCACAGCGTGGGTCCGCAAAAAAGTGAGCCCGCTCACCGGACCGGTGCAGTGGTCGGACCGTTGATGCCGTAAAAATACGGCATCAGATCAACCCCAGGTGCAAGCCCTTGAGCGTGGCCGCAGCCCGCGTGGAGCAGTGCAGTTTGCGGAAGATGCTCTCGACGTGGGTACGCACGGTCGAGGGACTGATCTGCAGCGCGCGGGCGGCCTCCTTGTTGCTTTCGCCCAGGCTGATGCGGCGCAGCACCTCGCACTCGCGCTCCGACAGCAGCCCCTTGCGGGAAGACTGCGGGGACGTATCCCCTGCAGCGGCGGCCAGGACCCAGCGCACGGCATCCGCGTCCATGCGGCCGCCCTGCACTTCCCCCTCCAGCATCTCGGCCACGGCAGCCGGTGCACGCGCGGACCGCCACGGACGCGGCGCGCACAGGGCGGCATGGGCCGCCGCGACCGCCAGCAAGCGGGCAGGCAGGCCCAGCGTGTCGCTGTCGAGCCCACGGAAGTAGCCGCTGCCGTCGAGTCGCTCATAGAGTTGCGAAGCCAGGCCGGTGTCCTCACGCACGGCCGGCACCAGCGCTCCGGCCCGCGAGGTCCAGTAAGGGGCCAGGCGGATGCGTTCCCAGTCAGCCTGGCTGGGACGGCCCGCGCGCTCCCAGATGGTATTGGGGACGGCGGCGCGGCCGATGCCGTGGACCAGGGCGGCCCGAACCAGCCTTTGCTGTTGCTCGGAAGGCAATCCAGCCAGCGCGGCGGCCTGCGCGGCCAATTCGCTGACCCGGCGCGAATAGCCGGTCAGCCAGGGCAGCTTCAGTTCGATGAGTTCGGCCACGATGCGCAGGGGTACCAGATGCACTGGCAAGTCCCCCGATGGATCGCGCGCGCTGTCATCGTGGTCCAGCGACGCCAGCCAGGACGGCGCATGCTCGGCCACGCGCTCCGCCAGGTCGGTGGGGTATTTGATGCCGCCGAAGCGGCGCACCACGCTCAGGGCAGCCTGCACCCCATGCGTGCGCGCATAGATCTCCAGGTCACCCGCCAGGCTCGTGTAGAGGACCGCAGTCGGCACGGCAGATCCGCGCAACTGCTGGGGCGCACCGCTGCCGTCATGATGCTCCCAGACATGGCGCAAGCCGGCCTCCACGCCCGCCGGCAAACCCAGCAGGCTGGCCACCTCCCCCGCCACTTCGCAATGGATGCGCGCCAGCGGCGCAATGGTGGTGAAGTTCAGCGGATGGTCGGCGGGCAAGCCATCGCGCAGCATGGCTTCGCGCCCGCCCACGTCATCCCCGAGCAGACCGGCAAAGCCGGCCGCATTGGCGGTGCAGCCGGACCAGCGCAGCCAGGAGACCAGCTGGGCCTGCTCCACCAGTTCGGGCGGGGCGCCCTCCAGTTGCGCCACCCGGGCGGCCAGCGCCGCTGTACGCCGCGACTGGTCGGGAGGCTGGCCCATGCTGAGATCACCGACCAGCGCCAGCACCTGCACGGCGGTGCCGGCGGCGATCATCGGCGGCGCGTCCACGATGGCGGGGGAAGGCGAAGAGGAAGGGGAAATCGGGTTGGCGTCGGGAAGCATCCCGACACTGTAGCGGCAAGCGCGAGACTCCTGCAATCAACTCTTCGGTTAATGGGCAGGCCGGCGGTGAGCGGCCACAATCGCAGCGCCTCATCGTCACGGCCGACCGGGGTCGGTCAATTGACCGATACCGGGGCCGCAAGGGCGTTCCTATACTGGCCTCACTGCAACACACCACCCCGACACACCTTCTTATTTGAACAGGAGAACACCATGAAAAGCGCTTCCACCCGCTTCAGCCTCAAGACCGGCCTCGGCATGCTGGCCATCGCCGCCGCCTTCACCGGCAGCAATGCCATGGCCGCCGACGCGACCGAAAAGCCCTCCGTCGTGATCGTCCACGGCGCCTTCGCCGATGGTTCGGACTGGGCCAAGGTCATCCCGCTGCTGCAGGCCAAGGGCATCAAGGTCACCGCCGTGCAGAACCCGCTGACCTCGCTGGCCGACGACGTCGCTGCCGCCAAGCGCGCCATCGACAACCAGCCCGGCAAGGTCGTGCTGGTGGGTCACTCCTGGGGCGGCACCGTGATCACCGAAGCCGGCAACCATGAGAAGGTCGCCAGCCTGGTCTACGTCGCCGCCTTCGCACCGGACGCCGGCCAGGCAACGGGCGACCTGGGCCGCGACCTGCCCGTGCCCCCGGGCATCGCCAAGCTGTCGGTGGACAAGGCCGGCTTCGCCAGCCTGCCGCCGGCCGCACTGGCTGCTGACTTCGCCCAGGACGTGCCGGCCAAGCAGGCTGCCGTGATGGCCGCCACCCAGGGCCCGATCGCCATGAAGGCCTTCGGCGACAAGGTCGAGACCGCAGCCTGGAAGACCCGTCCGAGCTGGTACATCGTCAGCACCCAGGACCGCATGATCCAGCCCGCGCTGGAACGCAGCTTCGCCAAGCAGATCAACGCCAAGACCACCGAGCTGGCCGCCAGCCACGTGCCGCAGCAATCGCGTCCGGCCGACGTCGCCAAGGTGATCCTGGAAGCCGTCGCCGCCACCAAGTAAGCCTGCCTGCTTGCTCCCCGCCCCTGGCGGCAAGGGCCGTCGCCCGCTTCGTGCGGGCGACGGCCTTTTCGCTGGCGAACGCGCCCTGCCGCAAACGGGGCAAATGAAGAAAAATCCCGGCTGTTTCATGCTTGCACCTCGCCCTTCGCATGTTCTAATCTCAGGTGCTCCGGATCCCGCGACCAGATCAAACAACAATGAGGGACCGCGCAGACTCTGACATAATCGTCACGTTGCCAACTTAACAAGCGAAGCTCACATGAATATTCTTGTCACCGGCGGTGCCGGCTATATTGGTTCCCATACTTGCGTGGAACTGCTCAAGGCCGGCCATGAAGTCATCGTCTTCGACAATTTCTGCAACAGCAGCCCGGAGTCGGTTGCGCGGGTCCAGAAGATTGCCGGGCGTCCGCTCTCGCTGGTCAAGGGTGACATCCGCAACCGCGAGCAGCTGGAAAGCGTGCTGCGCGAATTCAAGTGCGAGGCCGTCATCCACTTTGCCGGCCTCAAGGCAGTGGGCGAGTCGGTGGAACAGCCGCTGATGTACTACGACAACAATGTGGTCGGCACGGTGCGCCTGCTGGAGGCGATGGAGGCCACGGGCGTGAAGACCATCGTTTTTTCGTCCTCGGCCACGGTGTATGGCGATCCGCAATACCTGCCGCTGACCGAATCCCATCCGCTGTCGGCCAGCAATCCGTATGGCCGCAGCAAGATCGTCATCGAGGACATGCTGCGCGACTACCACCGCGCCCATCCCGACTGGAAGATCGCCCTGCTGCGCTACTTCAACCCGGTGGGCGCGCACGAGAGCGGCCTGATCGGCGAAGACCCGGGCGGCATCCCCAACAACCTGATGCCCTATGTGGCGCAGGTGGCCGTGGGCCGGCGCGAGAAACTGAGCATCTGGGGAGGTGATTATCCGACCCCGGACGGCACCGGCGTGCGCGATTTCATCCACGTGGTCGACCTGGCCACCGGCCACCTGGCGGCCTTGCAGGCGCTGACCGAACCGCAATGCTTCGCGGTCAATCTCGGCACCGGCAATGGCTACAGCGTGCTGGACGTAGTGAAGGCCTATGAAAAAGCCTGCGGCAAACCCATCCCCTACACCATCGCTGCACGCCGTCCGGGTGACATCGCTTCCTGCTATGCCGATCCGGCCGAAGCACGCCGCAAGCTGGGCTGGGAAGCCAAGCTGGGGCTTGATGCCATGTGTGCCGATTCGTGGCGCTGGCAGCAGGGCAATCCCAATGGGTTCAAGTCGTGACCTGAACGAGGCTCTTTCATGATCTTTGTCACCGGCGGTGCCGGCTTCATCGGCAGCAACTTCATACTCGACTGGCTGGGCGACCCCAACGCCGAGCCGGTGCTCAACATCGACAAGCTGACCTATGCAGGCAATCCCTACAACCTGAGTTCAGTGGCCGACGATCCGCGCTATGCCTTCGTGCAGTCCGACATCTGCGACGAGCCGGGGATGAGCGCGCTGCTGTCCCGCTACCGTCCACGTGCCATCCTGCACTTCGCAGCGGAAAGCCACGTGGACCGCTCGATCCACAGTCCCGACGAATTCATCCGTACCAACGTCAACGGCACGTTCAACCTGCTCAACAAATCGCTACGTTATTGGCAGGCACTGCCGCAGCAGGAACAGGCCGACTTCCGCTTCCTGCATGTCTCGACCGACGAAGTCTATGGCAGCCTGGAACCCGCGGATCCGCCGTTCTCCGAAACCACGCCCTATGCACCCAACAGTCCGTACTCGGCCTCCAAGGCAGCCTCCGATCATCTGGTGCGGGCCTACCACCATACCTACGGCCTGCCCACCCTGACGACCAACTGTTCCAACAACTACGGTCCGTACCATTTTCCGGAGAAGCTCATCCCGCTGGTGATCTCCAATGCCTTGTCCGGCAAGCCGCTACCCATCTATGGCGACGGCCAGCAGATCCGCGACTGGCTCTACGTCAGCGACCATTGCGCGGCCATCCGCACGGTGCTGGCACGCGGCCAGGCCGGGCAAACCTACAACATCGGCGGATGGAATGAACAGGCCAACCTGCACGTGGTACATACCCTGTGCGATACGCTCGATGAGCTGCAACCGCGCGCGCAGGGCAGCTATCGCGACCTGATCACTTTCGTGAAGGATCGCCCCGGGCACGACCGGCGCTACGCTATCGATGCGCGCAAACTCGAACGCGAGCTCGGCTGGAAGCCCGCCGAGACCTTCCAGAGCGGCATCCGCAAAACTGTAAAGTGGTATCTGGCCAACGGCGACTGGGTCGCACAGGTCCGTTCCGGCGCCTATCTCAACTGGCTGCAGCAACAATATGGTGAACATCGACCGGGAGCACTGTTATGACAGAGGCGACGCCCGCTCAAGCGCGCAAGGGGATCATCCTGGCCGGCGGTTCCGGCACACGGCTATATCCCGCTACCACGGTGGTATCCAAGCAGCTCCTGCCGGTCTACGACAAGCCGATGGTGTATTACCCGCTGTCGAGCCTGATGCTGGCGGGCATCCGCGATATCCTGCTGATCTCCACTCCGCAGGACACGCCGCGCTTTGCAGAATTGCTGGGCGACGGCCATCAATGGGGGCTCAATATCGGCTACGCCGTACAACCCTCGCCGGATGGCCTGGCGCAAGCCTTCCTGATCGGGCGCGAGTTCATCGGCAACGCGCCCTCGGCATTGATCCTGGGCGACAACATCTTCTACGGGCGCGACCTCGAAGCGCCCATGCGCGCGGCCAATGCGCGCGTCGTTGGCGCCACCATTTTCGCCTATCACGTGCAAGACCCCGAGCGCTATGGCGTGGTCGAGTTCGACCACCAGCGCCGCGTGATCGGCATTGAAGAGAAACCGCTCAAACCTGCCTCCAATTACGCCGTGACCGGTCTGTACTTCTACGACAACCAGGTCATCGACATCGCCGCCGGGATCAAGCCTTCGGCACGGGGGGAACTGGAGATCACCGATGTCAACCGCGCCTACCTGGAGCGTGGCCAGCTGCAGGTGGAACTGATGGGGCGCGGCATCGCATGGCTGGACACGGGAACGCACGAGTCCCTGCTCGATGCCGGGCAGTTCATCGCCACCATCGAAAAACGGCAAGGACTCAAGATCGCCTGCCCGGAAGAAATCGCCTATCGGCGCGGCTATATCGACGCGGCCCAGCTGGAGCGCCTGGCCGCCCCGCTGAAGAAAAATGCCTATGGACAATATCTGTTGCAGTTGCTCACTGACCTGCGCTACTGAACTGGATGACGTCATGAACAGCCCGGCCTATTGCCTCCCGACTCATGCAGATTGAACACACTCCCCTGCCCGGCGTATTGGTGATCACGCCCCGCGTATTCGGCGACAGCCGCGGTTTTTTCTACGAAAGTTTCAACCAGCGCGCTTTCCAGGAGCACATTGGCATCGCCGCGCAATTCGTTCAGGACAATCATTCACGCTCCGCGCGCGGCGTACTGCGTGGCCTGCACTACCAGATCCGGCAACCGCAAGGCAAGCTGGTCCGGGTGGTGCGCGGCGCGGTGTTGGATGTGGTTCTCGACATCCGGCGCGGATCACCGACCTTCGGTCAGTGGTTCAGCTCCTTGCTCACTGAGGAAAACAAAGTGCAGCTATGGATCCCGCCCGGGTTCGCGCACGGGTTCTCGGTGCTGGAGGATGACACTGAATTCCTCTACAAAACCACCGATTACTGGGCACCGGAGCATGAGCGCTGCATCCTCTGGAATGACCCTGCGCTGGCCATCAACTGGCAACTGCAAGGCGCCCCCATCCTCTCGGACAAAGACCAGCGCGGCACACCTTTCGCTTCTGCCGAGGTCTTCGAGCAGCATGATCTCCCCTCCCTGAAAGCAGACCCATGAAACCCATGCGTATCCTGCTCACCGGCGCCAGCGGCCAGGTCGGGGGCGAATTCCTGCGGCGGCTGCGTGCCATGCCGGCCGGGCTGGATGTCATTGCCCCGGCGCGCGGGCAACTCGACATCGCCCATCCCGATGCCTTGCGCTCGGCGGTGCGCGATGCGAAACCCGACCTGATCATTCATCCGGCCGCCTACACCGCCGTGGTCAAGGCCGAGTCCGAACCCGACCTGGCACGCCGCATCAACGCCGACGCACCGGCGGTGCTGGCGGAGGAGGCGGCACGACTGGGCGCCGCGCTGATCCATTTCTCCACCGATTACGTGTTCGATGGCCAGCACCCGGGGGCCTACACGGAAGACATGGCCACCCATCCGCTGAACGTGTACGGGGCGACCAAGCGCGAGGGCGAACTGGCCATCGCCGCCAGTGGCGCAGCCCACTGGATTTTGCGCACCAGCTGGGTCTACAACGTGGCGGGCAACAATTTCATGAAGACGGCCATCCGCCTGGCCCAGCAAAAGGAAAGCTATACCATCGTCGGCGACCAGTTCGGCGCGCCGACCTGGGCCTCCACCATTGCCGCGGTCTGCTGCCGCATGCTAGCCGGCCCCGACGGCGGACGCGAGAAGGTGGCCGCCACCAGCGGGACCTATCACCTCACCGCACGCGGCGCCACGTCCTGGCACGGCTATGCCACGCTGATCGCACGCGAACTGGCTGCACGCGGCGTGCCGCTGAAACTCAAGGGGCTGGATCAGATCACGCCGGTACCCACTTCTTCCTACCCGACGCCACCCGAACGTCCGCTCAATTCGCGGCTGGACTGCAGCAAGCTGGAGCAGCGTTTCGGCATCACCTTGCCCGATTGGGACGAAGATGCCCTGGCCTGCCTGGACCAGATCATCCGCCACTACCAGCTGGACCAGGGCCGCCTGCTTCCCGACTGAAGACGCCGGGTGCTGCCCATGCTCTTCAGTGACTGGGTACGTACTTGGTCTGGTCGCCGCGCGTGATCAGGTTGAGCTGCCCGAAGAAGCGCATGTAGCCCGGATCGCCGTAACGCGCACGCATCTCTCGCAAGAGCAGGTAGCTGCCCAGGCGCTCGGCGCAGAATGCCCAGGCACGGGACTGATAGCCCTCCCGGCGCGTATCGTAGCGCTGCACGCAATACCAGGTCACGGCCTCGATCTGCTCCACCGTGCGCAGCCAGAAGTCAGCCGGGAAGACGCCCATCTCGATGCCGCCCATGAAGAAGGTCTTCTCGTTGAAGAAGAGCTCGGCTTCGCTGCGCCCGAACACACCCAGCTCGGTGGCGGCTGCCGCAAAACGCAGCAGGTCTTCGGCATGATGCGAGACCGCGTAGTGGGAGAGATAACCCGCGCTCTGGCCAGCGACGTTGAAGCCGCAGGTCTTGCCGACCAGGAAGGGCTGGTCGCCGGGTTCCATCATCTGCTCCAGCGTCTGGTGGGCAAATTCCTTGTCCGAGACCACATCCATCATCCAGTTGTCTTCCGCCGGGACGCCGCTGATGCGCTCGCGCGAAATGAACTTGCGGTACAGGCAGACGCCCACGCGTTTGACGTTGGGATAGTCTCGCAGGATCAGCTTGCGCAGGGCAAAGTTGCCCAGCATGCCGGCCACGATCGGGTGATACGGCACCCACTGCGGGGCCAGGTCACGCAGATTGAGTGCGCCCTCGTGCTGCGCCTGGCCGAGGTAGATCGGCAGTACGTAGTCGGGGAACTTCACCGGCAGCGGCACGTGCGTCATGCAGCCGAACACCAGTTCTCCGCGCGCCGCCTCCGCCGCTGCGCCAACGGATGGCGCCAGCGTCAATGCGCCCAGGGAGAGCGGCGCTGCTGCGCCTGCCGCAGGCAGCGGCGACGCTACACGCAACTGCTCGCTGCGCTGGCTGAAACGTTGCAGGTCAGCGGGGTCACCACTGGCGGCGTAGGCGCTGCGCAAGCCTGCCAGTGCCTCCAGATCGGATGTGGCGACCGGCTTGGCAGCCGGCATCTGGGACAGCGGACAATGCCAGACCCGCAGTTGCTGGTCCAGTCCCAGCACCAGCGAGCCCAGGCTGGCTGCCAGCAGGGACTTGGCGGTTTCACCGGAAGACGCCCGGCGTTGCAAGGCCGCATGCAATTCTCCCGGCTCCTGCTCGGCCACCTGGTAAAGGCGCTCGACCAGGTCAAACCAGGTTTGCCAGAAAGCCAGTTTGGCCGCGATGAAGCCGTGCGGCACGTTGCTCTGCCAGGGCGGCAAGAAATGCGCGGGATCCAGCCCCAGTCCCAGTGTTTGCAAGAAGGTGCGGGAAGTGGCCGCAAAACCGGTAAGTATCTGCTCGCCCTGCATCAGCAGGTTGACCTGGCCGCACGCCGCCAGCGGCTGCGGCAGGAAAGTCCAGGCATCGGCTTGCGGTTGGCTCTCGATGAGGCGGCGCAAACGCCCCGCGTCCAGGCCGGTCTGCTGGAGGAAAGCCGGAGTGACGAAGGCATAGCAGGCCTGGCTGTCGATAGTCTGTTCACGGAAGAAGCGGCGCATGGCCTGTACTTCGCTCCAGGCATCCGGGGCGCTGCTGACCATTTGCAGGAAACCGGGGGCCGCCGAAGCCTGGGACGGTGCGAACTGCAACAGATGGATATTCATGCCGGCACCCTCACCATACCTGCAACTGCGGCACTGCGATGGCAAAGCGGCCACCCCATGTGCGGACCTGGGCCAGTTGCTGCGCCACTTCATCCTTGATGTTCCAGGGCAGGATCAGCACCACGTCCGGCTTTTCATCGAGCAGGCGCTGCGGCGAGACGATGGGAATGTGGCTGCCGGGCATGTACTTGTCCTGCTTGGAGGGCGCCGCATCGGCAACCATGGGCAGCAGGTCGGGGTGCACCCCCGAATAGTTGAGCAGCGTGTTGCCCTTGGCGGCCGCGCCATAGGCCAGCACCTTCTTGCCGGCGCGCTTTTGTTCCAGCAGGAAGGACAGCAACTGCAGCTTGATCTCTTCGGCGCGCGCCTGGAAACCGGCATAGCCCTCGATGCGCTCCAGCCCGGCCTCGCGTTCGCGCGCCACCATGCCTGCTACGGCCGGCGCAGTCGCGATGGCGGCGTCGGCATGGCAGGCGTAGATGCGCAAGCTGCCGCCGTGGGTCGGCAATTGTTCCACGTCATACACGCGCAGGCCTTGGGACTGCATCACGCGCTGCACGGCGACCAGCGACAGATAGGAAAAGTGCTCGTGATAGATGGTGTCGAACTGCGATTGCGCGATCAGGTTGAGCAGGTGCGGGAACTCCACCGTGACCGTGCCTTGCGGCGCCAGCAAAGCACGCATGCCGCCGACGAAATCATTGATGTCGGGGACGTGGGCCAGCACATTGTTGGCCGCAATCAGGTCGGCCGCACCGTGGCTGGCACGCAGCCGCTGGCCGAGGGCCACGCCGAAGAATTCCTCGACGATGGAAATGCCCTTGGCACGCGCCGCATCGGCGGTGCTGGTGGTGGGTTCCACGCCCAGGCAAGGGATACCCTTCTGCTGCACGTATTGCAGCAGGTAGCCGTCATTGGCGGCCAGTTCTACCACCAGCGACTGTGCGCCCAGTTTCAGGAGCGCCGCGATCATGTCCACATACTGCGCCGCGTGCTGCAACCAGGTGCTGGAGGTGGAAGAGAAGTAGGCATAGTCGGTGGCAAAGAGCTGGTCGTAGTGCGTGTAATCCTCGGTCTGCACCAGCCAGCACTGGCTGCACACCATCACCTTGAGCGGATAGGTGGTTTCAGGACGGCGCAGGTCCTCGCTCCTGAGATAGGCGTTGGAAGGCGGCGAGAACCCCAGGTCAATGAAGGGTTCGTGCAGTTCGGTCTGGCAGTGGCGGCATTTCATAGCGGTAATCCATCGAAATCGGGAGCCAGCAAGGGATGCTGGAGGTCGCGCGGGGACAGGTTCTGCGGCGGCAGCGGCCAGGCGATGGCCGCGCGCGGATCATCATGGCGCACGCCGCCTTCGGCCTGCGGCACATAGGGGGCGGTATGCAAGTACAAGAGCGAGGCGCCCGCTTCCAGCACCTGGAAGCCGTGGGCGCAGCCTTCCGGCACCAGCAGTGCGCGATCATCGCCGGCGGCCAGTTCGACACCGCGCCATTGCAGGAAGGTCGGGGAACCCGCGCGCAAGTCCAGCACCACGTCGAAGACGCGGCCGGCCAGGCAGCGGATCAGTTTTTTCTCGGCATGCGGCGCATGCTGGAAATGCATGCCACGCACGCTGCCCGGCTCGGCCGTCAGGGAATTGTTGATCTGCACGATGCGGCTGCCCTGCAGGACCGGCGCCAGTTCCTCTTCACAGAACCAGCGCGCGAAACTGCCTCGTGCATCCCCGCGCCGCAAGCTCGATACCAGCACCGCCCCGTCGATGCCGGTGGGCGTGATCTGCAGGTTCATGGGCAGGCCCCGTCGCCGGGGCACTGGCTCAGTTCCAGGTCTTCCATCGTGCCTGATCCTGGTCCCACATCTGGTTGAGCTGGATCTTGTCGCGCAGGGTGTCCATGCATTTCCAGAATCCGTGATGCGGCCAGTTCAAGAGGCGGCCATCGCCTGCGATCTGCTCCAGCGGTGCACGTTCGAAGATGGTGCCATCGCCGTCCTTGAGGTAATCGAACACCCCCTGGCGGCAGACCATGAACCCGCCATTGATCCAGCCCAGGTCACCGGGCGGCTTCTCGCGGAAATCGCGGATGAAACCGGCCTCATCGGTCTGCACCATGCCAAAGCGCGCCTCGGGCTGCACCGTCGTCATGGTCACCAGGGCCTGCGGATTGGCCTGGTGATGGGCAACCAGGGCGCTCACGTCGACATCGGAGACGCCGTCGCCATAGGTGAGCATGAAGTCGCCCTCCTTCAGGTAGTCCCGTGCTGCCAGCAAGCGGCCGCCGGTCTGGGTGGACAGGCCGGTTTCCACCAGCGTCACCTTCCACGGCTCGGACTTGTTGCGGTGGACTTCCACGCGGTTGTCGGCCAGGTCGATGGTGACGTCGCCCTGGTGCAGGAAATAGTTGGCGAAGAATTCCTTGATGAGGTAGCCCTTGTAACCCAGCAGGATCACGAATTCATTGAAGCCGTGCTGCGAATAACCCTTCATGATGTGCCAGAGGATGGGCTTGCCACCGATCTCCACCATGGGCTTCGGACGCACATCGGTTTCTTCCCCAAGCCGCGTACCCAGACCGCCGGCAAGAATGACGACTTTCAATTTCTACCCCCAGACGAAAGATGACTTGGGGCCGGGGCGATGTTACTCCCAGAGCAACAGTTTCCCCAAAGGCCCACCAAAGCGGCTTATGTTACCGGCTTTGGACAGGCAAA
This sequence comes from Herbaspirillum sp. CAH-3, assembly GCF_009668275.1. Taxonomy (NCBI): domain Bacteria; kingdom Pseudomonadati; phylum Pseudomonadota; class Betaproteobacteria; order Burkholderiales; family Oxalobacteraceae; genus Herbaspirillum; species Herbaspirillum sp. CAH-3. The sequence continues at coordinate 150,713 of NZ_VSWE01000013.1, read as the reverse complement.
CAACCGTGGGTCTGGCTGGTTTATGGGTGCCAATTTGGCTTTTTGCCGCACGACTGCCGCGCTTCCATTCGAGGATTTGTCGGTCTCTTTGCCGCCAATTCAGGCCATTCCCGCCGAAACTGCGCTGCTATACTGAATTGGACTTGGTATGCATCGCGTGCCTTGCCACGCCTCCAGCAGGATGATGCAGTGCCGTCACCGGCGCCGATCCCAGACCAAGAGAAACAATCACCGAGTAGCGTATGAGACCAGATTTGTTCGCCCGGCTTCACTCCCCGTACTACATCTTCGCGCCGGCCCGTGCCGCCAATTCGGAAGAAGCCCTGGTCCTGCATCAGCTTTGCCATGCACTGAACCTGTGGGGCGAGGAAGCCTACGTTACCGAAGAAGGCAGCGCCATGCAGCGCACCCCGCGCCTGACCCAGGAACTGATCAATACCCACCTGGCGGCCGGGCGCAATCCTATCGTCATCTATCCCGGCAACGTGGAAGGCAATCCGCTATCGGCCCTGAACGTGGTGCGCTATCAGCTCAGCCACGGACAAGCGGCCCGCAGCGGCGAATTCGCCGTAGCCTGGCGCCGTGGAGTAGCAGAGGCTGCAGTCCCATTGCTGGAGCTGCCATTAAGCAATGACGCCACGCAGACCGAACGGAGCGAGCTGGTAGCTCGCCAACTGGACGAGTTCATTGCCAGCAGCCAGCAACGTTTCAATTCGCCTCACAGCGTCCAAGGCTTGTCGACCGCACCGACCAAACGCAAGAAGCGGCTGGTCGTCTTTTCGGTTGAATCGACCTGGAGCCCCTGCCCGCAAATTCGCCTGATCCGGCCGTTCGCCCATCTCAAGAATGAATGGGAGCTGGTCTGGGGCATACAGAATGGCCAGCTGCAAAGCGATTACCTGGCCGATGCCGACCTGATCCTGCTGCATCGCTACACTCCTGGACTGATGTCTCTGGATGTGCTGCGAACCGTCTTCGGTTCGCCTATCCCGGTCATCTATGAGTCCGACGACCTGCTCAACGACATTCCTGCCGATCACCCGGAAGCCCAGCAAGGTGCCGCCTGGAAGACCGGAATCGAATACGCGGTCAAGTATGCGCGGGCGGTCGTGGTCTCCACCGAGTTCCTTGCGGCAAAATATCGTGATCTCAATCCTGCGGTCCACGTTCTGCCCAACTACATCGACTTCGACCTTTTCTATCGCCCTGTGCCCCAGCGCCAGCCTGCAGACGGACGCATCAACATTGGCCTGCTCGGCTCGTCGATACAGCCCTCCAACTTCGCCTTGGTCGATGCGGCCCTGCGCGCGCTGGTAGAACGCTACGGCGATCGGCTGCATTTCGACTTCGTCGGCTGGGAATGTCCGCAAGGCTGGGCCGGACATCCATTGGCAACCTTCCATACCTTCGTCCACCAGTATGTCGACTATGCTGCCCGACTGCGTGAGTGGAACTGGGACATCGCCCTGATTCCACTGGCCAGCGACGAATACAACGAATGCAAGAGCTATATCAAATGGCTGGACTATTCGGCCGCGGGCATTGCTTCGGTGTTCAGCGACGTCTCAGTCTACAACCAGGTCGTCACCCACGATGTCACGGGCCTCTTGATACCGCACTCCAGCGATGCCTGGCTGCGAGCCATCGTGCAGTTGATCGAGTCGCCCGAGAAACGCCATGCCCTCGCCACGGCTGGCCAACAGGCGGTACGCGAGGGATTCGATCTGGCCTCCAAGGCGCAACATTATGATGCCGTCTACAGCAGCTGCCTGAACATATCTTCAAGAGGCCAAGCATGAACTCGCGCGATCCGACTCGGCTCAGCCAGCTCAGAGCGGAGCCTGTGGCAGACCAGAACATCTACGTCACGCGGCCGCATCTACCCCCTTTGGAAGAGTTGCTTCCCTATCTGCAGAGCATCTGGGAACGGCGCATCCTCACCAACGCGGGGCCCTTCCACCAGGAGCTGGAGCAACGGCTGTGCGAGTATCTGGGCGTGGAGCACATCTCGCTGTTCAACAATGGCACCATTGCGCTGATCACCGCCCTGCAGGCACTGCATATCGAGGGCGAAGTCATCACCACGCCGTACTCCTTCGTGGCAACCTCCAATGCGCTGCTCTGGAACGGCATGACGCCGGTCTTCGCCGACATCGATCCGGTCACCATGAATATCGATCCAGCCGCTATTGAAGCAGCCATCACCGAACGTACCAGCGCCATCATGCCTGTACATTGCTATGGCAACGTGTGCGACGTCGACGCCATCGAAGCGATCGCGCAAAAACACAAGCTCAAGGTGATCTACGACGCCGCCCATGCCTTTGGCGTTCGTGATGAGCGTGGCAGCATCCTCAATTATGGCGACGTGTCGGTCTTGAGCTTTCACGCGACCAAGGTCTTCAATACCTTCGAGGGCGGGGCAATTGTCAGCCATACCCCTGAAATGAAGCTGCTCATCGACAACCTCAAGAACTTCGGCTTCCTCAGTGAAACCAGCGTGGTCGAGGCCGGCATCAACGGCAAGATGAGCGAGATCAATGCCGCAATAGGCCTGTTGCAGCTCAAACACCTGGCACCGGCACTGGAAGAGCGCCGCGCAGTAGCCCGCTACTACAATGAGCGGCTTCCGCAAATTGGCGGTATCAGCGTCACGGCAGGCAATCTCTCGCCGGCGGCCAATCATTCCTATTATCCGATCCTGGTCGAGGATGATTTCAAGCTGTCCCGAGATGCGCTCTACGAACACCTGAAGACCTGCAAGATATTCAGTCGACGATACTTCTATCCGCTCATCTCGGATCTGAAGAAATTCGTCGACATCCCCAGCAGCACGCCCGAGAACCTGCCACAGGCGCACGAGATCGCGCGCAAGGTGCTGTGCCTGCCGATCTACCCCGGGCTGGGGGAGCAAGGTGCGCAGCGGGTCGTCGAAGCCATCGCATCAGCATCATCGACATAAAGAGACGCTAACGCAAGACGAGACCGACATGAAAAAAATAGGCGTACCCGGCATCACTGCCCTGCTGCCCAGGATGGACAGCGAGATATTTGATCCTGACGTGTTTTCCCAAAGCGGCCTGTTCGTCATCCGCAAGGCCATTCCGGCGCCCGAGCTGGCCCGTTGGCGTGAGGAGTGGGATGCGTTCTACGCGGCGCACCTGGCCGGTGGCGAGAACGTGAGCCGTTTCAATCCGGTCTCCATCGACCTCGCTGTTCCACCGGTCTTGCAGGCCGTGCACCAGTCGACAGCGCTGCTAGATATCGTGGAACAGGTCTTCGGCCCCGACCTGGCACTGTACAACCAGCGCTTCGTCATCAAGGACAAATATCGGCTGGGGGACATCTTTGTCCACAGCGATTTCCCCTATCACTACGGTTGGCCAAACAAGGCTTCGACCTTCCTGGCATTGGGCCCGGTGAACCGTGACAATGGCGGCATGTTTTTCTATCCGGGTACGCAGCAGTTCGGCTATCTGGCTGACACTGGAGAACTGGACCCGTCAGTACTGCCCGCGGGATGGCCGGTGATCTCTCCCAGCCTAGAGGCAGGCGACGTGGTGCTGATGCATTCGGCGACATGGCACGGCTCCTACCCCTTCTCACACGGGCCGGACCGGATCCTCGCCGACATCATTTACCAGCCCGCCGACGATCCCAGTAGCGTGGCGCTGCTGCGCGGCCAATGGCAGACTGAACTGCGCATCGACCAGGACATGAAAAACCGGCTCTACAAACGCTCGCGCGTAACGCGACTGGTCGAACTGCAAAAGAAACTGGACGCGGCCGAGGCAGCACTGGCCGCCACCCGCGTTTGAACCCATCCCGGACAGTAACCGCGCCGTCAGTCGACAGCGCCTTTTGAAACACACCTGAAGGAATCATGGCCACCGTATCCCAATTCGATAATGACACGATGCCGATGGCGCGCGAGCACATCAACCAGTTCATCATCAAGACCGCCCAGCGCCTGTCGCACATGGAGGGCGGCCGGCTGCTGGAGATAGGTCCGCAGGAGCGTTCGCTGGTCCGCCAGTCGTTCACCAACTTCAAGATCGAGACGTTCGACATCGTCGATACCTACGGGCCCGACCATGTCGGCGACATCACACGCCAGAATGTCAGCATCGCCGATTCCACTTATGACGTTGTGGCCTGCCTGGATGTGCTGGAGCATACGCTGGAACCCTTTGCCGCCATGCGCGAACTACGCCGCATTCTCAAGCCGGGCGGTTACGTGCTGCTGTCGGCGCCGCTGAACTGGCGCATCCATGGCCCGATTCCGGATTGCTGGCGCTTCACGGAACACGGCTTCAAGGTCCTGCTGCGCGACTTCGACAATGTGGAGATCGACAGCCTGGAAACACCAGGGCGAGATCTGTTCCCCATCCATTACAATGCGCTGGGCCAATGCAACAAGACCAAGAAGACCAGTGACGGCGAACTCACCTTCCGCTTCATCACCTGAGACGCCCGTGCCTCGCGCAGAACCGGTGCCTCAGTCCACCGTACCGATCTGCACGGCCGGGTTGCCGAATACCTTGGTGCGCGTCTTCACACGCTTGAGGATGACACTGCCAGCGCCGGCATAGGACCAATCCTCCACCCGTGCCTTGGGCAGTACGGTCACACTGGCACCGAGGAATACGCCTTCCCCGAGCGTGGCATGTCCATTGATCTGGCACCCGCCTGAGATCTGGCTGTAGTCGCCGATACGAATATCATGCGCGCCGGAACTGAGGGTGCCAAACATGACATGGCGTCCCAGTTCGATGTCGCAGGACAGTTGCGTGAGCGGACAGATGATGGCGCCGGTGCCGATACGCACCGCGTGCCCGATCAAGGCCGTCGGATGAATCAGCGAGGTGAATTGCGCACCGCGCGCTTCCAGCATGGTCGTGTAGTGTCGCTTGCCCTGCGGATCACCTACTGCGCACAGGAAAACGTCATCGGCCTGCGGCCGGTAATCCTCGGGTGCGGCGAGAATGGGCGTACCGTAGTCGAATCCGTCGAGGATGGCGCTGCGACTGTCGAGGAAACCCTTGATGCGCCAGGGCATTCCGGCCTGAATCGCCTGGCGCGCCCAGACATGGACTTCACGACCGAAATTGCCGGCATTGATGATGATGAGATTGGACACTGCCATGGACTGGCCTCAGCCTGTGATGTTGACGGTGCGGCCACCATCGACCACCAGTTGCTGCCCGGTGACCCAGCGCGCCTCGTCGGAGAGCAGAAAGTTGACTGCTGCCGCTATGTCGGCCTGCTCGCCCACTCCCAAGGGATAGTCGCGCTGCATGCGCTCCAGCACGTCAGCATCTTCAAACATGTGCTCGGTCATGGCGGTACGTACCGCTCCGGGCAATACCGCGTTGACCCGCACGGCTGGTGCCAGCTCGACTGCCAGCGCGCGCATGTAGCCATCCAGCGCACTTTTGCTGGCGCAGTAGATGCCAAAGCCCTTGGCGCCGAACTGGCTGGCCGTGCTGGAGACAAAGACCACGCCATTCAAGGCTTTCTCGTTGATCTTCTTGCGTACCAGCAGACGCGTGATCTCGACGGCAGAGAGAAAATTGACATTCATCGTCCGCTCGATCGCGCCGCGATCCAGCAGGCGCAACGGCCCCACCTGCAAGACCCCGGCGCAGTGAACGAACCGCGCGACCTGCAGCCCCTGTGCAGCCAGCAGCTGCACAAGACTCCGTTCGATGCCGGCAAGGTCTGCCAGGTCATGGGGCCAAAGGTGATGGCGTTCGGGATGCTGACACCGGACGCGCGTTTCTTCCAGACGCGCGACATCGCGCCCATGCAGCAGCAGCGGTCCGTGCTGCGAGAGTCGCAGGGCAGTTTCTCTGCCGATACCGGAGGAGGCGCCGGTGACAAGCGTACAAAGTTCTGGAGTCATGTTGATTCTTGCCTGATCAGGAAGCGGTGTAGCCACCATCGCACACCAGTGTGCTGCCAGTGATCCACCGGCTGGCGTCGGCCAGCAAGAAGGCGACGCTGTTGGCTACATCGTCAGGATCGCCCAGCCCGAGGGGATGCGCACGCTCAATCTGTTCGCGTTGCACAGCATCCCAGGACGCGGCCACCTTCTCATACATCTGCGTCTTCACGAAGCCGGGGGCAACGCAATTGATGCGAATGCCGCGAGGGGCATATTCCAGCGCCGCCGAGCGTGCCAGCCCCATGAGTGCGGCCTTCGACATCGAGTAGGCCGTTCCTCCCACCGAACCGACCAGGGCCATGACCGAGGCGATCAATACCACCGATCCCCCGGACTCCTCGCAGACCTTGCGGTTCTGGAAGCCGCGTACCAGCGCCAGCGCCGCTTCGGTATTGATGGCCAGTACGTCTCGGTAATGCCTGGGAGCCAGCAGCCGGGTCGGCGCCACCGAAGAAATCCCTGCAGCGTGAACCACGCCGGCCAGGCGGCCGCCCTCCTCCGCACAAGCAATCATGGCAGCCGGAATCTCTTCCAGCTCACGCAGATCCATCATGCGCGAGGCATGTCCGGTACCCGGAAGTTGTCCCAACAATGCGGCCAGGCCGGCTTCGTCTCGATCGACCGCCAATACGTGTGCCCCCATAGAGGCAACACGCTGGCAAGTGGCGCGCCCGATACCGGCCGCAGCACCGGTCACCAGAATGCGGCGGCCGGCAAGATCAAATGGCTGGGACATCCTTACTTGGTCTTCCTGCGCTGGACTTCCGCGAATAAGTCTCCGGCCGTGGCAAAGGCAGCGATGTCCTTGGCGGTCATGTTCACGCCGTAATCAGCATCCAGCGATGCGATAAAGGAGATCACGGTCAACGAATCCCAGTTCTCGTATTCGTCCAGGGGCTGGTCCGGATTGATGGCGTCTACTTCGAGCAGATCTGCCAGGTTGTCGTAAAACTTGTCCATGGTCTGACTTTCTTTATGAGGTTATCCAGTGCTCTGGAGGTCTTGTCTCTTGCTGTTTCGGTCCTTCGGCATCCAAGCCGACGGCGAGGTAGCGGCGGTCAAATCTCGATCATGTCGCAGAAGCCAAGCTCGCCTAGTTCCATGAGCATCGAGCCCCAGGTCAGTCCGACCCCGAAGCCCGCCAGGCAAACCTGGAAGCGCTGCGCCAGAAGAGGGCCCCGCAGGTTTTCGACTATGGCCATGGGAATGGTGACACCACTGCTGTTGCCATATTTTTCCACGACGTTCATCGGCATTTTCGCGTGCGGGATGCCAATCTTGTCAGCCAGTTTCTGCAACATGAAGCGATTGGGTTGGTGAAACAGGAACCAGTCCACCGCATCGATATCCATACCGCCCTGTTCAAGCAAACCTTCGACCATGGGTGGTATTTCCACCTGGACGAAATTGAACACCGCCGATCCGTCCATGCGCAGGTGATCCTGGGCGCGCAGGTTGTTGTCGCCCACGTCTTCCAGCAGCGCCGTCTGTTCCGAATGCGGCAGGCGCATCCCGCCAGCAGGAATCATGAGGGCTTCGCGGCGCATTCCATCCATTTTGATATTGGCATGGATGACACCGGCCTCCGGGTCGCGCTCGACCACGGTAATGGCGGCCGCGTCGCCGATGAGCGGATAGCTGTTGCGGTCCTTGGGCGAGGTCTTGCGGCTGATGACATCGGCATTGATCAGTACCACCTTGCCGATGGCCGGCTGCTCCAGCAGGAGGAAGGCTTGCATCAGGCCGACGATGAATCCGGCACAGCCCTGGTTGATATCCATGCAGAACAGATCCTGCTTGAGCTCAAGCCGCCCCTGGATCACGTTGCTGGTCGGTGGCATCGGATAGTCAGGAGTCTGTGTGACCAGGATCAGCGCATCGATCTCCTCGCGGGCCAGCTTGCCGCTCTCAAAGAGGTGCTGCAGGCCGGCCACGGCAAGGTCCGAAACGCACACTCCCTCCTCCACCAGGCGGTGCCGGTCATAGCCCATGACCTCCATGAGCTTGCGTGAGCGTGCCTCGGGGAAGTTGAACAACTTCATGTCTTCGACAAACGACTGTTCATGCCGCGGCACCACCGACAGCAGGCCGGTGATGCGCTTGCCCTGGAAACGCAGCTTCATTCTGTTGCCCCGTATTTCCCGAGCAGCGCCGTGATGGCGGCAATGCTCTTGAAGTTGTCCGGCACGATGTCCAGCCCATCGATGGAAATGCCGTAAGCCTGGTCCAGGCTGGAGACCAGCGTGACCATATCGAAAGAATCCAGCAGGCCATCCTCGAGGAAGTCGCTCGATTGTGTGAAGTCGGACTCGGGACGGATGCTCTGCAGGATGTCGGTCAGCTTGCTCATGGTAAAAGTTCGAAAAAGGATTCAGGCGTGACGGCCGGCTGACAGCGCCAAACGGTCGATCTTGCCATTGGGATTACGGGGCATCTGGCCGACCCGCTCGGTCACGGTGGGCAACATGTACTTGGGCAGATGCTGGCCGAGCTGACGGCGCAGGTCGGCAGCGGCGATATCCTCCTCGGATTCAAAATACAGCACGATATCCTTGCTGGATGCGTCGTAAACCACACAGGCATGGCGCACGCCGCGAACCTGCAGGGCGGCGTGTTCGATTTCACCCAGTTCGATGCGATAACCCTGATGCTTGATCTGGTAATCCTTACGGCCGACGAACATGATCTCGCCACGTTCATTGCGATACACCAGATCGCCGGTACGGTAGACCAGCTCCGGGTATTGTGAATGCAAGGGATTCTGCACGAAAGCCTGGGCAGTGCGCTCGGGGCTGTTCCAGTAGCCCAGCGCCAATGAGGAGCCGCGGATGCACAGCTCGCCATGCTCGTTGACGCGGGCCGGGCGGTTGTCCTCATGAATGATCAGCACGTCGGTATTGCGGCAGGGGAAGCCGATAGGCAGCTTTTCGTCATCGGCCATCTCGCGGTCCACGATGAAATAGGTACAGTCCACCGTGATCTCGATCGGCCCGTAGAGGTTGACGAACAGCGCTTGCGGCAACTGGCGACGCCAGTAATTGAGCGGCTTGGTGGGGAACACTTCGCCCGCAAAGAGTACCTTGCGCAAGGCCGGCTGAGGAATCTTCTCCAGCAGGCCCTGGTTGGCGATGTTGACCATGATGGTGGGCACCCAGAAGATGAAACTGACGGCCTCCTGTACCAGGTATTCCAGCAGTTTGGCCGGAAAGGCCGCGTACTGCTCGGGCAGGATTACCAGGGTCGCGCCCTTGGCCAGGCTCAACCACAATTCCAGGGTATAGATATCGAAATAGAAGGGCGAGAGGCTGCCGATGGTTTCCTCGCCTCCCAGGCCGAGACGTTCGAACGCCCAGTCCATGAAATCGATCGTGGACTTGTGATGCAGTGCCACTCCTTTGGGCATTCCGGTCGAGCCGGAAGTATGGATGATACACAGGGGGTCGGTATCGATGAGCTGCGCACGGCGGGCAGCAAGGCTGGCCTCGTCCCATTGCGGCATCGTACCATCGACCTCTTCCACCAGCAGGAGACGCTCAGCAGGCACGCCAGCCTCGTACAGGGCCGGCGCCAGGTTCGCGCTGGTAATGACCAGTTCGGCCTGGAGGTTGTTGAGAATAGCCTTGAGGCGCTCCGGCGGCGACTTGATATCGAGATTGGCGTAGCAGTTCGCGCTGTAGAGGATGCCGAGGTTGGCCATCACGGTGTAAGCACACTTGGGCAGGAACACGGCGATGGGACGGTTCATCGCCTCACTGCGCACGAGGATGGCCGCGGCGATATTCTTGGCACGCAGGGCCAGTTCGGCAAAGGTATGGCGCGACTGGCCATCGACCAGCGCGGTCTTGTCGGGAGACGAGACCAGTGCGCCGGTCTCGAAATATTCAAGCACATTGCTTTGCATGTTCTGTTCGACTTTCAGGCTTGCGAAACGCTAGGGCAGGACATGTCCAGGCTGGGCGGCTGTCCCGAAGCTGGGCGTAGCACGCGGGACCTTGCTGCATGTTGTCATCTTAGCGCATCCACTCCGCTCGTAGACAGCGTCCAAAGCCCGGAGCATCCATCCAAAAGCCCGCGTTTTCCCCGTAGCTCACGGTAGAATGCCTCTCCATCCACTCCCCTCGTCCTACGCGATCATGTTCTTCATTGGTTCCGGCGCGCTTCTCTACCAGGCAGTTGACTTTGCCCTGCGACAGGGCCACGCAGTCGATGGTGCCTGCTGCCCGCCCCAAGATGGCAGCGGCAAGCGCTTGGAAAGGCGAGGGGTCTCGGTGTCCTGGAGCGAAAATCCGAGCGTGTCGTTGCCACCGCTGCTGGCGGGAATCACTGATGGCGTGGTCTTCTCCATCAACAACGCCCATCTGCTCTCGGATGCGCTGCTGCGCTCGGGACCGCGCTTCTTCAACATCCACAACGGACTGGTGCAGCGCTACCGTGGCCTGGCAGAGGTCTGCATCGTGGCGGCACTGTGCCGGGGCGAAACCCGCTACGGTGCCACATTGCACGAGCTGCTACCTCAGCAGAAAGTCGACGCGGGCCCGGTGCTTGCCCAGTTGGATGCGCCCATCGGCCCCGAGGATGGCTTTGCCGAAGTATTGCGACAATCACTGGTTACCTGCCAGCGGCTATTCGAACTGCAACTCGCAGAGATTCTGGCGGGACGGGCCGAGGCACATCCGGTCCCGCTGGAAGGCCAGGCGCTGAACTATCGCAACTTGCCCGCCGTTCTGCAGGCCTGCGAGGATCCAGCCCGGCTTGCCCGTGCTGTGCGGCTTGGGCCCTACGCCGGCTTTTTCCCGCGCCTGCATGAGGCACTGTCCGCGGCCTGCTGAGCTACGGACAGTCCAGGTTCAGGTCAATTCAGGAAACCAAGTCGCGACCAGGCATTCTCGATCACTTCCCACGCCTTGCGGGCACCGTCATGGCATTGGTCGGCATACACCACCTGCGCCTGCTCGCCATGGATACGGAAGTAGCTCAGGGGTTCGACGATGTAGACGGCATCACCACGTACCAGCAGGTTCAACCACACCGCGATGTCGAACATGCCCACCACCGGCCACTTGTCCACCGAGCCAAAGTCCGGCTTGACGTCGATGAGCTCCGACTTGCGGAACAGTGCCGTGGTCGGCTCACCGATGAAGTTGATCTTGCTGCGTACCAGCGCCTGACCCAGTTGCAGGCCATTGATGAGCGTGTCGTGACTGAACGGCGAACGGGTTGCCGGGATGTCGTCCAGGTGGTTGCCCTGGGCGTCGATGCGCTGGCGCTTGGAGGTAGCCAGCACGAGGTCAGGATTGTCCACGAAGCAATCGAGCAGGCGGCGTACGCAATCCGGTGCCAACAGGTCGTCATCGTTGAGGAACTTGATGAACTCGCCCTGTGCTTCGTTGAAGCAGAGAATGTGGTTGTTGCGACCAGGAATTTCCCCACGGTCGGTATTGCGGACGTAGCGGATACGAGAGTCGGTTTCCTGATATTTGCGCACGATATCGAGGATACGATCTTCGCTGGAGTCATCGCAGATGATGATCTCCAGATTGCGGTAGGTCTGATTCAACGCGCTCTCGAGAGACTGTGCGAAGTAACGCGGGTTGTAGGCCGGAATGACCACGCTCACCAGTGGCTGCGCTTCACGGGCGATCTGGCGTTGCGGCTTCTCGAATTCGAGAATGAGCGTCGAGGAATCGCGATACTCCCGGTTGCACAACATGGGATCGGAGCTCTCGCCGATCTTGAAACGGCCCTTCAGGTTCAAGCCCACCAGCTTGCCTACGCGGGTCAGTTCCTCCTCGTCATAGACCCACTGATGCCCCCACCAGCGCATGGCGATATTCATGCGTTCGCAACGGTTCTCGGTCCAGGCCATGCCATAGTTGGCCCAGTCCGGATGTACATAATTGTCGTTGTAGTGGTTGACCGTATCGGCCAAATCCGGCGTGGCCATGCGCACGATACCGCCTGGTGCCAGCACACGACGGCATTCCATGAGCAGGCGCAGGCCCTGGGCCTGGGTCACGTGCTCGATGAAATGTTCGCTGAAGATGCCCTTGACGGTACGGTCTGCCCACGGCAAGGGCTGAGTCAAGTCCAGATTGACGTCAGCGCCGGAGGTGCCCATGTCAATATTGACGAAACCGGGGAAATTCATGGTGCCGCAGCCCAGATGGAGATATAGCAACTGGTTCTCGGCGGCTGCAGGCGCAGCCGTGCCAGCCCCTTGGACCTTGAGCGTCAGTGAGGGCTTAGCGGGCGCTGGTGTCGGCGCGGCAGCAGGCACGGCTGCGGTCAGCGCCGCTGGCGCCTGGTGCAGGCTCAATTTGGACGGCGGCACCGCGGCCGGCACACCGCCAATGGACAGGCCGAAATCGGTATAGGCAGCGCGTGGCGTCAGGGTCACACTTTCGAAGACCAGTACGTCACCGATCAGCTTGTCGTCGTAATACTCTCCCTCGAACAGGCCGGGGAAACGAATCAGCGAAGTGACCAGCTTTTCCAGAGGTCCCGGTCCCAGATAGAGGGCGCCGCTTCCGGCCCAGGTACTCACCACGGGGCGCCCGTAGATACGGCGGTTGAGCTCCTGGCTTTGGCACAGGCCCCAGTGGAAGCAACGATCATGTTCAAGACCACCGGAGGGCACACCGGCATAAGCGTCGGCATGATGCAGCTCGCTCAAGCTGTGCTTGAGGGTGGCGCCATCGACGAGGCCCATCTCGTCGCTGACCTTGAGCACCCCGACGTTGCTGCCGATGTTCTCATATACCCAGGTCAAGGCCGCGATGACTATTTGCGGAGTGGACTCTGCATTGTCCGGCACATCTACCTGAAGCGCACGCGCATGGGCGATGGCAGGCGTGCCCGAACCGCTGACGATCATGTACTGCACCCCTGCAGCATCGAATTGCGCCGCCAGCGCCAAAGCCTTGGCTTCATTGATCTTGCTGGAGATCACCAGCACCAGATCGTGCAGATCCGAAGTCTTGCCAACGAGTTGCTTGTAATCCTGCAGAATGTCGGCATTGTAGGGCGAGGTAGCGATCGCCTCCTTCAGGTACCGGAGGGCATGGCCGGCATTGCCGCGGGCCTGTTCGACCTGGAAGCGCTTGTAATCCAGCGCCCATTTGACGCCGGAAGGAATATAGGAAAATTCGCGTTCCAGGCGTTGGCATTCCTTGATGATTCCGTCCCAGGTAAGGGGAGAGACCGGCATGTCCAGCAAGTTCGTCGCGCGTTCGTTGAAGTTCATGTACAAGTCCGCTGATGTCTGTGATTGATGTGGCGGTATTCACCCTGCAAGCAACCGGGTTCCGGGCCACTTCGGGCCACGCTGCCATGGGCCCGGCGCCGCAGAGGCGCAGTAGGCCCGCCGGCGTGTCATTGCCGGCAGACCAGGGGAATCTTCCTGCCGCGGACGCCCTCCTCCGGCCTCGAAAGACCGTAAAAAAGCCTTCCGGCACGGTGCTATCATAATTGCCGCACATCCATGCAAAGGGACGAGAACACCTGAAAATGCCCTTCAGCTTTGCATTTGCACAAGGCCTGCGGCCAATGCCTGTGCAAGATGCCGCCCCAGCAAAGTCACTGGTCCGACCCGAAGCGCTTGCCGGTCCAGTTGCGACAAAAGCTTGCGCGATCCCAAACTTACTTGGACCTGATGTAAACCGGTATGTACATCGTCCCCGGGTTGCAACTCTTGTCAGTCGGCAGCAATTGTGGCTCCTGATATTCCACCTTTCCTTTCAGCTGGGGGTAGTTCGCATCGATATAACTGGCCGCTTCGGCCAGGTCGTTACGGTAGCGCACCCGCAATTTGTCGCTTTGGAAAGCGTAATTGACTGAACCGATATAGAACCCATTTCATCAATAGGCGTGAGTGCGAGCGAGTCCCGTTTGGGATGAAGTGCAAGGCGCGAATTTGGGTCAAGACTGGGCGTCTTGACCCAAATTCGTAACGCAGCAATTCGCCCAAACGGGCCGCTCCCTCCGGGTTCTGTCCAGAAAGGGCGCTGGCCGCGTTGCGCTCCTTGCGTGTGGCACCGCCACACGACGCGTCGCGCGCCTTGCCAGCGCCCTTTCTGGACAGAACGCATCTCACGCCTATTGATGAAATGGGTTCTAGATGACCTTGCCCTTGGGGACGGTGAAGACAAACGTCTGCGCCGACTGGCAGGGCGCAAAGTTGCGTCCACGCAGCACCGCGTTTTCGTCCTCCACGAGCCTGACATTGGTGATGGCCAGCACCCGACCGGCGGGCGACTTCCCGACGACAAAGCCGTCCTTGGCACCTCCGTAGAGCGCTGCCGAATAAAGCCGGCTCTGATGGAATACACCGTTCTCGATCTCGCCCGGGAACACCGAGATGCGATGATTGGTGGGGGGCACGCCGATGACGAAATAGGATTCATCGTCGGCGGGTGGCGCTACGGTGGTGTCGAGCAAGCCGCGTGAGGCGCACCCGCCCAGGACAGCGAGTGACAACAAAGATGCAAGAAGTGACTTCATGGCGATTTTGGAGTTATGAGATGAAGGAACGGCGCGTGGCAGCGCCGGCGACCGGGATGCGATACCCCCTCCGGCCGGAGCGTATTGTACTGGTCACCCGTCATTCGAGGATGGCCTGGGTCTCCCGACATGCTGGAAGCCGTGCCGTGAAAGCTCCGTCACGTCACAGCGAGGCAACGATGAAGATGGGACTGATAAAAAACCGGTCCTTGGCCCCCGGATTGATATCGCGCAAAGTATCTGTCACGCAACGCCGGCATACTGTTTCCCGGCAGAATACGTTGCTGTTTTAATAATTTTGTATATTGCGTGGTACCGGGTTGGTAGAGAAGGGGCGCACGGCGGCTGCCGTTGGCCTTCTGCCTTGAGTGTGGAAACTTGCTTTGGCTGCAGGAAATTGAATGCATCCTGCTGCCCGACGGGAAACCGATGTTGCGGTTTTGGGCAGCAAAACGAGGAAGAAGGGAAAGTGGCGCGGCTGGCGGGGATCGAACCCACGACCCTTGGCTTCGGAGGCCAATACTCTATCCACTGAGCTACAGCCGCGCTGAATCGGGGCGAACCCCGGAAAGGCCTGAAGGATACCGTCTTTCCGGCAGGACGTCCATGGCGCTGGCGGTTTTTCCGTGTCAAACGGAAAGCATTGTGACTATAATCAAGAGTTCGGCGAGAGAGCGCAATGAAAGCCCTGCCTGATCCCAGTTCCACGCAATGCCAGGCGATAAGGCAATACAAAGGGAACCGACGTTTTCCGCCCCAATTTCGAGGAAACATTACGGAGGGACGCCAATGAGCTCAGCTCAGCATGAACACGAGTCGGCAATCAAGACTCCCAAGCAATTGATCGCAGCCGTCGTCGCAGGTTTCATGGTGCCCATCGTGTGCATCGTGTTGCTGGTGCAGTATGTCACCAATGGCCAGAAAACCGGCGCCGGCTCGGACAGCCAGACGCCCGAAATGATCGCGGCACGCATCAAACCCGTCTCCGACGATGGCTTCACCTTCCGTGATGCCGCCGGTCCCAAGCAACTGCTCTCCGGTGAAGAAGTCTACAAGACCACCTGCGCCGCCTGCCACGGCGCCGGCGTAGCAGGTGCCCCCAAGGTCGGTGACGCCGCCTCCTGGCAGGCCCGCATCGCCGCCGGCTATGACACCCTGGTCTCGCACGCCATCAACGGCCTGCGCGCCATGCCCGCCAAGGGCGGCAACCCGGACCTGGATGATGTCGAAATCCAGCGCACCGTGGTCTACATGGCCAACCAGTCCGGCGCCAAGTTCAAGGAACCCGAAGTGAAGGCCCCGGCCGCCGCTGAAGGTGCCGCACCAGCGGCCGACGCCCCCGCCAAGTAATCCGCAACGACCAGCGATCCGCTCGCTGGCCACGCCCCAAAAAAAATCCCCGAACCGAAATTCGGGGATTTTTCATTTTCATTCACATGCCAAAGAGTCAACAGGTCGCGGTCATCGCCCCGGACCCTGCGGATGCGCCGCGACTGCCGGGCGCATCGCCGCATCCTTCATACCGCCTCAATAGCGCTGGGGAGGCGGCGGCGGCGGGTAGTAGCCCGGTGCATAGCCAGCCGGTGCGGGCTGCTGTGCCGGTGCCGCCGCCTGCTGTTCGGCCACGAAGATTTCAACGCGGCGGTTCTTGGCGCGGTTGGCGTCGCTGGTGTTGGGCACCAGCGGCTCATGCGAACCACGGCCCGAGATGTTGAAGCGGTTGGCGGCCACGCCGCGCGTGGTCAGGTAATCGCGGGTACGCGCGGCGCGCTGCTGCGACAGCGGGTCGTTGATGGCATCGCTGCCGGTGTTGTCGGTGTGGCCGACGATGGTCACGGTGGTGGCCGGGTTCTCCACCAGGGTGGCGGCGAAGCGATCCAGCACCGGGCGCATCTCCGGCTTGATGTCGGCACGGCCGGTATCGAAGGAGATGTCGCTGGGGATTTCCAGCTTCAGGCGATTGTCGGCAGTCTGCGTGACCTGCACGCCCGTGCCTTGGGTGGCTTGCTCCATGGCGCGCTTCTGGTTTTCCATGCGGTTGGACCAGATGTTGCCGGCGACCGCACCAATGGCGCCGCCAATGGCCGCACCACCCAGCGCACGTCCGCCGCCACCACCGCCGGTGGCCGCGCCGATGATGCCGCCCAGGCCGGCACCGATACCGGCGCCAGTGGCCGTGCCGCGCTGGGTCGGGCTCATGTCGGCACAGCCGGAAAGCGCCAGCACGCCGGCGATCGCTGCAATCGAAATTTTCTTCATGTCATGTCCTTTCTTGCCTTGTCAGTCTTGTTGTCCAGGCCATGGGCCGGTGTCCTTCAGAGCGTATCAGGGCCGATATGTTCCTGCCGCGCTTGCCAAAACGCTGCCCATGAATGACAAAGGCATCCGGAAAACCGGATGCCTTTGCCGTTGCATCAAGGACCAGCCCGAAGCCCTCAATCGGGTTCCGGCGGTCCTTGCAGCGCTGCCGCGTCAACCGTGTCCGGCTGATCCCGGCTGCCGCCGCGCTGGCTGAAGTAATAGGCCAGCCCGCCGACGGCTGCGATCACGCCGCCCATCATCAGCGGCTTGCGCAGCCAGCGCCGTGAGAGCAGCGAAGCGCCCGTCATCAGCAGCGGCGTCACCGTCTGCAGATTCAGGTTGCCCAGCCCGCCTGCGCTGAGCGACTTGATCGACTGCACGGCCCTGCCGCCACCAAAAAGCGAAGCGGCAAAGTGGCCAACCCGGCTCATGGCGCCTTTGGCCAGCGACTCGGCGCTGAGATTCTCGCGCACCACTTCACGCGCTTCCATCACGCCCAGCCGGTACAGCGCGCCTTGCGCCAGAATCTTGCGCTTGCGTTCCTCATGGGTCATGCCTTGGTCCTGATCGCTCATGCAGTCCTCACTGAACTAGGAAAAATGACACAGCCGCTGCGTAACAAAACTTCATCACAACAGCGCATCGCGGTCCTTGCGCAGCTCCGACATGGTCTGCGGCAGCGACAGCTTGCCCTGCATCAGCACCGACCTGGCATACAACACCAGGCCCACGGTGGCCGCGCTGAAGATGAAGCCCAGCAGGGCCAGGATCTTCCAGCCCCAGGTATCCCAGGCCAGCATGACCACCAGCACCGACCAGAAGGCGATGGCAAACCACAGCGCCACCGCTGCCAGCACGAAGATGACGGCGAAACGGACCAGGTTGGCGCCGATCTCCGACATCTCCAGCGAGGCCAGCTCGATGCGGCTGATGATGAGGCCCAGCAGGTTCTTGGCCAGGCCCAAGAGGCCCGCCGTCAAGCCGGGGTTGGCGGCATGGGCGGCGGGTGCGGACGGGCCGTCCTTGTGGGAAGTCGCCATTGGCGCGGCGCTTACTTGCTGCGGCCGATGACCAGGCCGACCAGCAGGCCCAGGCCTGCGGAGATGGCCACGGCACGCCACGGATTTTCGTGGACATAGTCGTCGGTCTTGGCAGCGACTTCCTTGCCCTTCTCGATGGCAGCCGCCTGGGCGGTCTGGGCAGCTTCGGCAGCGGCTTCCAGCAGGGTCAGGCCGCGCGCGCGCAGCTCGTCAGCCTTTTCGCCGGTGGCGGCAGCGGCTTCGGCGAACAATGCCTGGGCGTCCTTGACCAGAGTCTTCATATCGTTGCGAACGGTCTTCAGTGCGGGGGATTGGGGCATGTAAATTCTCCTTTTTTGCCGGTGATGGAAAAAACTAGCAAGTCGCCGCTCCCTGAACACAGCACCCGGGCGGTGCTGCACTGCGACGACCTTTTGATTCTACAGAGTCCGCGCTGAGGCGGATAGCGCATCGCGCCCTTGCTGCAGGGGCGATGCAATCAGCTTGCGCCAGCGCAAAGAGGGTTCGATGACGCTGGCAGTCTTAGGTTCCGGCCAATCACGCGGGATCAGAAACGCGTCTCGCGCGCTGCCCGCAGGAAACTGTCCAGGATAGGCGTGCAATCCAGCAGCTCCGGGCCGCCTGCGCGGTGGAATTCCGGATGCCACTGCAAGCCCATCACGAAGGGAGCCTTGCGGTAGCGGATGGCTTCCACGATCTGGTCCGGGCCCGAGACGGCCTCCACCGACAGGTCGCGCCCGAGGTTGTGGACGGCCTGGTGGTGGATGGAGTTGACGATCGCGTTCTCGGTCTTGACCATGCCGGCCAGCGACGAGCCCTGCGGGAAATGCAGCGCGTGATAATTGCTGTCGTACTGATCGTTGACGTGCGGGATGGCGGTCGGTACGTCGGTGGCGATGTCCTGGTAAAGCGTGCCGCCAAAAGCCACGTTGATCAGCTGGCAGCCACGGCAGATGCCCAGCACGGGCTTGCCGGCCTCGATGAATTCGTGCAGCAGTTCCAGCTCATACATGTCGCGCACGCGGTCGCCGCTCCATTCGGGGCGTGTGGCCGCTTGCGCATAGCTCTGCGGCGAGACATCCGCCCCGCCCTGCAGCACCAGGCCATCCAGGTGCTTGGCATAGTCGCGCAGGCGAATATTGCTGGGGTGGACCAGGCCATTGGTATTGACGGTGGGGATCATGAAGACCAGCACGTCACGCGACATCACCCATTGCGCGATCGACTCTTCCAGATATTGCAGGGTCTTGCTGCGCAAGCCCTTGGCGCCGCTTTCGGGATGGAAGATGCGGGCCGATACGCCGATCTTGAGCGTGCGCTGCATGACGCGGCGCCCGGCCTTGTCCGACAGCTGGCGCAGGCGCGCCGTCAGGAAACGCCAGGTCTGCGCCCAGGGTGCGTCGCCCGCGTGATGGGGAGGCGGCGGCAGCGAGGTGTAGATGCGCTGCTGCGCCTGGTCCGCAGACTGGCCATGGACGGCCTCGGTAGCAGGCTGCGCGCCCGGCTGGGCCGGTGGCGTCACCGGTTCAGCAGCCGGCACCGCCGGGGCGGCCGAAGGGGCTGCAACCACGGCGGTAGCAGGTGCGACGGCGGGCTGCGCGGGATTCTGGGATGCGGCCGGCGTACCGGACGCGTCGGCAGACACGGGCTTGGCCGGGACCGCACCCGGGGAGCGGTCTGGCGGCAGGTTGGCTTCGGAATCTTGGATGTCGGACATGGCTGCAATAAGTAATCAGATGAAATGAACTGCGGCGAGTACCAGCGGCGGCATGCAAGCCGTCAATGGCGCGACGGGCCCGGGGAGTGGCTGAGTATATTCGCATTGCCCGGCTTTGGACACCTGCGGGCAGGGCCGCCTGCAAGCAGTTTCGTACAAGCCGGCAAGCGCGCTTTCGTGGCACACTCCTCTCCCTTGCAAGGGCAGACAGCGCCAAGGCCATGCATGTTCCGGCCATTTGTACCGGAGGCCATGGTCCCCTCTGCCCACCACCCACATTGCCCGCGCCGACACATGTCCAAGGTCCTGATCCTGTACGCCCATCCCGCTGCCGAGCTCTCCCGCACCAATCGCCTGATGCTGGAGGCCGCCGCCCGCCTGCCCGAGGTGACCGTGCATGACCTCTACGAGCACTACCCCGACTTCCACATCGACGTCGAACACGAACAGCAACTGCTGAGCCAGGCCGAGCTGGTCGTGATGCAGCATCCCATCCACTGGTACAGCATGCCGGCCCTGCAGAAGGAATGGCTGGACCGCGTGCTGGCGCGCGGCTGGGCCTTCGGCCACGATGGCCATGCGCTGGAGGGCAAGCGCTTCTGGCTGGTGGCCTCGACCGGCGGGGAGACGGCGTCCTACCAAGCCACCGGCCGCCATGGCCATCCCTTTGCGGATTTCCTGCCGCCCTACCAGCAGACCGCGCGCCTGTGCGGCATGCAGTGGGTGGAACCCTTGATCCTGCATGGCGCCCATCACGTGCCGCCGCTCGAGTTCCAGCGCCATGTGGAACGCTACCTCGAAGGCCTGCAGCCATGAGCCAGACTTCCAATTCCTCACCAATCCTCGCGTCTCACTGCGCCCTCCCCTTTCAACTGACCAACTGACCGGACCCAGCCATGGATGAACAACTGCTCATCGCCCTCGTCTACCTGCTGGCGGCCGTGGCCGCCGTGCCCATTGCCAAGCGGCTGGGGCTGGGTGCGGTGCTGGGCTACCTGTTGGCAGGCATCGTGATCGGCCCGTGGGGACTGGGCCTCATTACCGAGGTCAAGCACATCCTCGAATTCTCCGAATTCGGCGTGGTGCTGCTGCTGTTCCTGATCGGTCTGGAACTCGATCCCAAACGCCTGTGGGCGCTGCGCCGCTCCATCTTCGGCTGGGGCAGCGTGCAGGTGGCGGCGGTGTCACTGGCGCTCTTCGCTGCCGCGCTGGCAGCGGGCGTGCCGTGGCGCATCGGGCTCATCGGTGCGCTGGGCATGTCGCTTTCCTCCACCGCCATTGCCCTGGCCACGCTGGGCGAGCGCAAGCTCACCGCCACACCGGCGGGTGCAGCGGGCTTTTCCATCCTGCTGTTCCAGGACATCGCCGCCATTCCCATGATGGCCGCCGTACCCCTGCTGGGTGTGGCGGCCAGCCAGGGCAGCGGACAGGGATGGCTGCATGCCGGCCAGGTGGCGCTGGTGATCGCCCTGCTGATCTTCGGCGGACGGGTGCTGATCCGGCCCATCCTGCGCATCATCGCCAAGACCGACATGCGCGAGATCTTCACCGCCTTCGCCCTGCTGCTGGTCATCTCGACCTGCCTGCTGATGCAATCGGTGGGCATGTCGATGGCGCTGGGCACCTTCCTGGCCGGCGTGCTGCTGGCCGATTCCGAATACCGCCATGCGCTGGAAAGCGACCTGGAACCCTTCAAGGGCTTGCTGCTGGGCCTGTTCTTCATTGCCGTGGGCATGTCGGTGGACTTCGGTGTCTTCCTCGCGCAACCGTGGCGCATCCTCGGCATGGTGGCGGGTTTCCTGGCCATCAAGACCGGCGTGATGTGGTTCCTCGGCCGCTGCTTCGGCATTCCGCGCGGGCAGCAATTGTTTTTCGCCTTCCTGCTTTCGCAGGGCGGGGAATTCGCCTTCATCGTCTTCGGTGCCGCCGTCACCGCCAAGGTACTCACGCCCGAGATCTCGTCCATGCTGGTGGTGGTAGTGGCGTTGTCGATGCTGATCACGCCGCTGCTGTTGCTGGTGCATGACCGCCTGCTGGTGCGCTGGCTGGAAAGCGGCAAGCGCCGCCCGGAAGACAAGATCGGGCCGCAGGACAATGAAGTCATCATCGCCGGCTTCGGTCGCTTCGGCCAGATCGTGGGTCGTCTGCTGGCGGCCAATGACATCGGCGCCACGGTGCTTGATCACGATCCGGACCAGATCGATTTCCTGCGCAAGTTCGGCTTCAAGGTGTTCTACGGCGACGCTACCCGCATCGACCTGCTGCGTACCGCCGGTGCCGACAAGGCCAAGGTCCTGGTGATCGCCATCGACGATGCGCAAGCCGCCCTGGACATGGTGGAAAAGGTACGCGAGGAATTCCCCCACCTGCAGATCGCTGCCCGTGCGCGCAACGTCACGCACTACTACGACCTGATGGATCGCGGCGTGACGGTACTGGAACGCGAGACCTTCGAAAGCGCCCTGCACATGGGCCGGCAAGTCTTGCAGCAACTGGACTTCGGCGCCTATCGTGCGCGTGAAGCGGCGATGAAATTCCGCTCTCACAATCTCAAAACCCTGGCAGCGCTCTACCCGCACTACAAGGACCAGGCGCAGATGGTCTCCATGGCCGTGCAGGCGCGGGAGGAATTGCAGGCCATGTTCGCCGGCGACCGCGAAGCCATGCAGCGCGATCACTCGCACGACCAGTGGCGCGAAAAACCGGCGCCCGCCAAACCTGCGGCAGAAGAATAAAAAAAGGCCGGACACGCTTGCGCACATCCGGCCAAATCCCTCACTGCTTACTGCTTACCACTTACTGCTCACTGCTTGCTACTTACTGCTCACCGGTACTACTCACTGCAAAACCTCAAGACTTGAAGACATCAACAACGAAAAAAATTTAAAACATCTAAAACATCTAAAACATTTAAAGCATTCAAACCTTTAAAGCATTCAGCTCAATTCAGCGCCAACGGCACGAAGATCTTCTCGTCGCCCCGTTCCACCAGCAGCGCCACGTTCTTGCCTGCCTCGCTGGCCAGCTTGCGCAGCTGCGCCACACTGGAGACCGGCGTGCCGTTGAGCGCCAGGATCACGTCGCCACTCTGGATGCCGGCCACTGCGGCCGGACCGCTGGCGTCTTCCACCAGCAAGCCCTTCTGGCCACCGAGCTGGGCCTGTTCATCCTTGTCCAGCGGGCGCACCGCCAGTCCCAGTCGGCCCTGGTCATCTGACTTGCCGGGCTTGGCCTCATTCTTGGCCTGCTTCATCTCGCCCACCGTCACGTTCATGGTCAGCACCTTGCCGCCGCGCATGACCTGGATGGGCTTGCTGGCCCCCGGCGCGGTATCGGCCACCAGCGTAGGCAAGTCGACCGAATGATCGATGGCGTGGCCATCGAAGCTCAGGATCACGTCACCCGCCTGCAGGCCGGCCTTGTCGGCCGGGCTGCCCTTTTCCACCGAACTGACCAGCGCGCCCTCGGCCTTCTTCAAGCCAAAGGATTCGGACAAGGCCTGGTTCAGGTCCTGCACCGAGACACCCAGGCGACCCCGCGTCACCTTGCCGTGCGTGACCAGTTGCTGCTCGACCTTCATCGCCACATCGATGGGGATGGAGAAGGACAGCCCCTGGAAGCCGCCGGTCTGGCTGTAGATCTGCGAGTTGATGCCGATCACCTGGCCGTTCAGGTCGAACAGCGGGCCACCGGAGTTGCCCGGATTGACGGCCACGTCGGTCTGGATGAAGGGCACGTAGTTGTCATCGGGCAGGCTGCGCGACTTGGCGCTGATGATGCCGGCAGTGGCCGTGTTGTCGAAGCCGTAGGGCGAGCCGATGGCCAGCACCGGCTGACCGACCTTCACGCGGGAAGGATCACCGATCTGCACCGTGGGCAGGTTCTTGGCATCGATGCGGATGACGGCGATGTCACTCTGCTTGTCGATGCCCAGCACCTTGGCCTTGAACTCGCGGCGGTCGGTCAGCTTGACCACCACTTCCTGGGCGCCGTCGACCACGTGGGCATTGGTCAGGATCAGGCCATCGGGCGAGATGATGAAACCGGAACCGAGGCCGTGCATGATGCGCGGCTGCTGCGGCATCTGCAGTTGCGGGCCGAAGCGCTTGAAGAATTCGGAGAAGGGATCGTTGGGATCGAGGCCGTTGTCATCGTCATCGGCGACCTTGCGGGCCTTGCCGGTGACGCTGATGTTGACCACGGCCGGGCCATAGCGCTGGACGATGCCCGAGAAATCGGTCGCCGCCGCGACCACCGGTCCGGCCGGGGCAGCGGGCGCGGCGTTGGCGGCCACCAGCGGGGCGTTGAGCGCGGCCGCGTGCGCCGACGGCAGGTCGGCACCGCGAAAATAGACGTAGCTGCCGCCGACCACCGCGGCAATCATGACAGCCAACGTGTTACGAACAAAAACGATGCGACGGCTCATCTTCTTCTCCTTGATCGAACGGGATATCGAGGGTCGGGGCTGTTTGGCCTCAACCGTTGGAGTGAAGATTAAGCAGTGAAAATTAAGACAAACTTAAGGCTGGAAAATTGAGCATTAACCCGCGCTTAATGCTCCGAAAGCGCCGTCCGGCGGCCGTTTCAGGCCGGCAACAGGGTGAAGACCACGCGCGCCTGCAAGCCGCGCCCGGTATTGCGCAACTCCACCGGCACCCGGTGCAGGTCGGCGATCTGGCGCACGATGGCCAGCCCCAGGCCGCTGCCGAAGGCACCGCGCGAACTGCCCTGTTCCTGCGGCCGCTGGGCCCGGTAGAAGCGATCAAAGACGCGCGGCAACTCGCTCTCGGCGATGCCGGGGCCACTGTCCTGGATCACCACCGCGCACCTGCCCGCAGCGGGGAATTCGAAACCGACATCGACCACGCCGCCCGCCGGGGTATAGCGCAGGGCGTTATCCACCAGGTTGTTGAAGAGGATGCGCAAGGCGTCGGCATTACCCTGCACGCGCAGGGGCCGGCCGTCATCGCCCTGGTCCGCCAACCCGAGATCGATGCCGCCATGCTCCGCCACCGAGGACAGGTCACCCACGACACTGCCCAGCAGCGCACGCAAGTCGACCTCCGCGAAGCCCATGGCATCGGGCTCCTGGCGCGCCAGCGTGAGCAGCTGGTGCACCAGATGGGTAGCACGCTCCAGCCCGCTCTTGAGATCGGCGAAGGCGGCGCGCCGCTCCTGCTCATCGGTAGCGCGCTCGGCCAGCTGTGCCTGCAGCCGCAAGGCCGTCAGCGGCGTACGCAATTCATGCGCTGCATCGGCGACGAAGGCGCGCTGCGTTTCCGTGGCCTGTTTGAGCCGTGCCAGCAGGTCGTTCAGGGCATGCGTGAGCGGCTGGATTTCCTGCGGCATGCCCACATCGGCCAGGGGCTGCAGCGAATTCATGTCACGCGCGGCCACTTCGGCGGCGGCCTTGCGCACCGGTGCCAGCCCACGGCTGACCGCCACCCACGACAGCACACCGATCAGCGGGAAGAGCAGCAGCAAGGGCACCACCGTCTTGACCGCCATCTGCGCCGCGATCTCGTCGCGCGCGCTCTGCGGCTGCGCCACCTGCACCACGGTACTGCCGATCTGGGCGCTGTAGACGCGCCACATGCCATTGGGCCCGCGCACGTTGGCAAAGCCCAGTTCGGCCTGGCGCGGCATGGCCCCGCGGGCATGGGAGTGATAGATGACCGACCCACGGCTGTCCCAGATCTGCATCATGATCTCGTCCTCCAGCTCAGGGAACTGCTGCCCCGGCGAGATGGGCGAGAAGGCCTGGCGCGGCAGCGAGGCCGCGATCTGGCGCATCTGGTAATCGAAGATCTGGTTGGCCTCGCCGCGCGCCTGGAAATACAGCGCCACGCCGGCCAGCAGGATGATGGAGAACAGCCCCAGTCCCAGCCACAGCAGCAGCTTGTTGCGGATCGATTTCATGCCGGCACCAGGTAGCCCACGCCGCGCACGTTCTTGATGAAGTCGCTGCCGACCTTCTTGCGCAGCGCGTGGATGTGGACTTCGACGGCGTTGCTCTCGATGCTGTCATCCCAGCCATAGAGTTTTTCTTCCAGCTGGGCGCGCGAGAGCACCACGCCCGGGCGATCCATGAAGGCGTGCAGCAGCGCGAATTCGCGCGCCGACAGGTTGACCGGTTTGCCGCCCACGGTCACTTCATGCGTGGCCGGATTCAAGACCACTTCGCGCACCTGCACCAGGCTCTCGGCGCGTCCGGCCTGGCGGCGCGAGAGTGCGCGCATGCGGGCCGACAGCTCCTCCAGATCGAAGGGCTTGATGAGGTAATCGTCGGCGCCGGCGTCCAGCCCGGCCACGCGGTCGGCCACCGCATCGCGTGCAGTGGTGATGAGAACGGGAATGGCGCTGCCGCGTTCACGCAGCGTGCGCAGCACGGCCAGGCCATCCTTCTGCGGCAGACCCAGGTCCAGCAGCAGCATGGCGTAGTCCTCGGTGCGCAGGGCCACGTCGGCCGACTTGCCGTCCTGCACCCAGTCGATGGCGAAGCCGTCCTGGCGCAAACCCTTGCGCACGGCTTCTCCCACCATGGGATCGTCTTCCACCAGCAATACGCGCATGTTGACTACTCCTGATCGGACTCAGAGGATCTTCGCCAGCAGGAACACCACCACTGAAATCAGGATGGTGGAGGCGAAGGGCAGCGAAAAGATGCGGCCGAACAAGCGGAAGCGCAAGTCTCCCGGCAAGCGGCCGATGCCCAGCTTTTCCAGCCAGGGCAGCAAGGTCGAGAACACGATGACCGAGAGGAAGATGACGACGATCCAGCGAATCATGCGGGGCTCCTCACAGGCGATGGGTACGGTCGTGGCGCAGCATGCGGGCTGGCCATTCGACATTCTTGCCAATGGCCAGCACCTTGAAGAGCTCGCCCATCTCGGCCGGGGAAATCAGTTTCTGCATGCCGTTGGCCAGCGGCAGGTAGCGCAGGCTGTCCTCGGGGGAGGTACGCAGCAGCAGCTCGCCGATACCGGCATTGAGCAGGAAGGCGCCCTGGCTGGTATAGGCCAGCACCTCCGCGCCCTCTTCCACCGCCGCCACCGCCATCGCCGTGAAATCCACGTGCGCGGTGATGTCCTGCAAACCCGGCCAGTAGAAGGGGTCGGTGTGGGCGTGATGGCGGTAATGGCACATCAGCGTGCCCTGGTCGCGGTCGGGCAGGTAGTATTCCGCGGCGGGGAATCCGTAATCCGGAAGG
Source organism: Herbaspirillum sp. CAH-3 (assembly GCF_009668275.1). Classification (NCBI taxonomy): domain Bacteria; kingdom Pseudomonadati; phylum Pseudomonadota; class Betaproteobacteria; order Burkholderiales; family Oxalobacteraceae; genus Herbaspirillum; species Herbaspirillum sp. CAH-3. Next base: position 123,999 of record NZ_VSWE01000013.1, on the reverse strand, counting down.
ATCGCCAGCGCCCCCGGGCCGCTGGCCAGCATGCGGCCGAGCGTGTGCATGAAGCCGATGGCCACCGGCGACAATTCGGTCAGGTAGCCGGTGGGCAAGTCATCGGCCTCGGGAATCTGCGCCAAAGGCAGGTCATTCACGGTACGGTCCGCAAACTGCAGGCGGCCGGTGGCATCGACCGTGACGCCACGTTCCTGCCAGCCCTCTTCGGCCTTGATCGCCAGGCGCACCGGCATGGCATCGAGCACTTCGTTGCCGACCACCACGCCCGAAAATGTTTGCGGCAGGGCATCGAGCCACTCCACCCGGGGCGCGAAAGCGGCCAGGGTTTCCTGCTGGCGGGCGCGCAACTGGGCCGAAATTTCCACGATGAAATATTTCTCGGGCAGTGCCCCGCGCGACTGCAATTCGGTGAGGATGTCGCACGCCAGCTTGCCGGTGCCGGCACCGAACTCCAGCAGCACATTGGCCACCTGCGGGCTGGCCGCGATCACTTCGGCGGCCAGGTGGGCCAGGGTCGCGCCGTACAGCGGCGAGATTTCCGGGGCGGTTGTAAAATCGCCCTCCTTGCCCAGTTTGGCAGAACCCCCGCTGTAATAGCCGACCTGCGGCGCATACAGGGCCAGTTCCATGTAACGTTCGAAGGAGATCCAGCCGCCGGATGCGGCGATCTCGCCGGCGATCAGGTGCTGGAGGGAATGCGAGGCGGACTGTGCGTCAGCGCCGGGTTCGGGTAGTTGCAGTTGCATGGGCCGTATTGTATCGACGAATGGAAACCGGGAACATGACATCACCCTCTTCTGCAGGTATTGCGCTGGTCACCGGCGCCGCACGCCGCATCGGCCGTCACATCGCGCTGGCCCTGGCCCGCGCCGGCTGGGACGTGGCCGTCCACTACAACCGTTCGCGCGAAGAAGCTGACACACTGGTGCGCGAAATTGAAGCCCTGGGCCGCCGCGCCCTGGCGGTGCAGGGCGAACTGGGCGACGAAGCCCAGGTACGTTCACTGCTGCCCCAGGCCGCGCCGCTGGGCCGCGTCACCTGCGTGGTCAACAACGCCTCGCTGTTCGATTACGATGACGCTGCCAGCTTCGGCAACGACCGCCTGCTGCGCCACATGAGCGCCAACGTCGGCGCTCCCGTGCTGCTGGCACAGGCCTTGTTCGAGGCTACGCCGGAGGGGCAGCAGGCCGTGGTGATCAACCTGCTGGACCAGAAACTGTACAATCCCAATCCTGACTTCCTGTCCTACACCCTTTCCAAGGCCGCCCTGCACAGCGCAACCACGCTGCTGGCACAGGCACTGGCGCCCAAGGTGCGGGTGGTCGGCGTGGCCCCCGGACTGACCATGGTCTCGGGCGACCAGACCGAGGCGCAGTTCGACAAGGCGCACACGGTCACTCCCCTGGGCCGTGGCAGCACGCCCGAGGACATTGCCGCTGCGGTCTGCTACGTCGCTTCGGCGCGGGCCGTGACGGGCACCACCCTGCTGGTCGATGGCGGCCAGCATTTGCTTCCCCTTTCGCGCGACGTCATGTTCGTGGCGAAATAACCTTAATTTTTTCTGATCATGCTCTTTCTCTCCCATCCTTCCCTGCAAGATTGCCGCCGCCTGTTCCTGCGCAACTACGAGGTGTTCATCAACATCGGCGTGCACGAGTTCGAAAAGAAGGGTGAGCAGCGCATCCTGATCAATGTCGACCTCTACGTCCCGCTGGCCGAGACCACCCCGACCGCCGACCACCTGGACGAAGTGGTGGACTACGATTTCATCCGCTCCACCATCGCCGAGCGCATGGCGCGCGGCCACATCCACCTGCAGGAAACCCTGTGCGACGACGTCATGACCGCCATGCTGGCCCACCCCAAGGTGCGCGCGGTGCGGGTGTCGACCGAGAAGCCGGATGTGTATCCGGATTGTGATTCGGTGGGGGTGGAGACTTTCCGGATCAAGGCTTGATCCACATCGGCCAGATTGCTTTGTCCTGCTGACCCCGCTTGATGCGGGGTTTTGTCTTTTCGACCTTCATTTGTTCCCAAAGCGACGATTGCCAGCTCGGGTGCTTGCGCGTAAAACGCAACGCAAGATCAATGTGGAAGAACTTGGAAGGAGCACGGCATGCAACTCAAACTGATACGCACCCGCAAGGATTACCGCGCCGCGCTGGCTGAAGCGGAACGCCTCTGGGACGCGCCCGCCGGGTCGGAGCAAGCCGACCAGCTCGATGTGCTCACCCTGCTGATCGCCGATTACGAACGTGCGCACTTTGCCATCGATGATCCCGATCCAATCGACTTCCTGCTGCACGTGATGGAAGCACGCGGTCTCTCGAGTAATGATCTGGAGCCTGATCCGGGATTGTTGCAAGTGTGAACTAAGCCAGAACTAAAAAAAAATGCCGCCCAGTCTGCACTGAACGGCATTCATTCCGGCAAGGCGATCCCGCCTTCCCTCCTTACATTCCCATATACCTGCCCGCCCGGTGATTCAAGGCGATCACCAGATTGGCCGTCACCGCCCCGAGGATGGACGCCAGCAGCACGCGCGGCGTCACCACGAACAGCGAACACAGCACGATCACCACATCCACGCCCATCTGCAGCTTGCCGGCGCGCAGGCCGTAGCGGTCCTGCAGGAACAGCGTCACCACGTTGATGCCACCCAGGCTGGCCCCATGGCGGAACAGCATCACGAAACCCACGCCCATCAGCAGTCCACCCAGCACCGCGCTGTAGAACAGGTCCAGCTTGGCATAACCGATGAAATGCGGATGCATCAGCGAGAAGCCCGACACCAGCGCCACCGCACAGAAGGTCTTGCCGGTGAAGCGCAAGCCCATGCGGCGAAACGCGAAATAGTAGAACGGGATGTTGATGGTGAAGAACACCACGCCAAAGGGCAGCCCCGTCAGGTAATGCGTCAGGAAGGCCAGGCCGGCAGTGCTGCCGGTCAACAGGCCTACCTGGCTGTACATGTTCACCGCCAGCGAGACGAAGAGCGTACCGGCCACCAGGGCCAGCACGTCTTCATAGCTCTTGTGGCGCAGGTCGGCCGCAGAAACGGCGGCCTTGCTTGCCACTTCAGCCACGCAGCACCTCGGCCATGGTCTCGGCCACGCGTGCAACGTTGCTGTCGTTCAAGCCCGCCACGCAGATGCGGCCGGTGCCCACGGCATAGACGCCGAACTCGTCACGCAGGCGATCGACCTGGGCCGAGGTCAGGCCGGTGTAGCCGAACATGCCGTTCTGGCGCAGCAGGAAGGAGAAGTCCTGGTCCGGCACCGCGCTCTTCAATTGCGAGGCCAGCTTGACGCGCATGTCACGCACGCGCACCCGCATCTCTTCGACTTCGGCACGCCATTGCGTGGCCAGCTTGTCGTCGTTCAGCACATGCGCCACCAGCAGCGCGCCATTGCGTGCGGGGCTGGAGTAGTTGCGGCGCACGGTCAGCTTCAGCTGGCCCAGCACGCTGGCGGCCTGGCCTGCCTGCGGGCAGAACACTGACAGGGCACCGATGCGCTCGCTGTAGAGCGAGAAGATCTTGGAGAAGGAGTTCGACAGGAAGAAGGGAATCTGGCGACGCACCGCTTCGCGCACCGGCCAGATGTCGTCGTCCAGGCTCTCGGCAAAGCCCTGGTAGGCCAGGTCGAAGAAGGGCAGCAGGCCGCGCTGCTCGACCACGGCGATGATCTGCTCCCACTGCGCGCGGGTCGGATCGACGCCGGTCGGGTTGTGGCAGCACGGGTGCAGCAGCACCACGGCGCCCTTGGGCAGGCTTTGCAGCTTGTCCAGCATGCCCTCGAAGTTGAGGCCCTTGGTCTGGGCATCGTAGTAGGGATAACGCTCGGTCTTGAAGCCGGCGCCTTCGAAGATGCCGACGTGGTTGTCCCAGGTCGGGTCCGGCAGCCAGATGGTGGGCTGCGGGAAGAAGCGCGCGATCAGGTCGGCACCGACCTTCAATGCGCCCGAGCCGCCCAGGGTCTGGACGATGGCCAGGTGCTCGGGGGATGGCAGGTCGGCACCGAAGAGCAGCTTGGCCACGGCCTGGCGATAAGCGGCATGGCCTTCCATGGGCAGGTAGACGTAGGGCGCGCCGGTCTCGGCCACCGCAGCCGAAGCGGTTCGCACGGAGGGCAGGACCGGCACCACGCCACGGCCATCGGTGTAGATGCCGATGCTCAGGTTGACCTTGTTGCTGCGCTCATCGCGCTGGAATTGTTCCATCAGGCTCAGGATGGGATCGCCGGCATACGGCGGGAGATGCGAAAACATGAGGACCTCGTCAATGTGGGAAAACGCCGATGCCGGCACAGTCCAGCTTGTCCGGCAAGACCGCCATGGTAGCGCGGCGAGCGGAAAAATTCCCGTTCCGCATCTGCACATGCCGTTTTTTTGCAGTTCAGGAGGCGAAATCGCCCGGGCAAGGTCCGGGACAGGAGATGCAAAACGGATTGTTGCGCCTGCCTGTCACATCGGCTGCGACCGGGGATCAGGCACAAAAATCCAGTGCCGGAGGCGGTAATGAGGCATCCATGCGACGCTTGCCCCGCAGCAAGCCACGCAGAAATGGCAGGATCCGGCGCTGCATGAGAAAATGCCGGTCCTCCGCCCGCACGCAGCCTTCCGCCCCTATCCCTTCCGGACATGGATGAGCGGCAACATTGCTCGTCCGGCAGCAACAGCCTACCGATTGAAGGAATATCCCATGAACGACATTGCCGCTGCAGTGCAACTGTCCGACCTTGCCGACCTCGATGCTTCCTCCGCCCAGGAGCAGGAAGAACGTGGCCAGCCCGAAGTGACCGCGCGCGGTTCGCGCCGCTTCGAGCTGCTGGAAAAGAACATCCGCCGCCTGACCGGCCGCGCCATCGCCGACTTCGACATGATCCGCGACGGCGACGTCATCATGGCATGCATGTCGGGCGGTGCCGACAGCTACACCATGCTGGACACGCTGCGCTACCTGCAGACGGTGGCACCGGTGAAGTTCGAGATCATTGCCGTGAACCTGGACCAGAAGCAGCCGGGCTTCCCCGAACACATCCTGCCGCAATACTTCGAGCGCATCGGCGTGCCTTATCGCATCGTCGAGGAAGACACCTACAGCATCGTCAAGGAAAAGATCGCCCCGGGCAAAACCACCTGCTCGCTGTGCTCGCGCCTGCGCCGCGGCATCCTGTATCGCGTGGCCAAGGAGCTGGGTGCGACCAAGATCGCGCTGGGCCACCACCGCGATGACATCCTGCACACCTTCATGCTCAACATGTTCTACGGCGGCAAGATCAAGACCATGCCGCCCAAGCTGATCGCCGACGATGGCGAGAACGTGGTAATCCGTCCGCTGGCCTACGTGCGCGAGCCGGACATCAAGAAATATGCGGCGGCCATGGAATTCCCCATCATCCCCTGCAACCTGTGCGGCTCGCAGCCCAACCTGCAGCGCCAGGCCATGCGCGAGATGCTCAACCAGTGGGAGAAGACCAATCCCCTGTGGATCAAGAGCATGTTCACCGCCATGGCCAACATCACGCCCTCGCACATGCTGGACCGCAGCCTGTTCGATTTCACCCGTTTCACCGCCGGGGCGGGCAAGGAGGCCCAGGGCGATACCCTCTTCGACCGCGACGACAAACTGGACCAGGGCCAGTCGGTGATCAACCTCGTCTGACAACACACGATACGGGACGGCTCATGCCGTTTCGCAAAAACTTAGTCCAACGAGACACTGCGTTCCACCTCATCAGCAGGAAACGCCCCTGTGGCGCGGCTTTCCCGCCCATGCCCGGTTCCTGCTAGATGATGCAAAAGTAAATTTTTGTTGTCATCCGGCTATAGTCGGGGAATGAGCATCAAAAACCCTCCTCTTCCACGCTTGAAGCAGAAAACACGCATGTTCTAATCTGTCCCATCGCAATGTATTGCCGCAAGGCTGCATTGCCAGGGAAGAAAAAACACAACCATGCAGTCGTGGTTTCGCAGGGAAACGTGGTCCTGGCCAGCACGATGGCCGGGCTGCGTGGTTTCGCCATCCGCGTGACTGATTGGCTTGCCGCCATCACGCCTCTGCACCCGAACGACTCTCTGCCATACGTGTATGAGGCTGCCTGATGGCTAACTTTTGGCGCGACAAGCGCGTTTTCATCACCGGTCATACCGGCTTCAAGGGGAGCTGGCTGACGCTCTGGCTGCACCTGATGGGGGCGCGCGTGAGCGGCTATGCCCTGCCGGCGCCGACCAATCCCAGCCTGTTCCACCTGGCGCGCCTGCACAACTGCGTGCAGACCACCACCGGCGATGTGCGCGATCCGCGCCACCTGGCCGAGACGCTGGCGGCCGTCCAGCCCGACGTGGTGTTTCACCTGGCGGCCCAGCCGCTGGTGCGCGACTCCTACGCCACCCCTGTCGATACCTATGCCACCAACGTGATGGGCACCGTGCACCTGCTCGAAGCCGTGCGCCATACGCCCAGCGTGCGTTCGGTGGTGGTGGTGACCAGCGACAAGTGCTACGAGAACCGCGAATGGCTGTGGGGCTACCGCGAGGATGACCCCATGGGCGGCCACGATCCCTACAGCAGCAGCAAGGGGGCCGCCGAACTGGTGACCTCGGCGTACCGCCGCTCCTTCTTTGCCAGCAAACCCGACAACACCGTGGGCATTGCCAGCGTGCGCGCCGGCAACGTCATCGGCGGCGGCGACTTCGCGCCCGATCGCCTGATCCCCGATTTCATCCGCGCCCTGGAAAAGGATGAGCCCGTCTTCATCCGCAATCCGCATGCGGTGCGCCCGTGGCAGTTCGTGCTGGAGCCGCTGTCGGGCTATATGGAAATCGCGCGCCTGCTCTATGAACAGGGCGGTGCCTATGCGGAAGGATGGAATTTCGGTCCGGCCGATACCGACCTGCAGACCGTGAGCCAGCTGTGCGCCACCTTCAATCATTCCCTGCAGAAGAATGACGCCGGGCAGGTCGAAGTGCGGCTGGAAACCCCGCCTGACGCCCCGCATGAAGCGGCCCTGCTGCGCCTGGATATTTCCAAGGTGCGCCAGCGCCTGGACTGGATCCCGAAGATGGAGCTCTACACTGCGCTGGAGCTGACCGCGCAGTGGTACGCCGGCTACCTCAACAACGAAGATCTGCGCACCTTGTGCGAGAACCAGATCGCCTTCTACCAAAACCTGAACTAAGTCCGTCCCGGGCTGTACGGCGCCGGATCAACTCCGGCGCCGACTTTGTTCAATATCCCATCTTTTTGATCTCGGCCATGGTCTGCGTGCGCAGGATCAGGCGTTCGAATTCTTCCGACCATTCGCGGGTGAGATTTTTCAGCAGCAGGCTCTTGCCGGAACGCGTGACGCGGCGGCGCACATCCGGGTTGTGCAGCGCCATCTGCAGGTTCGAGGCCAGCAGGTCGATATTGCCGACCGGATGCATGAGTGCATGGACGCCATGCTTGAAACCGATGTGGCGATAGGTGTCCAGGTCCGACAGGCAGACCGGCACATCCAGTTCGAAGGCTTCCCAGATGGTCAGCGGCTGGGATTCGCTGGAACTGGCCAGCACGTAGGCATCGGCCGACGCCAGGTAGCGCAGCGTCTCTTCATTGGGCTGCTCGCCCAGGAAGCGGTAGCGCTCGGGCAGCGCCTCGGAGAGCTTGCGGGCGCCTTCGCCCAGTTGCAGGTACTTGCCGATGAAGATGACCTCGGTATTGGCGCGCTCCTCGCCGCTCATGGCGTTGACGGCCATGATGGTGTCTTCCATGCGCTTGCGTGGCTCGATGGTGCCGATGCAGACGATGCGCTTCTTTTCCTTGGGCTTGGGCTGCAGGTCTTGCTGGCGATAGATGGCATCGTTCCAGAACGGCAGCACATGCACCATGGCCGGACTGTCGAACAGGAAGCTGCCGTAGACCAGGCGCTGGAATTCGGTCTGGAAGACGATGTGCGAGGCGCTCTTGAAACCCTGTGCCATGTTGGGATAGCGCAGCAGGAGGTCGCGCCCGATCTCGGCCTCGTGGATCCACCAGATCACCGGACAGCGCGGTGCCAGCTCACCCACCAGCTGGCCCGAGAGGATGCAGTTGGAGACGATCACGTCCGGATTGGCCGCCAGGTCCTTGACGATGGGCACGCCCAGGGCTTCGAACTGCTTGCGTACTTCACCCTGGCCGTCGATACGCGGCAGGACCGACACCTCGTGGTTCTGCACCAGGCGCTCGGCCAGGCGCAGCATCGCGGTGCTGGCGCCGGTGGTGTAGAACTCATCGTTCAACAGAAGAATCTTCATGCACTTTCCAGGAAGGGTCGGCGTGGGCCGGACCGGTTGTCATTGATCGTTCATTGCGGCCGTATGCAGGCGGTGCAGGCAGCGGCCCCGAACGCAGGCGAGACTGCGCAGGCTGACATGGTAAGCGGCGACCGGGCGCATAAAAACCGGAGTACAACGCCAAACGCCCCTCAGCTTGCTCTTTTGCTGCGCCGGGCTTGCTGGCGCGCAGAGGCTGCGTGCTAGACTTTCGGCTTTTCTTCGCTCCCTTCCTGTCGCCACTCATGAACATCGTCATCCTCGCCGCCGGCATGGGCAAACGCATGCAATCCTCGCTGCCCAAGGTCCTGCACCCGCTCGCCGGCAAGCCGCTGCTGGGCCATGTCATCGATACCGCGCGCCAGCTGGCGCCCACGCAACTGTGCGTGATCTACGGCCATGGCGGCGATGCCGTGCCCAAGGCCTTCGCCAACCAGGAGCTCTCCTTTGCCCTGCAGGAACCGCAACTGGGCACCGGCCACGCCGTCATGCAGGCCGTGCCGCATCTCGATGATGGCGCGCCCACGCTGGTGCTGTATGGCGATGTGCCGCTGACCACCGCCGCCTCGCTGCAACGCCTGCTGGACGCGGCTGGCCAGGACAAGCTCGGTGTGCTGACCGTGACGCTCGAAGACCCCACCGGTTACGGCCGCATCGTGCGCGAGGACGGCAAGATCAAGCGCATCGTCGAGCAGAAGGATGCCAGCGAGGCCGAGCGCGCCATCCACGAAGTCAACACCGGCATCATCGTCGCGCCCACGGCGCGGCTGCGCCAGTGGCTCTCGCAGCTCTCCAACAACAATGCCCAGGGCGAGTACTACCTCACCGACGTGATCGCGGCCGCCGTGGCCGATGGCGTGGACGTGGTCTCGGCCCAGCCCGATGACGTGGCCGAAACCCTGGGCGTGAACAGCAAGGTGCAGCTGGCCGAGCTGGAACGCGTGCATCAGCGCAACATCGCCCATCGCCTGCTGGAAACCGGCGTGACCCTGGCCGACCCGGCGCGCATCGACGTGCGCGGCAAGTTGGAATGCGGACGCGATGTGAGCATCGACGTCAATTGCGTCTTCGAAGGCCAGGTCAGCATTGGCGAAGGTAGCAGCATCGGCGCCCATTGCGTGATCCGCAATGCGCGCATCGGTGCGGGCGTGGCCATCAAGCCCTTCACCCACATCGAGGATGCGGTGGTCGGCGACTGCGCCCAGATCGGGCCTTATGCGCGCCTGCGCCCGGGTACCGAACTGGCGCGGGAGGTGCACATCGGCAACTTCGTCGAGGTCAAGAACAGCATCGTGGGCGTGGGCAGCAAGGCCAATCACCTGGCCTACGTGGGCGATGCGGATGTGGGCAGTGGCGTCAATGTCGGCGCCGGCGTGATCACCTGCAACTACGACGGCGCCAACAAATTCCGCACCACCATCGAGGATGGCGCCTTCATCGGCAGCGACACCCAGCTGGTCGCCCCGGTGCGCGTGGGCAAGGGTGCCACCATCGGTGCCGGCACCACCCTGACCAAGGATGCCCCGGCCGACCAGCTGACCTTGTCGCGCGCCAAGCAGCTGTCGCTGGCGGGATGGCAGCGGCCGGTCAAGATCAAGAAGTGAGCGCTGTGGAGGGCGGGCCCTGTGGATAAATCAACCCGGAGGGCGTGGTTCCAGGGCGATATGAAGGAAAAAGCCCCTTGAAACACGACTTCCTGACTTATCCACAAGCCAATACGGCCGAAACCTGAAGGTTTCGGCCGTTTTTCATGGGGTCTCGGCAGCCGCGCCCAGCGGGATGGCCGTCTCGAACTTGCTGCGGTGGATGGAGAAATAGCTGCGCACGTTGCGCACATTGCGCTGGGAGGCGAAGAGCCGGTGCGCCAGGGCGTGATAGGCCGGCATGTCGCGCACCAGCACCACCAGCACGAAGTCCGGCCCCGGCGAGACCCGATAGCACTGCTGCACCGCCGCCTCCCCCGCCACCAGGGCCTCGAAGGCCTGCTGTTCTTCTTCACCCTGGCGGTCCAGGGTGATCTCCACCACGGCAGTGAGGGTGGAAGCGAGCTGTGCCGGATCCAGCAAGGCCACCTGGCGCGCGATCACGCCCGCCTCCACCAGCCGCTTGACGCGGCGCAGACAGGTCGGCGGCGAGGCATGCACCTGCGCGGCCAGCTCCTGGTTGGTCTGGCTGGCATCGGCTTGCAGGGCCTGCAGGATGCGGCGGTCGAGGTCGTCCAGGTCGAGGGAAGGTTTCATGGGAGCGAAGGGAAACGCGTGGAATTGCCTGACATTGTGTGAGTGTGGCTGAGATTCATTGACATATAAATTCATAATCTATCATTGAATTAAATAATATTTCACCACATCCCAACAAGGCAATATTAGTTCATATCACCATCATTTTAGAAATCTTATTTCATATCGCCTCGCCTAATATGCATGCACAACTTTTCCAGCGAGGTACTTCATGTGCGGCATCGTCGGCGCGGTAGCGCAACAAAACGTCACTCCCATCCTGCTCGAAGGCCTGAAGCGCCTCGAATACCGTGGCTATGATTCCTGCGGCGTGGCGCTGCACGTGGACGGCAAGCTGCAGCGTTCGCGCAGCACCTCGCGCGTGGCCGAACTGCAGCAGCAGGTGGCGCAGACCGGCTTGTCCGGTTTCACCGGCATTGCACACACGCGCTGGGCCACCCATGGCGCCCCGGCCACCCACAATGCGCACCCGCACTTCTCGCGCGAGCGCATCGCGCTGGTCCACAACGGCATCATCGAGAACCACGACGAACTGCGCGCCGAGTTGCAGGCCGCCGGTTATGTCTTCGAGAGCCAGACCGATACCGAAGTGATCGCCCACCTGGTCGACCACATGTACGACGGTGATCTCTTCCACACCGTGCAGCAGGCCGTGCGCCGCCTGACCGGCGCCTACGCCATTGCCGTCTTCTGCGCCGACGAACCGCATCGCGTGGTCGCTGCGCGCCAGGGTTCGCCGCTGATCGTGGGCGTGGGCGAGGGACAGAACTTCGTGGCCTCTGATGCGATGGCGCTGGCCGGCACCACCGACCAGATCATTTATCTGGAAGAAGGTGACGTGGTCGACCTGCAATTGCAGAAAGTGTGGATCGTCGACGCGGCCGGCCGCCCGGCAGAGCGCGAAGTGCGCACTGTGCAGGCTTACACCAGCGCGGTGGAACTGGGTCCGTACCAGCATTACATGCAGAAGGAGATTTTCGAACAGCCGCGCGCCATTGCCGACACGCTCGAAGGTGTGGTCGGCATCATGCCCGAGCTGTTTGGCGACAAGGCCTACAAGGTCTTCAAGGAAGTGGATTCGATCCTGATCCTGGCCTGCGGCACCAGCTATTACGCCGGCCTGACCGCGAAGTACTGGCTGGAGTCGATTGCCAAGATCCCGGTCAACGTGGAGATCGCCAGCGAATATCGTTATCGCGACAGCGTGCCCAATCCGAAGTCGCTGGTGGTCACCATTTCGCAGAGCGGTGAAACGGCTGACACGCTTGCTGCGTTGAAGCATGCGCGTGGATTGGGCATGACGCACACGCTAACCATCTGCAACGTCGCCACCAGTGCGATGGTGCGCGAATGCGAACTGGCCTATATCACGCGCGCCGGTGTGGAAGTCGGTGTAGCTTCGACCAAGGCCTTCACGACGCAACTGGCGGCGCTGTTCCTGCTGACGCTGGCGCTGGCGCAGACGCGCGGCCTGCTCACCGAAGAACAGGAAGCCGAACACCTCAAGGCGATGCGCCACCTGCCGGCTGCGCTGCAGAGCGTACTGGCGCTGGAGCCCTCCATCGTTGCCTGGGCCGAGGCCTTTGCGCGTCGCGAGAATGCGCTCTTCCTGGGCCGTGGGCTGCATTACCCGATCGCACTGGAAGGTGCGCTCAAGCTCAAGGAGATCACCTACATCCACGCTGAGGCTTATGCCGCAGGTGAACTGAAGCACGGTCCGCTGGCGCTGGTGACGGACCAGATGCCGGTGGTCACGATTGCACCTAATGATGCGCTGGTGGAAAAACTGAAGTCCAACATGCAGGAAGTGCGTGCGCGTGGTGGTCAGCTGTATGTGTTTGCAGATGGTGATTCGCGCATCAATTCGGCGGAAGGATTGCATGTGATCCGCATGCCGGAACACTATGGCGTGCTGTCGCCGATCCTGCACGTGGTGCCGTTGCAGTTGCTGTCGTATCACACGGCACTGGCGCGGGGGACGGATGTGGATAAGCCGCGGAATTTGGCCAAGTCGGTGACGGTAGAGTAAAGATGAAAGGGGGGAAGATTGATCTCCCCCCCCCCCTTTTCTCTTCCTGCTCCCCACCTGATGTGCTTACTTCCGATTGAGCACTGCGTCCTGCTTCATCTTGACCAGCTCGTAAAGCGCCGTGACAGTAGGAACGGAAACCCCACAGCCGCGCGCCTGTTCCGCGACGGCGCCATTGATGAAATCGATTTCCGTCTGCCTGCCGGCCTCGATATCCTGCAGCATCGATGGCTTGTGGTTGACGTGCATCCTGAAGGCATCCAGGAGAGCCTCCTCCACCTTCGCCATGCGGGCGGGAATCTGGAGCGCCTGAGCTACCGACACCGTTTCCGCGGCAATGCGCATCGCCAATGCTCGCCCTTGCTCGGTCGATCCAGCCGTACCGACCGTACAGCCGATAACCGCGCACACCGAGTTGAGTGCCGCATTGAAAGCGACCTTTTCCCAGATGGCAGCTCGTACCTGGGGATCAGCACTGCCATTGAGTCCGGCTGCACTGAAGATTTCCGCCACTCGGCTGACTTCCGGCCGCTCCTTGCCCGACATAGTCCAGATCCTGACATAACCCTCCCCATGACTATGCACCACCCCCGCAGACTTGAGATCCGCAGGGAGATTGGTCATCCCGACAATGATGCGCTCGCTCGGAATGACCTCGGAAATGATTTCCGCATTACCCAATCCATTCTGCACGGATAAGGCCCAGGTATCCTGGCCCACAAGATGGGAGATGCTACGTACTGCGCTTTGGGTATGCAGGCTCTTGGTAAAGAACACGATGAGGTCAAACGGCTCGGCAAAGGAGTCAGCCCTGCCTACCGGGACTCTTACCGTATGGGTGCCACTGTCATCGGAAAAGGCCAGGCCGTTATCGCTGATCGCCGCTATCGTCGCGGGCGCGACTTCGATGAAACTGACCTTCTGTCCGTTCAACGCAAGACGCGCACCAAATAGTCCGCCCATGGCGCCAGCGCCAACAATGGCAATGTTCATGCTTGCTGCTCCTTCTCTTGATGTTTGACGGTCGCCGCTGCGCGGGGAATATGCTTGCTCACCATCAGCAGGGTCACGAAGACGAACAGCATCGCCCCTCCCAGCATGGCGAGATAGCCGGAAGCGCCACCTTGGGTGATCACGATGGCACCCGCAAATGCACTGAGGATGGCCCCCAGGCGACCGAATGCCAGCGCGCCCGCCGTACCGGTCGCGCGGACCTGGGTCGGATAGATATAAGCGCAAAGCGCGTACATGGTGCATTGGACGGCGTTGACGAACAGTCCGTGCAAGCCGATCCCCGCAACCAACAGGGTCGTCTGGCTGCTCACGTCCAGGCTGCGCAACGCAAATGCAGTCCCTGCGGCGGCCAGGCAGCAGAGCAGCATGGGAACACGTGAGCCGAAGCGGCCGATCACTACCGCGCACAGCAGTGCGCCAAAGACGCCGCCGATGTTGTAGGCCGTGAGGCCGTTGGCGGCCACCGATGGGCTGAGGCCTTCGCCTGCCAGCATCGTCGGGAGCCAACTGAATGCGCTATAGACGGCCAGCAGGTTCATGAAGAAAGCGAGCCAGATGGCAATGGTGTCGCGTGCCCTTCCCTCAGCAAACAGCGCACCGAATCCTGCCTTGGGTTGGGAATCCTGTTCACGCGCATCGGTGAAGCGCATCCCCGCGGAGATCGTGCGGGACATGCGCGCAAGCAGTGACCGCAACTCATCCCAACGGTCGGGTTGGCGTGCCAGGTATCGTGGCGACTCCGGAATGCAGAACCATAACAGTACCGAAAATGCCACCGGCAGCATGCCGCCCAGCAAGAAGAGGCCACGCCAGCCATAGTGGGGCAGCACCAGGTTGGCGAAGAGACCGGCCAACATTCCTCCCAAGGGAACGCAGACGATGGTCGCGGTGACGGCAAAGGTACGTATCCGGGCCGGACTGAATTCTGCCGTAATCGTGGTGGAGACAGGCAGGGCACCGCCGATTCCGAGGCCGGCGAAAAAGCGCAGGATTGCAATCGTGGTGATATCCGGAGAAAGCGAGATCAGGCTGGTAGCGATCCCGAACACGAAGACACTGCCAATGATGGCCAGGCGGCGACCGAAGCGATCCGCGAACAAGCCGGCAAAGGCGCTGCCCAAGCCCATGCCGACCAAGCCTGCGGCCACAGCCGGAGCAAACGCATTGCGCGTGACGCCCCACTCCTTGATCAGGCTGGGAATGGCGAAGCCAATCAGCTGCCCGTCGAATCCGTCCATGACGATCGACAGCGCGGCCAGGATGACCACCATCTTCTGGAAGCCGGTAAACGTCCCTTCATCCAGCACGCGCCCGATGTCGACGACCTTTGCTTGATCGATCCCGTAGGTGCTCATGTGCGCTCCCGGAGCGTGTCTTCGATGGTGACCGCGGCGAACGCATTGATGCGGATTGGATCGTGCTTGTGATGCTGGTGCCAGGATGTCATTTTCATGGCTGTCTCCTTGGTTGTATCGCACGGGTCCGGTCATTGCCGGCCCGCATTGGCGATTTTTTATAGTGATTGGCAACGCGGGACGGCGTACCGCCCCGCGTGCAGCGAACTCTCTCAGAACGGGTACTGGCGCTGCGAGGTTTGAACCGTGATCCAACGCAGATCAGTGAATTCGGCCACCCCGGCGCTACCGCCAAAATGACCGAAGCCACTGGACTTCACGCCGCCGAAGGGCATATGCGCCTCGTCATGCACGGTCGCTCCGTTGATGTGGCAGATCCCGGACTCGATACGGCGTACCAGGTTCAATGCGCGGGCGATATCACGGCTGAACAGTGCGGCCGAGAGGCCATATTCATTGTCGTTGGCACATGCAATGGCGGCATCGTCATCCTTGACCCGCACGATGGGCTTGACCGGACCGAAGGACTCCTCGTGATAGATGTCCATCTGCGCTGTGACATGGTCCAGCAGCGTGGCCGGCATGAGCGTGCTCTCGGCCTTGCCGCCGCACACCAGGCGTGCCCCCTTGGCAAGGGCATCATCGATCAGCGCGTTGCAGCGCTGCACGGTTGCCAGGTCGACGACCGAACCCAGCACGACCGGCCCTTGGCGGGGATCACCCAGCGGAAGGCTGCGCGCCTTGGCTACCAGGCGGGCGACAAAGTCATCGGCCACACGTTCGTCGACGATGATGCGCTCGGTGGACATGCAGATCTGTCCGGAATTGGCGAAGGCACCGAAGGCCGCTGCCTGCACCGCAGCCTCGATGTCCGCATCGTGCAGCACGATGAAAGGTGCCTTGCCCCCCAGCTCCAGCACGGATGGCTTGAGGTACTTGGCGCATTGGCCGGCGATGATGCGGCCCACGCGCGTGGAGCCCGTAAAATTGACACGTCGCACTGCCGGATCGGCGATGATGGCTTCAACAATTTTGCCGGCATCTTCCGGCGCGTTGGTGATGAAGTTCACCACGCCAGGCGGCAAGCCGGCATCCTGGAATGCGTCAATGATGAGGCCATGCGTGGCCGGGCAGATTTCAGATCCCTTGAAGATCACGGTATTGCCGCAGGCCAGCGGAAGTGCGACGGCACGCACGCCCAGGATGACGGGGGCATTCCAGGGGGCGATACCCAATACGACGCCGGCCGCCTGGCGCACCCCCATGGCGAGGTTGCCTGGAACATCGGAGGGAATGAGCTGCCCCGCGATCTGGGTCGTCATCGCTGCGGCTTCGCGCAGGCCGTCGGCGGCCAGATGCACGTTGAAAGCCGCCCAGTGATGAGACGCACCGGTCTCGGAGGCCATGGCCTCCGCAAACGCATCTGCGCGGGCTTGCAGCGCGTCAGCTGCACGGGCGAGCAGGCCTCGGCGTTCTCCGGGGCCCATCGCAGCCCAGGCAGGGAAAGCCTCAGCAGCAGCGCGAACGGCCGATTGTGCATCCGCGACGGTCGCCGCCGGTGCTCGCGAGGCAACGCTCTCATCGAGCGGGTTGCGACGCTCAAAGCAAGCACCGCCAGTGGCTGGACGGCGCTGGCCGTTGATCAGCATGTCAACTTCTTTCATAGTCTCCTCCTGTTGTTTCTAGCTTCTTTCTCGCTGCCAGGGTATTAGTATCGATTTGCAACCAAGCAGAATCCTAACGAAAACAATCAGCGCACCACGACTTCCACCAGACGGGGTTCATTCGACGATATCGCCGTCTGCAGTGCAGCGGCCAGCTCGCCGGGCTCACTCACACGCACCCCTTGGCATCCCATCGACTGCGCCAGTGCAACGAAGTCGAGGCCGGGAAGATCAGTCCCTTGGACCACGTCATCGGCCCCGAAGCCGAAAACCGGCGCGAAGTCCTGCAGGGCGGCGTAGCGCCTGTTGTTGATGATCACGAAGGTGAGGGGAAGACGCAACTGCACTGCGCTGTAGATGGCTTGCGGCGAGTACATGGCAGAACCATCCCCGATCAGCCCGATGACGCGTTGCTGCGGCCTGGCGAGGGCAACCCCCACCGCCGCCGGCATGCCATAGCCAAGACCGCCGCTGGCCATGGTGTAGAAGGTTCCCGGGCGTGTAAAGGGCAGATAGGCCTGCATGGTCGGACGAGATCCCGGCGCTTCCTCGACCACGATATCCTCTGCTGCGCGCACCTCAGCGAGGGTCTGCATGGCAAAGGCCGCTGACATCGGTGTCTCCGGCTCGGCGCGGGGACGCGCAGCACGCGCAGGTGGCAGCGGACGAGCGGCGGGCGGATGCTTCAGCAGCTGCGCCAACAGGTCTTGCAATCCCAGCTGGATATTGCCGACGATGGCGGTCCCGGACGGCGTCCAGGAGGCCGTCACCGGATCATCAATCAATTGGTACAGCTGCGCACCGGGCGGCAGATGCGGCCCACTGCCTTCGACGTGATAGGTGAAGGCGGGAGCGCCGGCTACGAAAATCAGGTCATGGCCATTGAGCAATTGCACGATCTTCTCGCGCATGGCCGGCAGGAAGCCAGCGAACAGGTGGTGGTCTTCAGGGAAGCTGCAACGCGAGGACATGGGCGCAACAAACACGCGTGCGTTGGAGGTCTCGGCCAGACGAAGCACCTCGTCCCAAGCCCCGGCACGGTCCAGTTCCGAACCGACGACGATGGCCGGACGCTCACTGCGGTGCAGGGCGGTGGCGAGGGCAGCGATGGCCTCCGGCTCCGGGCGGCTGCGCGTGGTGACTTCGGTGGCCTCGAGCAACTCCCCGGGCTGATCCCAGTCATCCACGGGAATGGAAACGAATACCGGACCACGCGGTTCCTGCATGGCAATGTGGTAGGCCCGGGCAAGTGCGCGCGGAACGTCGGCGGCGCGCGCGGGCTCGATGCTCCACTTGACGTAGGGCTTGGGAAGTTCGGTGGCGTGCGAGGCGGCCAGGAACGGATCGAATGGCAGGATGGAGCGCGCCTGCTGGCCGGCAGTGATGATGAGCGGAGTGCGATTGCGGAAGGCGGTGAAGATGTTGCCCATGGCATTGCCGACACCCGCCGCCGAATGCAAATTGACCAGGGCGGCCTTGCCGCTGGCTTGGGCATACCCGTCCGCCATGCCGACCACCACTGCTTCCTGCAAGCCCAGCACGTATCGGAAATCGGCCGGGAAGTCCCGGAACATGGGCAGTTCAGTTGAGCCCGGATTGGCAAAGACGGAGGTCATGTCCAGGCGACGCATCAGATCAAGGACGGCGTCGCGAACTGTGATTCCAGGTGATTGGGGCGCCTGCATGTGAAGTCCTATGGAAGAGCTTGTGACTTGGGTGGAAAGTGATTCGGGAGGAGTATGTGACGCAATCATCTCTTTGAAAATTGCCAAATTGGATAAAAGTCATAACCTTTGGTAATGTGCTGACTCATGTCACGCAAGCGCCGAAATGCTCAGCCAGCACGATCATCGGGAGAAATCATTGAGCTTCAATCTGCAGCAACTGGAAATGTTCTGTGCCATCGTCGGTGCCGGTAGCCTGGGGCGAGCGGCGCACGTGCTCGGCCTGACCCAGCCGGCCTTGAGTCGGGCCATCAAGCGTCTCGAGGAATCCGTGGGCGGCATCCTGTTTGAACGTCACACCACCGGCATGCACCTGACACAGCTTGGACAGGCGCTGCTGCCGCACGCACTTTCCTTGCAACGGGAAGCCAAGCAGGCGCGCGACGAACTGGATGCCCTGCGTGGTTTGAGCAAGGGCGTCATCAAGGTCGGCGCGGTGGGGAGCATTGCCAGTCTGGTACTGCCACTGGCTGTGGCCGGTGTACTGGAAAAATGGCCCAACCTGCGCGTGGAAATCATCGAAGGCGTTTGGGATCGTCTGGCAGAGGGCTTGCTGACCCACGAGATCGACCTGGCACTTGGCACGTCGGGCATGGAAACCGATGGCGTGGCAGCGATCGCGGACTGCTGCTGGACAGACCTGAGCTACGTGGTGGCAGGAAACGATCATCCCTTGCGGGGCAAAGACAAGATCACCCTGGCCGAAACCCTTGAGCTGCGATGGGCATTGACTCCTGCTGGCACAGGACCTTATCTGCACCTGAAGGAAACGTTTGCGAAGGCTGGCTTGCCGATGCCTGAGATCGCAGTGGAATCACGTTCCGTCACGGTACTCAAGAGCCTGGTAGCACGCTGCGGATTCGTGGGCTGGATGTCCGGCCCCATGTTCGATACGGAACGCAAGGCCGGCCTGATCGATGCGCTGCCGGTGGAGGGACTGAAAGCCCCACGGACCTTGATGGCATTTCGACGCCGCCAAGGGATACTGCCCACACCAGCGACCCGATTGCTGGACGAATTGCGCAATCTCGCGGGTTCCTTGCAGTCTCTTGGTCCTGATACCGATACGGCAGAGAACAGTTCAGCTCACCATTCCTGGCGGTAATCCCGGGATGGCGCTCGCACCGGCCATCTCTGCTTGGATTTTGTCATGCCGATAGGCGGGATAGTTTGCGGGATCGGAACTGCATTCAATGCCGCAACCGCAGCTCCGGTGTAATACCCAGCCCCAAAAATTGGCAATAACATGACGTGTCCCTGAGCAACGGACGAATCAACCATTCCGCCCCCCGGGCGTGCAGCAACTGCTCTGGCACTCGCAAGAGAAACTGCTTGCAGACACCACGGTCAAACAATCCCATCGTCCACCCGGCGTCATCCTGATGAAAAAACTGAGCCGCCTGTGGCTATCGGCCATGAAGAAAGCCGGGAAAGTACAGCGCAAACAATTTCTCGATTTTCTGTCGCCCGCCTCACCCCGCAGCAAAACCTCATCCGGACGCACCACCAAGAGCGCTCCCCGTGCAGCCAGCGCATCCGCATCCGAAGTGACAGTCACGGCCGGAGTCCATCACGTCCCCGCCACCACTCATTCGCTGCAGTATCGCCTTTGCCTGCCCAAGCCCACTCCCTCAGGGCTACCCTTGATCGTGATGCTCCACGGCTGCCAACAAAACGCTGCCGACTTTGCGCAAGGAACCAGGATGAATGCGCATGCCGCCAAGCACGGTTTTGCCGTCCTCTATCCGGAGCAATCCCTGCGCGCCCATCCTCATCGATGCTGGCGATGGTATGCACAGGACGCCCAGAAGGGCGAAGGTGACGTCGCATTGGTGGCCTCCTTGATCCAGGAGATCCTGGAAACGCATCCCATCGACCCGCAACGCGTCTACGTCTGCGGGATCTCGGCCGGGGCAGCGTTGGCACATCTCCTGGCATTGACGCATCCCGAACTCATCGCTGCTGTCGCGCTGCATGCCGCGCCGGTTTCCGGTGTTTCCAGCAGCGCCGCCGGGGCGTATTCGGTGATGCAGCACGGATCGCTGCGCGCTTCAGCCGCCGCCAAGCGGGCGCTCACGCGCTTTCCCCGAACGGGCGCATTACCGGCGATCCTCATCGGCGGGACTGACGACAAGATCGTGCGGCCCATCAATCAGCGCCAGCTGCTGGAACAGTTTCTTCTGCTCAATCACGCGCAGGGCTTGACCGAGCAGCCTGCCCGGGAAACGCCATACGGCCGCACCTCCAAAAAACACCCCCGGCGCAGGATAGTTGCAACCCGTGACTATCTTCGTGGACGCAAGCTCATCGTCCGATCCGTGGTGATCGAGGGACTGGGGCACGCCTGGAGTGGAGGGGATACCACCTTGTCCTACAATGCCGCGGGGCCGGATGCCAGTCGGCTGGTTGTGGATTTTTTCTCGCGGCACCGCCTGGAACCGACAACGAAGTAAAACACCTTGGTTACCCGCGTTACCAAAAAACGAGGGGCGCAAAGCAGATCAGTCCTGCGTCACAAAGCGGCTGCGTCTTGCTGATGCCTAGCCCCGTCTCTCCGGTTCAGCAGCATGAATGAACACGTTGTAAGTATCGGCAGGACGCGTCCCCACGGCCAGGTCAAGCGCATGGCCAATCGCCCCGCGATGGTAAGTACCGTGATTGATGAGGTGGAAGATGACTTCCTCCCGACTGAGCCTTCCGCGCTTCCCATCCACAAACGTAAAGGAAATATTTTCCTTCAGCTGACTGGCAGTGAGGCTTCCCGCATAGGCCTGCAACCACTTGTTCGCTGCCATCAGTCTCGCATCCAGCTCATCCAGTTCGGGCAGGTGCTCGGTATTGGTGGAGTCATGCGGATCGGCCATGCCACGCAACCGGGCCTGGAACAACTCCTCCACGCGCACCATGTGGTTCAACTGCTGCCGTGCAAAATCCAGCGCGCGATTCTGCTCCTCCTGGTCAAGTTCAGCGACCGCGTCGAGAATGCGGCGGTCTGACCAGAGCTTGTATTCCAGGATGTTGGTAAAGTCCATTTGGTATCTCCTCCGAAGCCCTGAAAGATACCTCAAACGACGGATGCCCTGCACAGCGCCCCAATCTGGTCGGCCCTGCGCGGGATACCTACAAATTTCCTTTGTAGCGCCCCCAAATATTCTTTGTTTCTCAACAGCAGCACCGCTCAGTACCATGGCAGCCATAAAAAGCCGCGACCGCACGCCCACGCACTGAGGCGCTCGCGAAGTCGCGGCAACAAGTCGTTTCCATTAGCCCCTCTCTGCCGCGCCGCCCTGCCATGGTTGACCGAATACCAGACCGCCCCGCGCCCGCTGCCCCGGAAGCGCCAGCCTTCCCGGGCTCGCCCTACATCGCCACGCATGCCCCCGGGCGCCGCGCGGCCTATGCCGCCATCGCGGTACTGGCCGGCATCGGCGCCACCTTCGGCAATGGCATGGTCAATGTCAACATCGCCAGCCTGGCCGGCGCACAGGGTCTCTACACCGCCGAAGCCAGCCTGCTGCCAGCGGTCTATGTCGGCTTCAACGCCTGCGCCAACCTGGTCCTCGTCAAGGCGCGCGCGCAATTCGGCATCCCCCAGGTCACCCTCACCCTGCTGGCCGCCTACGCGCTGGCCGCCCTGCTGCACCTCTGCGTACCAGGTCTGGCGGCGGCCATCGTAATGCGCGCCGCCTGCGGCCTGGCCGCGGCCGCCCTGACCACCACCACCATCTACCACCTGCTGCAGGTCTTCTCGCTCAAGGCCCGGCCGCTGGCCCTGGTGGTCGGCGTGAGCCTGCCGCAATTCGGGCCGCCGCTGGCGCGCCTGATGTCGCTGGATTTCCTCACCGGGTCGCAATGGCAAGGGCTGCTGCTGACCGAACTGTGCATCGCCCTGGTGTTGCTGGGGGCCATGACCCTGGTGCCGCTTCCGCCCAGCGAGCGCAGCCAGGCCTTCGAGGGCTTGGACCTGGTGACGATCTCGCTGCTGGTACCGGCCGGACTGCTGCTCTCGGCGGTGCTCGGGCTGGGCCGCATCCTGTGGTGGACCGATACCCCCTGGCTGGGCCTGGCGCTGATCGGCGCGCTGGTGCTGGCGGGCGCGGCCTGGATGATCGAGCGCCAACGCGCACGTCCGCTCTTGCAACTGCGCTGGATGCTGACAGGCGACATCGTGCGCTTCGCCATGGTGGCCTTCCTGGTCCGCATCGCACTGGCCGAGCAGACCTATGGCGCCATTGGCCTGCTCAGTGCCGGCGGTCTCAACAACGATCAATTGCATGGTCTCTTCCTCGCCGTCACCGCCGCCATGTTCCTCGGCATCATCGTGGCCGCACTCACCCTGTCGGAACGCAACCTGCCCTGGCAAGTGGCGGTGGCAGCGCTCTGCATCGCCCTGGCCGCCTGGCTCGACAGCGGCAGCAACAGCCTCACCCGCCCGCCGCAACTCATGCTCAGCCAGTCGCTGGTGGCCTTCGGGACCACGCTCTTCGTCGGTCCCACGCTGGTGTTCGGATTTTTACGGATGAGCGCGCGCGGCGGCGATCACCTGGTCAGTTTCATCGTCCTCTTCAGTGTCAGCCAGAACATCGGCGGGCTGGCCGGTTCAGCCTTGCTCGGCAGCGTCCAGACCATCATGGCCAAGGTCCATGCGCAGGTGATGTCCGAACGCCTGCTGGCTTCCGATCCGCAGACCGCCGCACGGCTGGCGCAAGGCAGCAGCGCACTGATGCAATCGCTCATGACCGAAGCCAACACGCTGGCCTACAACGATGTCTTCCGCCTGGTGGCGCTGGCCGCCCTGGCCGTGGCCGCCTACCTGGCTTGTGAAACCTGGAGCCGTCGGCGTGCAGCACGCCAGCGGCCGGAGTACGCTGCATGAACACCCCCCTCCCCGCGAATTCTTCTTCCGTCCCCGCAGGCCTGCCGCCCAAGGTGTCGCGCCTGCGCCTGGTGCTGGCCCTGGTGGTGCTGGCCGCTGCCGTCCTGCTGATCCTGCGCGGCTGGCAGTTGCCACCGTTCGACGGTCCGCTCCAGCACACCGACAACGCCTACGTGCGCGGCCGCACCGCCGCGATCGCACCGCAGGTCAGCGGCTACGTGGTGGAGGTTGCCGTCAAGGATTACCAGCAGGTGCAGCGCGGCCAGGTGCTGGTGCGCATCGACAGCCGCATCTATGCCGCCCGGGTGGAACAGGCCAAGGCCGCCGTGGCCGCGCAGATCGCCCAGCTGGAAAACGCTACCCAGGCAAAACGCGCACGCGCGGCCGCCATCACCGCGCAGGACGCCGCACTGGCCAACGCGCAGGCGCAATTGCAGCGCGCCCGGGTGGACCTGGCGCGGGTCGATGAACTGGTCTCCGATGGTTCGGTAGCCCTGCGTGAACGCGACCAGAACCTGGCGGCTCACGCCCAGGCCGAGGCCCAGGTGCGCCAGGCCAGTGCCGCACTGGACATGGCGCGGCAAGACCTGCGTACCGTCGAGGTCGGACGCGATGCCCTGGTCGCCAATGTGGAAGCTGCGCATGCGCAACTGCGGCTGGCCCAGATCGACCTGGACAACACCGTAATCCGCGCCGCCGAGGATGGACAGCTCGGCGAAGTCGGCGTGCGCCTGGGCCAGTACGTCACCAACGGTACACAGTTGCTGCAACTGGTGCCGGCCGAACGCTGGGTGGTGGCGCACTTCAAGGAAGCCCAGACCGCCGCAATACGCCCGGGGCAATATGCCGAAGTGCGCATCGATGCCCTGCAGGGTCAGCGCCTGTCCGGTCGCGTGCAACTGGTAGCGCCTGCAGCGGGCTCGGAATTTGCGGCCATCAAACCCGATACCACCACCGGCAACTTCGTCAAGATTCCCCAGCGCATCGGCGTGAAGATCGTCTTCGACGATGCGGCCACGGCCGCCCTGCTGCTCCCCGGCATGTCGGTGGAAGCCACGGTCGATCCCGGTCGCCTGGCGGAGCAAAAACGATGAACACGCCTGCCCGCTCCGCGCAAATCATTTCCCTGGTGACGCTGGCCGTCGTGCTGGCGGCTTGCGCCGGCCCGCGTCCAGCACAGCCGGAACAGGCTGCCGTGACGCTGCCGGCGCAATGGCGCGAGCCGCAGGCCAGCACGCAAGGCATCAGCCTCTCACGCTGGTGGGAATCCTTCGGGGACCCGGTCCTGAACCAACTGGTGGACCAGGTCCTGACTGGCAACAGCGATCTCGCCATGGCCGCTGCCCGCGTACAGCAGGCGCGTGCTTCCAGTCGCCTGGCTACGGCACAGCGCATGCCTTCGATGTCCGCGTCGGGCATGGGCGCGCACCAGGGCGACGTCGATGCCTTCGGACGTGCGCGCGTCCAGGATGCGTGGCAAGCCGAACTGTCGCTGTCCTACGAACTGGATCTCTTCGGTCGCCTGGCCGACCAGGACGCCGCTGCACGCGCCACCCTGCTGGCCACCGATGCTGCACGCAGTACCTTGCGGCTGGCGCTGATCGCCACCACCACCAGCACCTACATCGCCTTGCGCGCACAGCAGGCCCGCCTGGAGGTTCTGGACCAAACCCTGGAGATGCGCGCCCAATCCCTGCAACTGGCACGGCGACGCGCCCGGCAGGGCTATGCCAGCCGGCTGGAGGTGGAACAGTCGCAGTCCGAATATGCGGCCACCGAGCAGCTCATCGCCTCCACCCGCATGGCCATCAGCCGCAATGAACATGCCCTGGCCCTGCTGGCCGGCCAGCCCGCCCTGCTGGTGGCACCCGGTGCCGGCCTGCAGGCGCTGACCCTGCCCGCCATTGGCCCCGATCAACCGGCCGCCTTGCTGCGCCAGCGGCCCGACATCTTCCAGGCCGAACAGCAACTGGTCGCCGCCGACCATACGCTGGATGCGGCCCGGGCGGCGCTGATGCCTTCGCTGCGCATCGGCCTCAGCGGCGGTGTGGTCGGCTCCAACCTGCTGCCGGATCCGCTGTCGATCTTCTCCGTCGGTGGCAGCCTCCTGGCGCCACTGCTCGATGGCGGGCGGCTGCGCGCGCAGGCCGACGCCACCGCCGCACGCCGCGATGAAGCCGCGTATGCCTACCAGAAAGCCGTGCTGGTGGCCTGGCGCGACGTGGAAGATGCACTGGCCGCCGCACGCGGCGCCCAGGCCCAGCAACAGGCCGTGCAGGAACAGGAAGTGGCCCTGCGCGAAGCCCTGGCCATGAGCCGCAAACGCTATCGCGCCGGTTACTCGCCCTACCTGGAACAGCTGGATGCGCAGCGCGGCTTGCTCTCGGCGCAACTGCTGGAAGTGCAGGCCCGCGCCGATCGCCTCAGCGCCATGGTCAGCCTGGCCCAGGCCCTCGGTGGTGGCTGGGAAGCCGAACGCGCCCAGGATCTGCCCCCGCAGGCCAACGGCAGCCCGCTACGCCCATGAGCGAGCATTAAACGCAGCTTAATGATCCCTCCGAACACCATTAAACGATGCAGGAGCCCCCGGTGATCCTCGCCCCAACTTCCCGCCAGCGCATCGCCACGGCGATCCAGGCCCTGGCAGTGGCCGCACTGACCGTGCTGCTCCTGTACTCGCCATGGGCCCAGGCACAGGACAAGCGCGATGCCGCCACGCCCTATTTCCGCAAGCTCGATTCCATGGAGGCGCGCATGCAGGCCTGCGTGAACTGTCATGGACAGCAGGGCCAGGGCACCTCCGATGAATACTTCCCGCGCATTGCCGGCAAGCCGGCCGCCTATCTCTACAATCAGCTGCTGGCCTTCCGTGAGGGCAGGCGGGTCTATCCGCCGATGAACTACCTGGTGGGCTACCTGCCCGATGCCTACCTCAAGGAGATGGCGGAGTACTTCGCCGCCCAGCAGCCGGCCTTCGAAGCGCGCGGCGCACAGCCACTGAGTGCGCCCATGGCCGAACGCGGCCGCACCCTGGTGCAACAGGGGGATGCAGCCCACGGTATACCGGCCTGCGTGGCCTGCCATGGCAAGCAGCTCACCGGCATGCTGCCGGGTATTCCCGGACTGGCTGGCTTGAAGCCCGCCTACATCGCCGGCCAGCTCACCCGCTGGCGCGTAGGCGAACGCGTAGCGGCCGAGCCGGACTGCATGAAGCGCATCGCCACGCGGCTCACCGACAGCGACATCAGCGCCGTGGCCGGCTGGCTGGCCCAGCAACCCGCGCCTGGCAACGCGGCACCCGAACCATCCAACCTGATCCGCATGCCGCTGGCCTGCGGCAGCCAAGGCTGACCCACATGCGCGCGAAGCTGAAAAACCTTGTTCCCCTGGCCGCCCTGGCGATCCTCGCCGCCAGCACCAGCTGGCTCTACCTGGGCCGCGAGCCGGCCGCCTCGGCCGCACCAGTGCTGCGCACGGCCGGCAATGACATCATCAGCCGTGGCCAATACCTGGCCCGCGTGGGCGATTGCGTGGCCTGCCACACTGCTCCCAATGGCCAGCTGTTTGCCGGTGGCCGTCCCATGCCCACGCCCTTCGGCAACCTCTATGTCCCCAACATCACCCCCGACGACGAGACCGGCATCGGCCGCTGGAGCGCCGACGACTTCCATCGCATGATGCATCACGGTATCTCGCCCGATGGCAGCCTGCTCTATCCGGCCATGCCCTATGCGTCTTACACCCAGGTCACGCGCGAGGACAACGACGCCATCTACGCCTACCTGATGTCGGTGCCGCCGGTGAAGAAGAAGAACCGCGAGCACGAATTGCGCTTCCCCTTCAACCAGCGCGAACTGCTGCTGGGCTGGCGGTCACTGTATTTCAAACCCGGCCAGTTCCGGTCCGATCCGGGGAAGTCGGTGGAGTGGAACCGGGGTGCCTATCTGGTCAAGGGGCTGGGCCACTGCACCATGTGCCACACCGCCATCAATGCGCTGGGCGGATCGAGCGATGCCAAGGCCTTCGAAGGCGGCATGATCCCCAACCAGAACTGGTATGCCCCCTCCCTGACCTCCAACATGGAAGCCGGACTGGGCAACTGGGAGATCAGCGAAATCGCCGACCTGCTGCGCAAGGGCGCCTCGCATCGCGGCACCGTCTACGGCCCCATGGCCGAAGTGGTCTACAACAGCCTGCAATACCTGACGGACGACGATGTGCGCGCCATGGCCGTCTACCTGAAGTCGCTGCCGCAGAAGCAGGAATCGCCCCCGCCCGCCGCCAAGGACCGGCTGGTGGCCCCCGAGAAGATGGAACTCGGCCGCACGCTCTACAGCGCCCAGTGCGCCGTCTGCCATGGCGCCAACGGCCGGGGCATGCCGCCCGCCTATCCGCCGCTGGCGGGCAATCCCTCCATCACCATGGCTTCGCCCGTGAACCCGATCCGCATGGTGCTCAATGGCGGCTTCCCGCCGGGCACCATCGACAACCCGCGTCCGCATGGCATGCCGCCGTTCTCCCACATCCTCAAGGATGACGAGATCGCCGCCGTGGTGACCTATATCCGCGTGGCCTGGGGCAATAGTGGTACGCCCGTGGCCGGCCAGGCGGTCAACGACCTGCGCAAGCTGTTACCGGAGTAAGCCATGCACGCACCCGACCCCATCCCTTCTGCTTCTGCAGGGCACAGCAATGGCGAGCGCCACGACGATGAGCTCGGCGCCGACATCGAGGCCATCGTCCAGCGTGGTCCTGGCGGTGCCTTTGCGGTGGCCGGCCTGGCATCGGCCATCGTGATCGCGCTGTTCTTCCTGTTCTACTTTTTCGTCTACCTGCCGCGAGGCATCGTCCAATGAATCCACTCAATCCTCCACCGGCAAAGCCCTCCGGCCTTCAGCGTTCAGCGCTGGTGGCCAGCCTGGCCGAGCGGCGCTGGCTGATCTTCGTGCTGCTGGTGATCCTCTCGCTGCTGTCGCTGATGGTCTTTACCGCCCTGCACTGGGCCGCCATGCCGCCTTCGCGGGTGGAAAAGATCGACGTGAGCAGCGTCCACCTGCGCGGCGAATTCATCGAGAGCAACCTCGGTACCGCCCAGGAAGCCGGCGGGCGCGTGGTGGTGCGGCTGGTGGCGCAGCAATATTCATTTGTGCCGCAATGCCTGGTGGTGCCGGAGAAAACCCCGGTCACCTTCCGCGGCACCAGCACCGATGCCATCCATGGCTTCCTCATCGGCAAGACCAATGCCAACACCATGCTCATCCCCGGCTTCATCTCCACCTTCACCACCAGCTTCGAACAGCAGGGCGAGCAGCTCATGCCCTGCCATGAATATTGCGGCGTGGGCCATGAAGCCATGTGGGCCAAGGTCCAGGTCATCTCGCGCGAAGAATTCCAGTCGCGGATGCAACACGAAGAGAGGTTGAACTGTGTATCACGTTAAGCGCCTGGTCCTGGCCCACCTCTGGATCGCCTTCATCGCCTTCTTCCTCGCCATCCTGCTGGGGGAGTGGCAGATGTATATCCGCAGCCCGCTGCACAGCTGGATCAGCAATCCCGAGCATTACTATCGTTCGGTGACCCTGCACGGTACCGTGATGGCCTATGTACTGCCCACGCTGGTGGCCATGGGAATCGGCTACGCGATTACCGAGATCGCGCTGCGCCAGCCCCTGCTGGGCCTGCGCTGGGCGTGGCTGGGATTCTGGCTGGTCATCGGTGGCACGGTCATGGCAGGAGCTACTACAGCGGCGGGCAAGTCTTCGGTGCTCTACACCTTCTATCCGCCCATGATCGGCAGCCCCTTCTACTACCTCGGCATCGTGCTGGTGGTGGTGGGCTCCTGGATCTGGGTGGCGTTGATGGTCTTCAACCTGCTGGCCTGGAAGCGTGCGCATCCGGGCCAGGTAGTGCCGCTGGCGATGTATGGCAATGTCGCCGGCGCCTGCCTGTGGGCCTGGACCTCGATGGGGGCCAGCAGCGAGATCCTGCTGCAGATCCTGCCCGCTTCGCTGGGCTGGACCGACACCATCAATGCCGGCCTGGCGCGCGTGCTGTTCTCGTGGACCCTGCATGCCATCGTGTATTTCTGGCTGGTGCCGGCCTACCTGGTGTTCTACACCATCTTCCCGCGCGCCATCGGCGGCCGGCTCTACAGCGACACCATGGCCCGCGTGTCCTTCGCATTGTTCCTGGTGTTCTCCATGCCCATCGGCATCCACCACCTGTTCGCCGATCCGCAGGTCGGTGCCGGCTTCAAGTTCGTGCATGCGGCGATGACGGCGATGGTGTCGATCCCGACCTTCCTGACCGTCTTCACCATCGTTGCCTCGGCCGAGATCGTTGGGCGCCTGCGCGGCGGCAAGGGGCCCTTCGGCTGGGTCAGGGCACTGCCGTGGGACCAGCCGATGATGCTGGCCGTCACCTATGCCTTCATCATGCTGGGATTCGGCGGGGCCGGCGGCCTCATCAACATGAACTACCAGGTCAACGAGACCGTGCACAACACGCAATGGGTCACCGGGCACTTCCACCTGATCTTTGCTGGCGCCATCGTGATCATGTATTTCATGGCGGCCTATGAGCTGTGGCCACAGCTGCGGCACAATGCCACGCCCTCGCCCCGGCTCATCAAACTGCAGATCGCCCTCTGGTTCGCGGGCATGATGATCCTGACCATGCCCTGGCATCTCGTGGGCCTCCTGGGTGCGCCTCGTCGCATGGCCTATTACGACTACACCCATCCGGCCCTGCATCCGCACGGCCTGCTGGTGCTGATCTCGGTCGCAGGCGGCATGGTGCTGGTGGTGTCGGCCGGGCTGTTCCTCTACATCCTTGCTTCGGCCCGCACGCAGAGCGGCCCGGTGCGCCCCTACAGCTTTGCGGTCGCCGTGCATCCGGAGCTGCGCCCGCCTGCGCCCCTGAACAGCCTGCGGCTGTGGGTCGGCATGATGATCGCGCTGACCCTGGTCAACTACGCCTATCCCATCGCCCAGCTGGCGTCATTGCCCGAGGCCTGGGTGCCGGTCATTCCGATTGGAGGACAGTGATGCCCCTCGCCAGCAAGCGCCCACCGATGAGCCCCGCCACGCGCCGTAGCGTCCTGGCCCTGTTGTGCCTGGTCGTGATCTGCCTGGCGGTAGGCTTCCTGTGGCTGCCGTCGGTGCAGGCCGACTTCCGCGCCGCCAGCCTGTGGGACAGCATCTGCCGCGCCGCCGGGGTGCCCGGCCAGTGGAGTGCGCCGTCGGCCAAGGCACCGGCACCGGTGGTGGCCAGCAATGTGGTGCTGCTGCCCGCAATGAGCCGTCCGGCATCGCCCCAGTCCGTGGGACGCGGGGCCACGCTGGCCCTGGCCTGCACCATGTGCCACGGGGTCCAGGGCCACAGCCGTTCGGACGCCCCCGGCCTGGCCGGACAATTCCCCGAGGTGATCATCAAGCAGCTGGCCGATTACCGCAGCGGCAAGCGGTCCAACGCCGTCATGGGCGCATTGGCCCGCACCCTGTCCGACCGCGATAGCGCCGATCTGGCCGCCTACTTCGCCAGCCTGCCCCGCCCGGCACAGGCAGGCGGTCTGGCCGAGAGCGCTGTTCCACGCCTGGTGCAGGTAGGCGATCCGCTGCGCAATATCGCGCCCTGCATTTCCTGCCACGGCGGGGCCGACCGCAAGATCGGGGCGCCCTGGCTCGATGGACTCCCCCGTCACTATCTGGCCGAGCAGATGGCCCTCTTCAAACGCGGTGAGCGGGCCAACGATGCCATGCTGCAGATGCGCAACGTGGCTCACGCCATGCGCGAGGACGAGATCAGCGCCATTGCCGACTATTACGCGCGCGCGGCAGTCCAGCCATTCTGAGCTTGCGCGCCCCAGGCGCATGGACAACGGCCGCATTTCCGTGAAGGGAATGCGGCCGTATTGCTTCCGTATCGCTTGATCGCTTTGTTGCAAGACCGGACTAAGGCCGGTTGAGCACCTTGCGCAGTACCGTGGCGAAGGATCGGATCAGTGCATCATTCCTGAGCGGGTTGTAGCGCATGAAGAATTCAACGTGCCCGGGAAAGGGCAGCAGCGTCGTCTCCATGGCATGCGGCAGGGTGAAATCGCCCAGCACGGTTTCTTCGTTGAACAGGGAGATCCCCCACCCGGAACGGATGGCCGTACGCAGCGACGCAGGATCATCGCTTTCGAAATGCACGGTCCACTTGTGACCGGCCGAGCTGAGCGTGTCGAAGATATGTTCACGGATGAAGGTCGGCGCAGGCAGCACCACCAGTGGGATGGTCATTCCCGGCCGCACCAGGTGATGCAGGTCGCCGACCCACACCAGCCGCTCGCGGCGCATCACTTCGCCCTGGGCATTGCCGTCGGCTTGCGCCCCCAGCACCACATCCAGGCCACCGGCCTCGAGCTTGGCCAGCAGCTGGCTGGTACGGCCGGTCTCGCAGCGCACTTCCAGGCGCGGCTGGACACGGCGCAGCTCGCTGAGCAGGGCAAACAGCATGGGCAGGCTGAAGCCCTGCGTAAAGCCGAAGCGTACGAAACCATCCAGCGTCGTGTTGGAAAACTGGTAGCGGATACGATTGGCGATATCCACCATCTTGCGTGCTGCCAGCAGGATCACCTCGCCATCCGGGGTGAGTTCTATCCGCTGATTCTGGCGGCACACCAGCGGCCGTCCGACCAATTCCTCCAGCCGCTTGAGCTGGGCGCTCACAGCCTGCTGGGTAAGATGCATGCACTTGGCTGCGCCACTGATGCTGCCCTCCTCATGCAGGTAGACGAGCATATGCATGAGTGCGGGATCGATGAACCTGTTATTCAATTTATTCTCACCATCTGGCGAACCAGTCCGCTCCGCTCCCCCGAGCAGATGCGCTCGTCAACGCCGCCGATGGCCGCGTTGACGGTACTCCCAGGTCAATCCGCGGGACAACCTGTCTTGCCTCCAATACGACCAGCTACTTCAGGCGCGGCGGCTGGTGCCCAGCCTGTCGAAGATCATCACGTTCTCCTGGTTCGACGGGCGCTCAAAAATCTCCGGGTGCTTCAGCGTCGCCACGGCATCTTCATACCCGGCCTGCCAGTGTTCGTGCATGGTCAGCCGCGAGAATTCATAGTCCTTGGAGTGGCTCTCATACTGCCGCGAACGATAGATCAGGTGCACGATGTTGTAGGCCTTGTGATCAGCCACCTCCCGCAGCAGCTCCAATCCTTCCATGTCCTGCAACTGGCGCGGCAGCTTCTGCAGCAGGTTGGCCAACGCGCCGCGCACCCGCTGCACGCGTTTGAAATGATCGGTGGCGCTGCGTGTGCGACTGGAATACTGGATATCCTTCTGGCGCGTGGTGACATCGACCAGGTTGCCGGGCAGGTTGCCCTCGGCATTCCACAAGTCGACCTGGAAGGCGAGGGTGTCCTGGCGGGTCGGACCATCGGCGACCCATTGCAGCGGGGTGTTCGAGATCAGGCCACCGTCCCAATAGAATTCACCGTCGATTTCGGTGGCCGGAAAGCCCGGTGGCAGGGAGCCGCTGGCCATGATGTGCTCTGGCCGGATCAGATGGGTTTCCGTATCGAAATAGGTGAAGTTGCCGGTCCGCACGTTGACCGCCCCCACGCTCAGGCGTGTTTCCCGGCTGTTGATGCGGTCGAAATCGATGAAGCGTTCCAGCGTCCCCTTCAATGCTGAGGTGTCGTAGAAACTGGTCGCCCCGAGGCTGCCATTGGGATGAAAAAAGGGGGACGGCCGGCGCGGCTCGAAGAACCCCGCCGCCCCTTTGAAGAGCGCCATGCCGGCGCTGACCTGGTTGAACAGACCCCGCGAAAAGTCACCATGGCCGCCATGGACTTCGGACAGGACGGCCATGTCCAGGACCGGATTGGCGGTGATGCAATCCCAGAATCCCTTGAGCTTGGCGACCCGGTCCTGCGGGGCATTGCCGGCGATGATGGCGGAATTGATCGCACCAATGGAGATGCCTGCAATCCAGTCCGGATGCACCTCGGCTTCGGCCAGCGCTTCATAGACGCCGGCCTGGTAGGAGCCCAGTGCACCGCCGCCCTGCAGGACCAATGCGATGCATTCGAAGGCGCTGCGTCCTTTGCCGGATGGCCTTGCAGCAGCACGGGAATGGGGCTTGTTCATGGTCGCTCTCGTGATTACTGCATGAACCAGCCGTGGCTGACGACCAGGGATTGGCCGGTCAGCGCATTGCTGTCAAAGCCTGCAAAGAACAGGGTGGCTGCGGCCACGTCCTGGACGGTGGTGAATTCGCCGTCGACGGTTTCCTTGAGCATGACGTTCTTGACCACGTCCTGTTCGGAGATGCCGAGCGTGCGCGCCTGTTCGGGGATCTGCTTTTCCACCAGCGGGGTACGGACGAAGCCCGGGCAGACGACATTGGCGCGCACCCCATGCTTGGCACCCTCCTTTGCCACTGCCTTGGCCAGGCCGATCAGGCCATGCTTGGCGGTCACATAGGGAGCCTTGAGCAAGGAGGCTTCCTTGGAATGCACGGAACCCATGTAGATGATGCTGCCACCATTGCCGAGCTCGTACATGTGGCGCAAGGCGGCCTTGGTGGTCAGGAAGGCGCCATCGAGGTGGATGGCCAGCATCTGCTTCCATTTGGCGAAATCGAACTGGTCCAGCGGCGCGACGATCTGGATACCGGCATTGCTCACCAGCACATCGAGGCGGCCGAAGTGGCTCACCACGTTGTCGATGCCGGTGGTGACCTGTTCTTCGTTAGACACATCCATCGCCACACCGATGGCGCTGCCCTTGCCCGCGATGGCTTCGATCTCCGCTGCCGTGGCGACGGCCGCTTGCAGGTTGAGGTCGGCGATGGCGACCTTGGCGCCTGCACGGGCGAACGTGAGGGCGATTTCCTTGCCGATGCCGCTGGCAGCACCGGTGACGATGGCAACTTTATTGTCGAGACGCATTTCTACCCCTGTGGTGTGTGATGATGTGATGAATGGACTAACGCAGATAATCGTGGATGACCTTGCCCAGGCCCAAGGTGAGATCGGCCTTGAAATGCGCCGCCGATACGATCTCCAGGACCGGCAGGTCGCCGACCGGAGCCAGCGCGTGGGAGGTCAGCGAAAGTGCGGCCGGGCCGCTGAAGCCCCACTTCAGGTCGATGTCTTCGAGATGGTATTCAACCAGTTCGCAGATACGCGCCGTGCCATCGACGTGCGGAATGATCTTGAGCAGGAAGTTCGGCGTGGCAAGCGAGGCCCGCAGCGGGTCCAGGTCCAGCGCGCGGTGCTTGTATCCCATGGTGGCCGTGGCCACCCGCACCGGGCCATAGTCGAGCGTACCGACGAGGCAGTCGGTTTCGACCGTCAGGGAAGGCTTGGCCAGCTTCTTGGGAAAGCCCCACAATTCCCGCCCACCGGCGATCGGCGGGTCATCGTCGAGGAACATGGAATGGCTGTAGCCGCCTTGGCGCCCCTGGAAGCTCACCGGAATGACTTGCCCGGATTCCGTATAATCGCCAAATCCGGTAGAGTCCGGCATCCGCATGAACTCGTATTTCACGAAGGGCCGGTCGGGATCGATCTCCAGGGGTTCGGGAACCACCGCACGCAATTTGTCCACATCGGTGCGATAGGTGATGACCAGGTACTCCCGGTCATTGAAACGATAAGGCCCCCGGGGAAAAGCCGGGCTGGTGAACGGCATGGCATAGGCTTGCTGACGGATGTCTTCTTCTTTCATCGTTCTTTCCTTTGACAGTAATCGCCGGTTCAAGGGCGCCCCATGCGCTGAGCCGGACCAGACCGGTGGCGATGCGGGCGCGAAAGTGGGCGCGCGCACCGGCAGCAGGCGTGCACACGCAGGCAACGGAAGGGATCAGGCAGATCCCTCTATGGCAGACGACATGCCGTGGCGGGCAGCGGGAGATTGAAGACGAACGGCGGGCATACGGCGCGAACACATGATCATCCTTTGAGCGTCCTACAATGCACATCGATTCGGGAATCCGGTTTGGTGGCGGCACTTGAAGATGCGATCCGGGTCCTGATCTCCACCCGCCAAGTGGCCAAGACATCATAAGGTTCAGGCAGGAGGATGAGAAACAAAGAATATTTGTAGCCAGAACAATAAAGATTTGTAGATCTTGCGCGTCGTCAGCGGGCCTGTACGCGCGCACGGACAAGCCGGGAAGGATCCCGGCATTTCGGGGAGAAGAGCGTGATCAATCGATTCATCGATCCTGCGCTGATGCACATGTTCGTGTACCTCAGTGAGGAGGGTTCGTTTACCGGTGCCGCCGAACGCATGAACCTGACCCAGCAAGCCGTCAGCGCGCAGATGAAGCGCCTTGAGGAGCTCACGGGCCGCACGCTGGTCAAGCGTAGCCACCACAAGGTAGAACTGACCCATGACGGCGATGCCCTGCTCATCGCAGCCAGGCAAGTGGTCGACCTGTCGGATCGGCTGCGGCGGCAGTTCTCGACCATGCCACTGGAGGGCGTGGTCAGGCTGGGATTCAATCCCGGTATTGCACCTTCGCTGCTCTTCCCGCTCATGAGCGAGCTGCGGCGCTCCCATCCCCGGCTTGAGGTACGTTGCCAGACAGCCCCGAGTGAACAGCTCGTGGCACGCCTGCAGTCAGGCAATCTGGATATCGTGCTCGGGGCCCAGCGCGCCGGGGATCTGCGTGGCGAGGTACTGAGGAAGGAACGGCTGGTGTGGGTCGGCGACGTCGACAACCTGGTCAGGCAAGATGCGCCGATTCCGCTGGTGATGCTGCCGGCGCCCGCATTCATCCGCGAACACATCTTCGACATCCTCAGCAAGGCCGGTTTGCATTGGACCGTGCATACGGAGTGCGACGATGCCACCACCATGCGCGCCGCCATCCTTGCCGGATGGGGAATTTCCTTGTTCAACGAAGAAACGATCGCCGATGAACCCGGCTTCCCTCAGCACGCGGACACTGACAAGCTGCCCGATCCGGGCCATATCGAGTTCTTCCTCAACTTCGCCACCGGCAATCAGAATGCATCCATCGATTCCATGGTGACCATCCTGCGCAGCACCCTGCGGTTTCCGTAAAGACTGCACAAGCAGGCGGATGCGCGCGCGGGGCATCGGGCTGGGGCATCATCCTTGGATGTTGCCCGGCATGGTTCCCTAAAATTCCACCCCGCCCTCATCACTCCACCTGCGCACAATCCGCTGAAAGAACATGCTGTTGGGCAGCTGCAAAATCGTCTTCACTTCCTGCCCCTGCCCTTCCTCCAGCAAGGTGGTATAGACCAGATTGATATCCAGCACGCGCCCCTTCACGCCGGGCTTGTCGCCGCCCTCCAGCACTTCGATCAAATCCCCCACGCGGAACGGGCTGGTGGTGAAGATCAGGATCGCGCAAAACAGATTGGACAACACGCTCCACACCGCAAAGAATGCCACCGCGCCCACGGCGGCAAACCCGGTGAATGCAGACCACAGCACCGCCCCGGACACCCCCATGCGCTCCAGCGCCCACAGCATGGCACCACCGTAGATGAAAAATCCCAGTACCCGCTGCGTGAGCATGACGGCCGTGGCCGGCAGTCCGTAAGTCCGCGCGATCCTGGCCATCACGCCCCTGGCCACCCGCATGATGGCCAGCGCCAGCAGGAAGATCAGTACCACTTCCGTCGCCGGTACGAGTACGTCGAACCAGTCGGCCATCCATTGGGGCAGGTTATCGTGGATGGACTGCAAAACTCTGTTCATTCATTTCCTCTTGAAAATCACTTTGACGATGCGTTCCCGATCATGCAACGACAACGCCCATGCAGAAAAAGTGCCGTGAAACCCATCGTGATCGAGCCGCATCGAAACAGCGCACAGAGTAAACCAGATTCAACGGAAAATCCGACTTGATTACATCAACGGACTAAGTCCCGGAGACAAACAGGAGAGCCATGGCGGGCCCTCCTTCCCGTCAGTGCATTGCCTGCTGACGAAGAGTTGAGGCCCTCAGGCTACCCCCCTCCGCTTCCGCCAAAATCCAAACCGGCGCACAACGCCCTCTTCATCCCCCGCATGCGCCAGCCGGTACAGCAGCGGCAGCACCAGCAAGGTCAGCGCCGTCGAAGACAGGATGCCGCCGATGACCACCGTCGCCAGCGGACGCTGCACCTCGGCGCCGGTGCCGGTGGCCAGCGCCATGGGCACGAAACCCAGCGAAGCCACCAGCGCGGTCATCAACACCGGACGCAGGCGCGTCATCGCTCCCTCGTGAATGGCCGCATCCAGCGAACGTCCTTCCTCGCGCAGGCTGCGGATGAAGGAGATCATCACCAGCCCGTTGAGCACCGCCACCCCGGACAGCGCGATGAAGCCCACGGCCGCCGAGATCGACATCGGGATGTCACGCAAGGCCAGCGCGAGGATACCGCCGGTCAGCGCAAAGGGAATGCCGGTAAACACCAGCAGCCCATCCTTGACGTTGCCAAACATCGCAAACAACAACACGAACACCATCAGCAAAGCCACCGGGATGACGATCTGCAGACGCTGCGTAGCCGACTGCAGGTTCTCGAACTGGCCGCCCCAGCTGGTCCAGTAGCCGGCCGGAATCCTGACCTCGGCCTGCAACTGGCGCTCGGCATCGGCCACGAAGCCACCCAGGTCCCGCCCGCGCACGTTGGCGCTGACCACGATGCGGCGCTTGCCATCTTCGCGGCTGATCTGGTTGGGGCCTGGCGCAATGTTCAGCGTGGCAACCTCACCCAGCGGAACGTAACTGGTGCGCAGCGCCCCTTCCTGCAGCGGCAAGGCCACCGGCAGGCGGCGGATCGCCTCCAGGTCGGTGCGCGCCTGGTCGGGCAGGCGCACCACGATGCCGAAGCGGCGGTCGCCCTGGAACAGGGTTCCAGCTTGCTTGCCGCCGATGGCGGTGGCGATGGTGTCCTGGATGTCCGAGACATTGAGCCCGTAGCGCGCCGTCTTCTGGCGATCGATGTCCACCGTCAGCATCGGCAGGCCGGTGGTCTGTTCGATCTTGACTTCGGTGGCCCCGGGGATCTTCTGCAGCACGGCCGAGATCTTGACAGCGGTCTCGTTGAGCACGTTCATGTCATCACCAAAGACCTTCACCGCCACGTCACTGCGCACACCCGAGATCAGCTCGTTGAAGCGCAGCTGGATGGGCTGGGAGAACTCGTAGCTGTTGCCGGGGATCTTTTCCACTTCGGCCTGGATCGCCGCCAGCAACTCGTCATGCGTCTTTCTCGGCTCGGGCCACTGGTCCTGCGGCTTGAGCATGATGTAGCCATCCGAGATGTTCGGTGGCATCGGATCGGAGGCCACTTCGGCCGTGCCGGTGCGGGCGAAGACGCGTTCTATCTCGGGGAATCTCTGCTTCAGCGTGCGCTCGATCTGCTTTTGCATCTCCAGCGACTGGCTCAGGCTGGTACCGGGAATGCGCAGCGCCTGGACCGCCATGTCACCTTCGTTCAAACTTGGTACAAACTCCGTCCCCAGGCGGGTGGCGACCGCACCGCACACCACGATCAGGGCAGCGGCAAAGGTCAGCACCACGGCCTTGTTGTCCATGATGCGCATGAGCATGGGCTCATAGAGGCGCTTGGCCCAGGCCATCATGACATTTTCCTTTTCCGCGACGCGCTCGCCGATGAAGAGGGCGATGGCCGCCGGGATGAAGGTGACTGACAGGATCATCGCACCGATGAGCGCCGCCACGACGGTAAAGGCCATCGGCGTGAACATCTTGCCCTCCACGCCGGTGAGCGCAAACATCGGCAGGTACACGATCATGATGATCAGCTGGCCGAACAGCAGCGGCCGCCGCGCCTCCCGGGCCGCCGCAAAGACTTCATGGAAGCGCTCGCTGCGGGTGAGCGTGCGGCCGTGATGCTGCTGTGCGTGGGCCAGCCTGCGCACGCAGTTTTCCACGATCACCACCGCGCCATCGATGATGATGCCGAAGTCCAGCGCACCCAGGCTGAGCAGGTTGGCACTCACCTTGTTGGAGACCATCCCGGTGAAGGTGAACAGCATTGCCAGCGGAATGACGATGGCCGTGATGATGGCCGCGCGGATGTTGCCGAGGAAGACGAACAGCACCGCCACCACCAGCAAGGCGCCTTCGACCAGGTTCTTCTTGACGGTGGCGATGGCCTTGTCCACCAGCACGGTGCGGTCGTAGACGGTCACCGCCTCCACGCCTTGGGGCAAGGTGCGGTTGATCTCGCGCATCTTCTTGTCCACCGCCTGCGAGACCTTGCGGCTGTTCTCACCGATCAGCATGAAGACCGTGCCCAGCACGACTTCGCGGCCATTCTCGGTGGCCGCACCGGTGCGCAGTTCCTGGCCGATGCCTACCTCGGCCACGTCACGCACGCGAACGGGTACGCCCTTCACGTTGGCCAGGACGACGTTGCCGATGTCTTCCGTGGAGCCGACCTGGCCCGGCGCGCGGATCAGGTATTGCTCGCCGCGCCGTTCGATGTAGCCGGCACCGACGTTGCCGTTGTTCTTCTCCAGCGCCTTGACGACGGTGTCCATGGTCATGCCGTAGGAGGCCAGCTTCTCCGGCGAGGGGGCCACCAGGTACTCCCTGGCGAAGCCGCCGATGGTATTGATCTCGGTCACGCCAGGGACCAGGCGCAGTTGCGGCTTGATGACCCAGTCCTGGATCTCGCGCAGGTCGGTGGCGGTATAGGGCGTACCATCGGGCTTGCGCGCATCCTCCCTGGCCTCTACCGTCCACAGGTAGATCTCGCCCAGGCCGGTGGAGATCGGCCCCATGCCGGGGTCGATGCCGGGCGGCAGCTGGCTCCTGGCCTGCTGGATGCGCTCATTGACCAGTTGCCGCGCAAAGTAGATGTCGGTGCCGTCCTTGAAGATCACCGTCACCTGCGACAGGCCATAGCGCGAGAGCGAGCGCACCTGTTCCAGATGCGGCAGGCCGGACATGACGGTCTCGATCGGATAGCTGATGCGCTGTTCGGTCTCCAGCGGCGAATAGCCGGGCGCAGCGGTATTGATCTGCACCTGCACGTTGGTAATGTCGGGGACGGCGTCGATGGGCAACTTCTGGTAGCTGTAAACCCCATAAGCACCCATCCCGAGCACGGCCAGCAGGACCAGCCATCGATGCTCGATGGCAAAGCGAATGATGCGTTCAAACATGATTGTCGTCTTTCCTGAAGTCGCGCGGCTCAGTGGCTGTGCTCGGCAGAGCCCTTGCCCAGTTCAGCCTTGATGGCGAAGCTGCCGGTGGCGGCATAGTCGGTCCCGGCATCCAGGCCGGAGGTGATTTCAACGAACTGTCCATCAGAGCGTCCGAGGCTGACCTCCCGCGCCGCGAAGCCGTCGGCCACACGCACGAACACCACGCTCTTGCCCTCGACCGTCTGGATGGCGTCTGCAAGGATGGCCACCGGTACCGCGGTCTCCCCGGCGACCACCTCGACATTGACGAACAGGCCCGGACGCCACAGGTCGGCCGCATTGGGCAACACCACATGCGCCTTGGCAGTACGGCTCTGTTCACCGATCAGGGCACCGACGTGGGAGATCGTGCCTTCGGCACTGGCGTCGAAAGCGGTGGCGCGCACCACGGCCTTCTTGCCCGCACGGACTACCTGCAGGTCCTTGGGCGAGACGATGATCTCGGCCCAGACACTGGACAGATCGGAGATCAGGAAGACGTTGGCATCCTCGCGCACGGCCTCGCCCAGGCCGAGATGTTTCTCGACCACGATGCCGTCGAAGGGCGCGCGGATTTCATAGCGGTTCAGGTTGCCGGAGGATGTCCCGGCAGCACCGATGGCACGCAGCTTCTGCTGCGCATTGCGCACCGCCACCTCGGCCTCGCGCAGCGCGGCTTGCGCTTGCAGGTAATCCTGCTCGGCCGAAATCTTCTGTTCCCACAGGTGTTTCTCGCGCTGGTAGGTAGTGCGGGCCAGC
Source organism: Herbaspirillum sp. CAH-3 (assembly GCF_009668275.1). NCBI lineage: Bacteria > Pseudomonadati > Pseudomonadota > Betaproteobacteria > Burkholderiales > Oxalobacteraceae > Herbaspirillum > Herbaspirillum sp. CAH-3. Next base: position 82,854 of record NZ_VSWE01000013.1, on the reverse strand, counting down.
GACAGGCGCTGTTCTGCGTTGAGCAGTTCGGAGCGCTGCTCGGAGACGGCGCTGCTGTTGATGACGGCCAGCACCTGCCCCTTCCTGACCTTCTCCCCGAGCTTGGCCGATACCGACTCCACCGTGCCGGCCACCTGTGGCACCACGTGGGCTGTGCGGTCTTCATTGAAGCGGATCTCGCCCGGCAACTGCAGGCCGGACCTGATCTGCTGGGGACCGGCGGTCTTGAGGACGATGCCGGCGGCGGCGATCTGCTCCTTGCTCAGGGCGATCTTGCCTTCTTCCTTGTGCTCACCGTCCTTGTGCTCGTCATCCTTCTCCTCATCATGATGGTCGTCTTCCTTGTGCCCTCCTTCTTCCTGGTGGGCGTCCGGCTTGGCACTGCTGCCTTGGGCAGGGTTGCCCTTCATCAGGAGGATCCCCGAGACGAGCGCTGCAATGGCGATGATCGCCGCGATGGTCAATGTCTGCTTCTTGGTCATGTGTGTTCTCACTCTGCTGGAGGGGTCTCGGTACCGGCCAGGCGATCGAGGTCGGCGGCGGCCTGGAAGGCGGCGGAAAGCGCTTTCCAGTACTGCGCCTTGGCCTGGAAATAGGTGCGTTGTGCATCGAGCACATCCAGGTAGCCGAACTTGCCGAGTTCGAATCCTGTGCGGGCAGCCTGGTAGGCCGATTGCGCGGCGGGGACGATGTCACTGCGCAAGGCAGTGGCTTCTTCCCTGGCATTGCGCAGGCGCTCGAAAGCCTGCGCGGCTTCGCCCTGCATCTGCAGCTCAGTGAGCGCCAGCGCATCGCGCGCGATATCGACGCGCTTGAGCGCCTCCAGTTCATTGCCCTGGTTGCTGTCGAAAACTGGAATGGGAACGGAAACGCCCACGACCCACATGTTCCTGGCGTTGGACTCATCGCGCTTGTTGCCCAGGGTCAGGCTCACATCGGGTGTGCGCTTGCTGGTCTCGATGCTGGCCAATGCGCGGCGGCGCTCCACTTCCAGCCGGGCCAGCCGCACGGCCGGACCATTGGCCACCTTCTCGGTCAGCTGTGCAATGGCCGGCAGGGGCGGCAGGGATTCCACACCCTGGTCGCTCAAAGGCTGGCGGCCGACCGTGGCACCCCAGGACATCGCCAGCTTTTGCCGGGCGAGGCTGAGCTCGCTGTTGGCCTGGTTCAGTTCCAGCTGGGCAGCGGAGCGCGCCACCTGCGCCTTGGTCTGCTCGACGGGGGAAATCTTGCCGGCCATGACGCGGCGTTGCGTCATCGCGGCCGAGGTCCCGGCCAGTTCCAGCAGTTCCCGGGCCAGTCGTTGACGCTCCGTGGCCACCATCACCTCGTAATACGCGGCCACCACGGCGGCGCGCAGATCGCTGCGCTTGGCGGCGTAGTCCAGCACGGCCATGTCGCGTGCGCGCTGCGCGGCCTCGATGCGGGCGCTGCGCTTGCCGCCCAGTTCGATGGGCTGGTTGATCTGGTAGGTGGTGGTACGGCTGGACTTGCGGGTGTCCTCGATCAGTGCCGAGAACTCCGGTTTGGGCCGGGCACCGGCTTGCAGGATCGTGGCGTCAGCGGCCTCGATCTCTTTCCTGGCGGCGGCCAGCGTCTTGTTCTGCTCAAAGGCCAGGCTGATGGCGGCTGGCAGCGAGAGCGGGCCTGTCTCCTTGTCCAGGGCGGTTGCGGTGACGGGCGCAATGGATTGCGGGGTGAATTGCGCGGGTGATTGCGCAGGTGATTGCGCACGGCTGGCGCTGGCCGCAAGCAGCGCCAGCCCCAGCATCAAGCTGTGACGAAACATCGAATTCTCCGGTGATGAAAAGGGGAATTCGGCGAGAGCAGATGATGGGGGAATTGTCCTCGCCGACTCAGGCGGCGAGCAGCCAGTTGGGCTTGTCAGGGCCGTCGGCGATGTGCGAGGCGGGGTGGGAAACTTGCTTGATATGGGCTGGCAAGCGAGTGGCCAGCGGCGCGTAGAGGAGCGTACCTGCGGCCTGTACCGACTTCATGGCGAAGAATTGGCACAGGGAACAATCCAGGTCGAGGTCCCCGGCTTTGGAATCCTTGGATTCGGCCTGCGCGTGCGTCTCGGCAGCGGGGTGGTCATGATGTCCGAGATGGGCGGGCGCAGTCTCCCTTTCCGCTTGGCAATACGATGCCACTGCCGCCCAGGAGAGCTGCATCGGCAACAGGAAAGCAAGCAGGAGAATCAGTGCACGCATAGCTGAAAAGGAGAATGACTACGGGCCCATCCGGTCGGCATCCGGGGATGAACAAGCGGCGCCGGCAAGATGCGGCAGCGATTATGCCCCGGTGTTGAGCGCGGCGTCAAAGGCCTTGCCGAGCACCACGCCACACCAGCAGCACGCGGCTTGGCTGCGCGCAGGCTTGGAAAGGATTCTAGGAAGGAAGCCTCGACAGAAAGATGGCGCAATCATTACGGATTTGTAATGACTGCGCGCGAGACATCAGGTATGGGGGATTGGTGCTCTTCGATAGACGATGGCGATCCGCTTCGGTTGAAGCGCCACGGAGCGGCCGTATCGCACCGGCTTGCAGTGCAATCAGCCAGGCTTATCGCTGGCATCGAAGGGGTTGATTTGCACAGGCGTGATGCTTCTCTCTAGTATCCGGTGCTGAGGCAATCCAGGAAGCGCTGAAGGTGTGCTGCCTCACCGCTTCCACAACGAACAACATCGAAAGAAGCACGATGAACGCAAAGGCAATCCGCTATCACCGCTATGGCCCACCCGAGGTCATGGCATTGGAATCGATTGAAGAACCTGCCCTGGCGCCGGGCCAGGTTCGGGTCAGCCTGCGGGCTGCCGGCGTGGCTCCCGTGGATACCAAGCTGCGGGCAGGCCTGTTGCAGGGGCGCATGGAGCTGCCGCTGCCGAAGGTCCCGGGCCGTGATGGCGCGGGGGTGATCGCCGCGTCGGCAGCGGAAGGATTTCATGTCGGCCAGGCCGTGTGCGTGATTGCCGACATGCTGGGCCAGGGCACCTATGCCGAGACCATTGTCCTCCCGGCCGAGCGCGTGGTTGCGCAGCCGGACACGCTCTCGGTCCGGCAGGCCGCCGCCCTGTTGCAGCCAGGTGCCAGCGCATGGATTCCCGTCGTCCGGACGGCGCAGGTGCAAAGCGGGATGAAGGTACTGGTACACGCTGGATCAGGTGCGGTGGGCAGCCTGATGGTCAGGTTGGCGGCGCACCTGGGTGCCGAAGTGTGGGCCACCTGCAGCAGCGCCAACAAGGATGATGTCCTGGCACTGGGCGCGGCCGGGGTGATCGCCTATGACAAGGAAGATTTCTCGGCCTTGCGGGGATTCGATGTCGTCTTCGACCTGGTGGGCGGCGACACCCACGATCGCTCCTATCCCGTCCTCAAGCCGGGCGGGCAACTGGTGTGGCTAGTCGCCGCTCCCATCAGGGAACGCGGGGAGGAATTCAAGGTGCGTGTGGTCCGCTCGATGATCGATGACGATCCGCAGTGTCTGCGCGAGGTCGCGATGCTGGCGCAGCAAGGGGTCATGGTGCCAACGGTCGGCCAATGCTTCCCGCTGGCCGAGGCAGCGCGCGCGCATGCCCTGCTGGAGTCGGGCAAGACAGCGCGCGGGAGGATCGTGCTCGATATCGGGTGATTCACACTTTCAAACTGTGAGCCAACATGTTTGAATTCCGGCCAAGCTGCCCTGGCCTGGACGGATCCGTCAAGCCACCGTATCGCCAGGCGGTTCATCAAACGGCAGGGCGCCGTCGCCGTGACGCACCTCGAAGACGTTCAGGGTCATCGCCACCAGGCTGTAGTAGCCCAGCAGGCCAACCAGATTGACCAGCACCTCGATACCGAAACGTTGTTCCGCTTCCCGATACAAGGGCTCACCGATGCGCCGGGTGTCGTAGAGTTGCTGCACCAGCTCCCAGACCATCTGTTGCTCGCGCTGCGCGAAGGCCGGGCGCAGGCCAAGACGAATCCGTTCGACATTGTCCGCATCCAGTCCGGCTTCGATGCCGATGGGATAGTGAATCTGCCATTCCGCCTGGGCCTGCCACCTTGCAGCTGTACAAAGAATGGCCAACTCCGACAGGGCCAGCGGGAGCCGGGTGTGATAGCGGCAGAATGCGCCCAGCTTCTGCGCAGGCTGTGCCAGCCCGGGACTGTGGATCCATGACAGGAAGGGGCCGGCCAGGTTGCCGCGCGGCCCCTTCAGGATATCGTCCAGGACCTCTTTTTGTGCCGGAGTGGCGGTAGCAATCTCCACCACCGGCAAACGCGGCACGTTCATGTCTTGCTGCATGGATTTCCTTGTGGAAGATGGGAATGGGGCGAGTGCCCCGGGACCTGCGCGGTGCGGCCGCCCCGGTACAACAGCACCAGCAGCCAGGCGCACACCAGGGTGGCTGCGGAAAATGTCAGGAGACCGGAGCGATAGCTGCCGGAGGCCTGGCGCATGATCGGCAGCAGCGCCGCACCGGCACCGGCACCAAACTGGAAGACGGCGAAGATCACGCCGTAGAGCTTGCCGAAGGCACGCATGCCAAAGTAGCGCTTGAGCAGATAGCTCAATACATCGAACTCGGCACCCAGCACCATCCCCAGCAGCGCCGCACACAGGAAGACCACGTTGCCGCTGACCCCGTAGGCATACAGTGCGCAGGCGACAGTGCCGCCGAGGACGAGTGCACACATGACCAATGCGGCTGAGAGGTAGTCGATCAGCAAGCCGGTGAGCAAGCGCCCGACGATGACGAAAATGCCGAAGGTCGCCTGTACCAGTGCGGCACGCTGCGCCGTCACGCCGGCATCGATGAGCATGGGAATCTGGTGCACCACCATTGCCGTGTTGATGACGCCCAGCAGGGCGAAGATGCCGATGAGCAGCTTGAAAGAGCGGCTGCGGACCGCCACGTGGAAATCCACGCCTGGCACGCTTTGCGTGCGCCCTTTCCGGGGTTCGGTGCCTGGCTTCTCGCGGATGAAGAAGAACGCCAGCGGCAGCGTCAATGCAACCAATGCCGCCAGCCCCAGGAAACCGGTGCGCCAGCCGTGCTGCGCGATGACCGTCCCGATGAGCAGCGCGATCACGGCTCCCCCAATGCCAATGCCGGCATTGGCAATACCGATGGCCAGTCCCAGGCGCCGGTCGAACCAGGAGCTGACCACGCGCAGGTACGACAAGGGGAAAATGCCGATACCGATGGCCGGCAAGGCTACCCACGCCGCGTAATACAGCCACGGTACCGGCGGCATGAAATACATCAGCCCCACGGCCGCGCAGAACAGCGGGATGCAGGGAAGGATGATGGCGCGCGCTCCAAACCGGTCGGCCAGGTAGCCCTGGATCGGCGAAATGAGCATCACGGTATAGGAGACGATGGAACTGGCCAAGGCGATCTCGGTACGGCTCCATCCGAAATCGACTTCGAGGGGCTTGATGAATAGCCCCAGGCTGAGCACGGCGACAGTGCTCGGTCCGAACATCAGCGCCACCATCGACGCGATCACGACCAGCCATCCGCGATATCGCCAGGACTCCTCCCCGACGGCCGGGACGGGTACTTCACTGGACAAGGGTTTCATGCTGTCTCCATTCTCTTCTTGTGGATGCGGGGCTGGTCCGGCTTAGAAACGCGTGGCCATGCCGATGCGAAAAATACCCTGGCTACCGGTACTGGAAGCTGATCCGGGGCCATACAGTCCGTTGATCCAGGCCTGCGTGGTGGCGTTGTCACCACCGGCTTTCTGGTACACGGCTTGCAGATAGAGGTCGGTACGCTTGGAGAGCCAGTACTGCAGGGTCGCATTTCCCTGGTGGGCGTAATTGTGGGCCAATTGCGCATTGCCCTTCATGTACTCATAGGAGACTCCCAGGTTCCAGGCCACATCCATCTGCCAGTTCACGCCGGCCTGATAGACGTTGACTTCGCCCTTGGTCAGGGTGTTGCGCGTGTTGGTGTAGAGCAGATTGAGTTTGTAGTCGCCCAGCCGGTAGCGTGCGCCCAAGCCCCAGTTGCGAATGCCATCGTGGCCATTGCCCATGGAAGAATAGCGGGCGTCGGTGTAGGCAGCGCCCAGGCCGAAATCTCCCTGGACATAGTTGCTGCCCAGGCTGATGGTCCGCGAGGAAGCGGTATCGCCAGCCACTTCGCCGAAGCCATACATGCCGCCGAATGTGACGCCTCCGATCGCCGGACTCAGGTACTTGACCGAATTGGCCACGCGCGCAAGACCGGCCAGTCGGTCGAAGTCGGATGCACCGGTCGGGTTGTTGGGTACTGCCAGCGCATTGAAGGGTCCTTGACGGAAAGTGTAGTAGCCGCCATACGTGAGCGCGGAGTCAAACCCGCCGAACATGAGCGCATCGTGCATGAATTCATACTGGTTGCCAGCGCTCAGCGTGCCCCATCGCCGGTCCCGCAGGCCGACCAGCGCCTGGCGGCCGAAGATCAGGTTGTTGCCGGGCAAGGAGGCACCCGTGCTCAGGTTGAATTGGCTCTCCAGCTGGAAGATGGCGGCCATGCCGCCCCCCAGGTCTTCCTGGCCCTTGATGAACAGGATGTTGGGAACGCCGATGCCGTTGTCGGCCCGCAGGTTGCTCTTGCCGCCCTGGTTGCTGACATGGGACACACCGGCATCCATGACGCCGGAAATGGTCACGCTGCTTTGTGCAAAAACGGCCATGGGCAAGGCAGCAAGGAGGGCCAATGCCCCCAGCTTCGATAGCGAATGTTGCATGTCTCTCTTTCCTCTCTCGTTGTCTGGAAACGTGCGCGCCGAGTCAGCGGGCCGGCGCGCCATTCCCTGTCGTTGTGATGATGCTGGCTCACCGCTGGACGCGGCGATACCGGTGGCGCAGAGCGCCAGGCAATGAAACGGCTGAGTCTCCCGGGCATGGCGTTCGGGCGCTGCTTGTCCGATTGATGCGAGCCACTGAACCAGGTCTCCCGCTGCCCTTCGGGAGTAGCGATAATCTATTCCTCCACGATCCCCCGTCTTGCTCCAGTCCGCGCTAGAATTTGACTCACAAGGCGCCACCGGCGGCGAACGCATCTCGCGCAACCGCTGATCACGCACAGAGCGCCGCGATCATAAGGAGACAGCCATTTTTATCCGCACCTTCTCTACCGCTGAGAGTCCTTCCCGCGAGGGCGCCCGATTGTTTGAAAGGCAGATGGCCAGCCTGTTTTCCATCGGCCTGTCGCTGGACTCGGGAAAAGACGAGCCGCTCAGCACGCAGATGCAGGCCTATTGCAGCCGTAGCCTGCAATTTGCATCCATCCGCTTCTCTCCCCACGAAACGTCGGCACCTGCCAGCCGCAAGGAAACGCGCCGTTGGCTGGTGACGCTCCAGAAGGAGGGGGAAGCGCAGGTCTCCCAGGGAGGCAGACGCAGCCATGTCCGCCCCGGTGACATGGTGTTGATCGACCTGGCATCGCCGTTCCATATCGAAACCGGTCACATCGTGACGCACTCCACCTATGTGGATTCGGAACTGCTGAGGCGCGTGGTGCCCGATGCGCATCTGCGCACGGCCATCCGTATCGAGACCGCAAACGGACCCGGTGCCATTTTCCGTGCGATGAACGACGCCATGTTCGACATGGCCCCCGAGCTCGACGAAACGACCGCGGCACGCATCGCCCAGGCCCTGCCCTACACGCTGGCAGTGGCCCTTTCCGGCTGTGACCGCGACATCACCGCGTTGCCGTCCAAGCTGCACGTATTCCACCTCGAGCGCATCCGTACCTTTGTGCGCGACAACCTGCACGACTCCTCGCTGGATGCGGAAATGATTTCGCAGGCGGTCAATCTGTCGACCCGCCATATCTATCAGCTCTTCACGGCCGAACAGACATCGCTGATGAAGTGGGTCTGGTCGGAAAGGCTGGAGCGATGCCGGGAAGACCTGGTGTCACGGCAACTGTCGAACCGTCCGATCGGCGAAATCGCTTATGGCTGGGGATTCAGTGATGTGGCCCATTTCAGCCGGGCCTTCAAGGAGAAGTTCGGGCTGACGCCGCGTGAGTATCGCAAGCAGCAAGCCTGAAGGAGGGCCAGGACATGCGTCCCGCGTAGCAGCGGAACGCATGCTGAAGCGGCGCGTGATCAGGTGGAGAGGAACTGTCCGACGGTTTCGGTAAATTCCAGTGCGGCCTCGACGTTGCTGATATGGCCCGAGGGCAGCACGATGAAACGCGCCCCGTGAATCGCCCCGGCCAGGCTGGCGCAGATTTCCGGTTTGACCGCAGCGTCCCTTTCGCCGGCGATCACCAGGGTGGGCGCCACGATCTCGTGCAGTCGGGCAAGGTGGTTCATTTCCTTGATGGCGTCCACTGCCTCGAAATAAGCTTCCCGTGTCGTGGCGCGTACCATCGATTCTATCCAGCGCACGGTCAGCGGCGCGCGCTGCCGGTAAGCCTCATCGAACCAGCGTTCGATGGTCGAGCTGACATGCTGCTCCGCGCCCAGCTCACGGTATGCCTGCTGCCGCTCGTTCCAGAGCTGCACCACCGGGGCAGGCGTGGCCGCACCGGCATTGGCCAGCACCAGCTTGTGGATGCGCCCGGGAAAGGCCAGCGCGAACGCCTGCGCAACCATCGCTCCCAAGGACACGCCGACCAGCGAAACACGGTCGATGCCGGCCTGGTCCAGCGTCCTCCCGAGCTGCCGGGCGAAGTCTGCCAGGACAGGGCGGCCGCCCATGGGCTTGCTCGCACCGTGCCCCGGAAGGTCAACCAGCACAAGACGCAGGCTGCGCGACCAGACCGGTACCTGCAGTCGCCAGATATCGCTGTTGGCGCACACAGGATGCAGCAGCACGACGGCATGGCCGGTCTCCTGGCTTGGCGAGCCAGCTGCAGGAGCAATGATCTGTGCGTTCATCTCAGCCTTTCACGTTCCATTGGGCCAGTCCGATTCCCGTGTACCACTTGGAGACCGCCTTGTAGTACAAGGTCTCGAACGCAGCGCCCTCGGCCGCACCATGGGCGATGAGCCAGTTGCGGATTTCCTCGGCGCCGTTGCCGGCCTGTGCCACGTGGCCGGTCGCATGGTCCACGATCACCTGCGTATTGCCGCTGGACAGATTGGCAAGGAACTGGCGGTCGAATTCCTCATTGACCATTCCCATGCGAGGTGTGGCGATGTCGTGGCTGATGCCGCCGGTAGCGAGAATTGCGATGCGCTTGCCGGGCTCGAAGCTGGCAATTGCCTTGCGCAGGAACCGGCCCCAATCCACGCAGCGCCGCATGGTGGGCAGCGGCGGCTGTACGCAATTGACGAGCAGGGGAACGATGGGAACATGCGGCACCAGGCCGGCCAGCAGCAGCGGCGTAAGCGAGCCATGGTCCAGCACCAGTTCCATCGAGAATGACGGATCGAAGCCGCTTTCCAGCGCCTCGCCAAGGAGGTGTGCACCGAGTGCGGCATTGCCCGGCAGGACTTGCTTGTCAGCCTTCAACCAGTGTTCGACCGGGGTCTGATAGCTGTCTGCCGCGCCGATGCAGAAGGCCGGGAAATTATTGAAGAAGAAGTTGTGGACATGGTCATCCGAGATGACGATGACCGTATCTGGCTGCGACGCGGCGATGCGCCGCCCCATGTCCTTGAACGCAGCAAAAATGGCCTCCCGGTCTTCACCGGGAATGGCATCCGGAAAGTTCAGCATGACCGGCGTGTGGCTCGCCGCATAGATTCCGACCAGTTCAGCCATGATGGTCTCCTTGCGCGATGGCCTTGAGCGAAGTCACGAAATCCAGTTCCGAAATCCGCAAGCCCAGGCAATGGGCGCGCAGCAGATAGGGATTGGCCCCGGCCAGGTACATGGCGCCGATGTCATTGTCGCGCACCGCTGCCCGCAGGGTCTCGGGCATCGGCACTGCCGCCAGGTACTGCTCGGGCGAGGCCAGGTAGCGCTTCAGGTGTCCGTCGTTGTGGTGGACTTCGAAGAGCACCTTGTTCATCCAGTAGGCAGATTGCGAGGGGATCTGCTGCACCCAGTTTCCGCTCATGCTGCCCCCGCCCGGTTTTTGACGTGGGCCGACAGCCACTGGACGATGGTCGGCAATGTCTGCGGCGTATTGCCCATGTGGCCACCGGGGAACAGGCGCACCGCCTTGGGCGAGCCGTGCTCGGTCAGCAGATGCAGGTCGGCAATGGGACACTGCCTGTCCTCCTTGCCGTTGACCAGCAGCATCGGCGCGCTGGGACGGTCCAGCAGGCCCTGGTCCACCAGGGAAAGCCGCCTGAAACCTTCGATGTATTCACCATCGGTGCTCACCCCGAGCATGCGCTGGCGCGTTTCCACCAGTTCCATGAGGTAGCTGTCGGGATATCGGGAGGATTCGACCCACTCGGGTTGGAACATGTAGTGCGCGCCACCGCCCCAGTTGACGGCGGCAGCGATGCGCTCGGGATGCAGGTGGGCCAGCTTGGTGGCCCAATAGCCACCGAAGGAGCGTCCCAGGATGCCGACCTTGTCCGCGTCCAGGTCGGCCTGCCGGGCGGCCCATTCGAAGACGGGCAGGAACTGGCGCTCTGCATCCTGCACGCCCTTGACCGGCGACTCGCCGGTGCCGGCGTTGTCCATGGCGATGGTGACCACGCCCGCAGCCAGGAAGGCATTGCAGGCTGCGGTCATCTGTTCCTTCCAGGCGTCGACCCCGCCCCACATCACCACGACCGGCGGGCGTGCAATGCCTTGCGGCCGACGCAGCAGGAAGACGATCTCGCTGCCTTCGCCGCTGCGGCCTGCAAAAGGAATGCAGATGCGCTGCACCGGGTTATCCCAGCAAGCGCCGGCCAGCACATAGGTCTCCCGTTCGGCACGGGCACAACGCTCCTTGTCCGGGTGATTCGGGCAAGGAAAACGACCCATGAAATAAAAGCCGCTGGCCTTCATGTAGAGGGTGGCGGCGGCGCCCTGGTCGCCATTTTCGCGGGCACGGTCGGCCAGGGTACGGGCCTGGTCGCCGGCCTTGCCCCAGACCGCTGCCCAGGATGCGCCATCCAGTCCCTGCAGCGCGTCGATGAGGCGCTCACCGTCTTCCTGCGATACCAGGTTCATGGGATGGACCTTGGCGGCCAGTTTGTCCTTCATCCATTGCTTGGCCTCGGCCAGTGTCTTGGGACGGCCCTGCACGTTGCCGGCCACGTCTGCGTTCTCGCTCAATTGGTCACCTCTGTCAGTTGCAAGCCCTCATCATGGCGGGCCCGGAGTTGACATCGTAGGTGCGCGCGCAACGGCCACTTTGCCTCCTGTGCTGTGGCTTTTGACTTTCAGCGCACCATCGTGCAAACGCAGCTTCGCTCCGAGACAAATCGCACGGCCAGTTCAGGCAAATTTCATTCATGCATGCCGCTACGCTGGCAGGGTCAACAACATTCGGGCTCACACGGCGATGCGTGCTGCGTGCCAGCCCATCCATGGAGGTTCGTGCAGATGCAACAGAAGAAGATTCTTGTCGTGGGCGGCGGTATCGGTGGCATGTCGGCCGCCATTTCGCTGGCCAGGTCGGGGCACGCGGTGGAGCTCATCGATCTGGATCCGCAATGGCGCGTCTATGGCGCCGGCATCACCATCACCGGCCCGACGCTGCGCGCATTCAAGGCCCTGGGTGTGCTGCCGGAGATCGAGGCCCAGGCCTATACCGGCCACGGCATCCAGGTCTGCTCTGCCGATGGCGCACGCCTGGCCGTGCTTCCCACGCCGGTACGTCCGGAGGACGGCATTCCGGGCTGCGGTGGCATCATGCGGCCGGTACTGCACAAGATCCTCTCGGCAAGGGTGGCAGCGGCCGGCGTGAAGGTAAGGCTGGGCCTGTCGGTTGAAAAAATCGAACAAGTGCATGATCAGGTCGAGGCCGAGCTCACCGATGGAACGCGTGACCGCTATGACCTGGTCATCGGCGCCGACGGACTGTTCTCGCGCATGCGAAGCCTGCTCTTCCCCCAGGCCCCGGCGCCGCAATACACGGGCCAGAGCGCCTGGCGTGCCCAGTTGCCACGGCCACCCGAGATCGACCGGCGCCATTTCTTCCTCGGCGGTCCCTACAAGGTGGGCCTGACTCCGGTATCGAAGGACCGGATGTACATGTTCCTGCTGGAAAATTCCCCCGAGAAACGCCGCCTTCCCGACGCATCGCTCCCGCAGGAACTGGAGCGCCTGACCCGTTCGTATGGCGGCATCATCGGCGACATCGGCCGCTCACTGACGGCTGAGAACACCATCGTGCAGCGTCCGCTGGAAGCCTTCCTGCTGCCGGGTCCATGGTTCAGGGGCCGCGTGCTGCTCATCGGGGATGCGGCCCATCCGACCACCCCCCAGCTGGCCTCCGGCGCTGGGCTGGCCGCCGAAGATGCGCTGGTCCTGGCTGAAGAACTGGGCGACGGCAGCGATATCGACGGCGCCTTGCAGCGCTACATGGCACGACGCTATGAACGCTGCCTGCTGGTGGTACAGAACTCGCTGGAGATCGGCCGACGCGAACAGGCAGGCCGTCCCATCGCCGAACAGACCGTCCTGGTTGAACAATCACTGAAGGTACTCGCAGAACCCATCTGAGCCGCCCTGACGCCGGCCGGCAGCAAGCGCTAGAAACCGCACCCACTACAACATGGAGACCAGCATGACACAGCCTTCCCAAGAGATCATCCGCGGTGCTCGCGCCGCCATGAGCCGTCTCGCCGACCGCAATACGCCCTTCATCTTCAACGAATGGTATGTCGCTGCCTTCAGCGATGAAGTGGGCCGTTCACTGCTCAAGCGCACGCTGCTGGGCAAGCGCCTGGTCCTGTTCCGCACTGGAGAGGGCAAGCCCGTCGCCATGGATGATCGCTGCGTACACCGCTCCTATCCCTTGTCAGCGGGACAGCTCGACGGTGATACCGTAGTCTGCGGCTACCATGGCCTGCGCTATGACCAGAACGGCGACTGCATCGAAGCACCGGCCGTGGCGAAGTGTCCCAAGAACATTGGTGTGCGAACCTACCCGCTGGCAGAACGCGGCCCGGTCCTCTGGATCTGGATGGGCGACCCGGCGCTGGCCGATGAATCCGCGATTGCGGCGCTGCCGTGGATGCAGGACAGCGCGTGGGCGGGTGCCAAGGGCTACTATGACCTGAAGTCCAGCTATGTCTACCTGCATGAGAATCTGCTCGACACCTCGCACCTGAGCTACATGCATGCCAATACCATCGGATCGCCGGACTATGTGAAAGCACCCACGACCTCTGAAATCGGCGAGGGCAGGTTCGCGCTGGTGCGCACCGTCTCGCCAACCAAACTTCCGCCGGTCTGGGCCAAGCCCACCGGCCTGGAAGGTGTACCGACCGCATCGCGCATCGTGCGCAATGAATTCCTCAGTCCCGCGCTCTATGAAGTCACTACGCGCCTGTATGACTCGGCCCTGCCGGAAGGCGAACGGCCGGAGTTCCTCATCAAGGTCGCCCATATGGCCAGCCCGGCCACGCACAACACCACCCACTACTTCATCTATCTCGGCCGCGATTTTGCCCAGGACGATGCAGCAGCGACGCAATTCATGGCGACCAATTTCTTCAAGGCTTTCGATGAGGATGTGGCTGGACTGAGCCTGCTGGAAGAGGTCATTGCTGAGCAGGGTGAAGAACTGTACGAAATTTCCATCGCCAGCGATGCACTCGGAGTGGCCATGCGCCGCTACCTGAAGGGGCGTGCAGACCAGGAAGCCAGTGCCCAGGCAAGTGCCGCCCCGGCACCTGCTGCCACAGCCGGCCGCGCGCCGGTGGTCATGATGCAGCAGTCATGAAGCCGGCAGCCAGCAGGAATGAAACCATGAACCCCGCTACAGGCAGTCACGGCTGGATGACCGTCACGGTGACGGCCAAGGCAATGGAAGCGGAGGGCATCTGCGCTTTCCGCCTCCAGGCGGCCTCCACAGAGATGCTGCCGCGCTTCACCGCAGGCGCGCATATCGATGTGGAAGTTGCACCCGGCCTGGTCCGCCAGTATTCGCTGTGCAATCCGTCGAACCAGGAGCGCGGCTATGAAATCGCCGTGCTCCTGGCCGAGCCCTCCCGTGGTGGCTCGGCGGCGATGCATGCGGTCACGGTCGGCCAGCAGATCCGTATCAGTGCGCCCAGGAACAACTTCGGCCTCATCCCGGGCAGCGGTCGCGCCATCCTGGTGGCGGGTGGCGTGGGGATCACGCCTATCCTGGCCATGGCCGAAGAACTGCACGCGCAAGCGCGGCCATTCGAACTCCACTTCAGCACCCGCTCGCCCGCTCGCGCAGCGTTTCGACAGCGCCTGGCCCACGGGCCGTTTGCGGCGCATGTCCGCTTCTACGCAGATAGCGAAGACCAGAAGATCGACCTCGCCGACATCGCCCGCTCTCGCGGTCCCGATGACCATCTCTACGTCTGCGGTCCGACCGGCTTCATGGACTTCGTCCTGGGCGAATCGGAACGACTGGGATGGCACAAGGATCAGCTCCACCAGGAGTATTTCTCCGCCCCGGCAAGCGCTGGAGAACAGGACGGTGAGGCGTTCGAAGTCAGGATCGCCAGCACCGGCGAGGTGTTCCCCATCCCTGCAGACAAAAGTGTGGTCGAAGTACTGGCCCGGCATGGCATCGAGATCCCGACCTCATGCGAACAGGGCATCTGCGGGACCTGCATCACGGGCGTCCTCAGCGGTGTCATCGACCATCGGGATTTCGTGCTGAGCGATGAGGAGAAGGCACGCCATGACCAGTTCACGCCCTGTTGTTCGAGGGCGGCTTGCCGAATGATCGAACTGGACTTGTAGCGCATCGGTGTGCGGCGGGCCGTCCAAAAGACCAGCGCGCGAACGAGACGGCAATAGCCGCTCTTCGCTGCGCCACCCCGGGCTCCCGCGTGGTGCAGGCATCAGCCGCCGACCGGCCCTGCCTGGCCACCATTCATTCCTTGCAGTTATGAATGGCGAAAAAAAAGGAAATAGTCCCCGTCCCACCCCATAGCTAGACTCCGCAAGCGGACGTTGACGGCACCACGCATCAGCTGCGTCAGGCGTCCCGACAACAACAACGCAAGGAGACCCATGCTCAACAGAAGACAATTCCTGGCCGGCAGCCTGCTCGCCTGTACCGCAGCGCGCTCGGCCATCGCCCAATCCATTCCCAACTCCGCCGGCGACCAGCCACCCCGGCTCAAGGCGCAAGCACTGGCCTGTGACAGCCATCACCATATCTATGACGCACGCTTCCCGGTCTCGCCGCATTGGCGCGGTGGCCGCCCGGACGGCGCCACGGTGGCCGATTACCGGCGCCTCATGGCCAAGCTCGGCATCGCCCGCAACGTGGTGGTCCAGCCCTCCACCTATGGCAGCGACAACCGCTGCCTGCTCGATGCACTCACCCAGTTCGGCGCACAGGCACGCGGTATCGTGGTCATCGACGATGACGTCGAACTGGCGCAATTGAAGGAAATGGATCAGTTGGGTGTGCGCGGCGTGCGGGTCAACTTCCTCTCGCCGCAAAGCTGGGGCATCACGACCGTGGACCGCTTGCTGCGCACGGCAAAGCGCATCGCGCCGCTGGGCTGGCATGTGCAGGTGCTGATGTCGGGCGCACAGATCGCCGAGCATGAAGCCGTGCTGGCCGGCCTGCCCACCCCGGTGGTGATCGACCACCTGGGCCGCATCCCCCAGCCACAAGGACTGGATCATCCGGGCGCCCAAGCCATCCTGCGCCTGCTGGCGCGGGGCAACACCTGGATCAAGCTCTCCGAGCCCTATGCCGATACCCTGCAGGGGCCGCCTGATTATCCCGATACCAGCCTGCTGGCGCGCGCCTACCTGCAAGCCGCCCCGCAGCGCACGCTGTGGGGCAGCGACTGGCCGCATCCCACCGAAAAGATCAAGCCGGATGATGCCGTGCTGTTCGACCTGCTGGCCGCCTGGGCGCCCGATCCGGCGCTGCGCCACCAGATCCTGGTGAGCAATCCGGCCAGCTTGTTCGGCTTCTCCTGAAACCGCGACTGGCCATGCAAAAGAGCCGCCTGCGCAAGCAAGGCGGCTCTTTCGTCATCACGCTTGTGCTCAGCGCACAGCTTCCTTCAGCGCGCCGGTAGCAGCCACGCGTGACTTGCGCGACAGCACCAGCAGGATGACCACGCTCACGACCGACAAACCCACCAGCGGCAACAAGGCCATGGCATAGCTGCCGGTGGCGTCCTTGATCCAGCCGTAGGCGTTGACCATCAGGCCACCGCCGATCAGGTTGGAGACGGCATTGATTCCCGCCAGGCCGGCAGCGGCCGAACCCGTGGCCAGCCAGGTCGAGGCCATGGCCCAGAACGGTCCCTTGAACGAATAGGCGCCAATCAATACCATCGTCAGCAGCAACACCACCGGGGCCAGCGTGTTGGCCAGCGACGCCAGCGCCAGGCCGCCACCGATGAGGATCAGCGGAATGGCGGTATGCCAGCGGCGCTCGCCGGTACGGTCGGAATGGCGACCCCACCACACCATCAGCACCGACGCCACCAGGTAGGGAATCGAATTGACCAGGCCGGTCTGCATCACCGTCAGCCCGAAGGACTTGAGCAACTGCGGCTGCCACACGTTCAACACCGAACCGGCGGCCGACGCGCAGGCACACACCAAGGCCATGCCCCACACATGCGGCTGGCTGAACAGCTTCCACAGGGGAATGTGCTGCTTGGCTGTGCGGCTGGCGGCTTCCTTGTCCATGGTGGTGACCAGCCACTGGCGCTGCGCATCATTGAGCCAGCGCGCCTGATCGGGGCGATCCGTCAGGAAGAACAGGCAGACCACGCCCAGCAACACGGTCGGCAACCCTTCCAGCAGGAACAGCCAGTGCCAGCCGCGCAGTCCGCCGATGCCATCCATCTGCAGCAGCAGTGCCGACACCGGCGAAGCCACGAAGCTGGCCGCCGGGATCGCCACCATGAACAGCGCCACGATGCGGGCACGATAAGCCGATGGCACCCAATAGGTCAGGTACAGCACCACGCCGGGGAAGAATCCGGCCTCCGCTGCGCCCAGGATGAAGCGCACGAAATACAGCGAAGTCGGCCCCTGCACGAAGGCCGTACAGGCCGAGATCAGGCCCCAGGTGACCATGATGCGTGCCAGCCACTTGCGTGCGCCGAATTTCTGCAGTGCCAGGTTGCTGGGTACTTCAAAAATGAAATACGCGATGAAGAACAGGCTGCTGGCAAAGCCAAACATCTTGGGCGAGAGCCCGATATCCTGGTTCATCTGCAAAGCGGCCATGCCGATGTTGCCGCGGTCGATAAAGGCAAACAGGTAGCACAGCATCAGGAAGGGCAGCAAGCGCCAGGTCACCTTGCGCACGGTCTCTTGTTCGAGCCGCTTGTCGTCTTGGATGGTCTCCATGTCTCTCTCTCGGAAGTCGGGTGCCGCCTGTGTCGGCGGCTGGCCCGTCAGTCATTATGAATCAGCCGGTGACGGTCTGTTCGTTCAATACCGCCAGGACATTGCTGGCCGCTCCGGTGCCCATGGCGACGTAGGCGTCGGCCGTCACGCCGCCGATATGCGGGCTCAGGATGGCGTTGCTGACGTCCTGCAGCGGATGCGGCGCGGTGAAGGGCTCCTTCTCGAAGCTGTCCAGGCCGGCTGCGCGCAGCTTGCCCGACGCCAGTGCCGCAATCAGCGCCGGCTCATCGACCAGCCCGCCACGCGCGGTGTTGACCAAGATGGCGCCATCCTTCATGCGCGCCAGCGATTGCGCGTTGATCATGTGCTTGTTGTCCGCCGTCAGCGGGCAATGCAGCGAGACCACGTCGGATTGCGCAAACAGCGTATCGAGATCGACCAGCCGCACGCCTTGCGGGGCTTCTTTCGCATACGGGTCATAGGCCAGCACGGGCATCTCCAAGGCGGCCGCCACAGCGGCCACGCGACGCGCGATGGCGCCGATGCCCACCAGGCCCAGCGTGCGTCCGCGCAGCTCCAGGCTCTTGTGGGTGGACTTGTCCCAGTGGCCTTCACGCATGCGCTGGTCCAGTCCGACCACGCTCTTGGCGCAGGCCATGATGAGTGCCCAGGTATGCTCGGCCACCGCCGGCGCATTGGCACCGGCGGCGGCCTTGACGACAATGCCGCGCGCCTTGGCGGCTTCGGTGTCGATGGAATCGATGCCGGTGCCGTGCTTGGAAATCACCCGCAGGCCAGGGGCCGCATCCATCACGCGCGCGCTCACGCCGCCGTAGCGCACGATGATGGCCACCGGCTGATGTTGCTTCACCAGGCTGACCATGTCATCCTCGGTCGGCTTGGCGCCGGCATAGACCAGCTGAAAGTCACGCAGGATTTCAACCGCCTGCGGTGCCAGGTCGACACCGGTAACGATCACTACTTCCTTCTTGACGGCGCTCACAGCGATTCTCCTTCGGCCAGCACGCCACCCTTGCGCAGGGCGCCTTCCAGCCAGGTCGGACGCAGCGGGCCGCCACCACGGATTTCGGTCAGGCGCTTGGTTTCATCGGCGACCTTCTTGGCAGCCGCCGCCAGCAGCGAAGCGGCTTTCTCGCGCTCGACCACCACCACGCCATCGGCATCACCCACGATCAGGTCACCCGGCTGCACGGCAGTGCCGCCCACCGAGACCGGCCAGTTCACGCGGCCGGCGATGTTCTTGGTCGGGCCGTTCGGATTGGCGCCCACGGCATAGACCGGGAAACCGATGGCGCGGATGGCTTCGGTATCGCGCACCGAACCATAGATGATGATGCCGGCCAGGCCGCTGGCCTTGCATTGCGACACCATGATCTCGCCCATCAGCGCGCAGGTCTCATCACCCTTGCCATCGATGACCAGCACGTCACCCGGCTTGGCGATGGCCATGGCGGCATGGATCATCAGGTTGTCGCCGGGACGCACTTCGACCGTCACGGCCGGACCGGCCACGCGCATGGAGGGCGAGAGTGGTGCCACGCGGCTGCACAGGGTACCGCGACGACCGGCCACGTCGGCCAGGATGGAGGCCGGGAACTCGGCGGCCTGGGCCACGATGGAAGCGTCGACGCGTTCGATGTCGCGGATGAAATCAGGTTGGGTGCTCATGGGGATCCTTTGATTGAAAATGAAGTCAGGGGACCACGCTCAAGCGTGGGAATACATGGGCAGGCCGGCCACCGGCACGTCGGCGCGCAGGATGGATCCGGTCTGGGATTCGGTGATGAAGAGGCTCTTGCCGTCGGCTCCGCCAAAGGCCAGGTTGGTGGTCGAGATGCCGGCCGTGGAGCGGATGCGCAGCAAGGGCTCGGCAAACTTCGACAGACGCCAGATGGAGCCGAAGCCGGTGTGGGCGATGTAGAGGCAGCTCTCGGCATCCAGCGCCAGGCCATCGGGACCGGCCATGCCGCCGTGCAGGTTGGCGAACACGCCGACCTTGCCGACCACGCCGTTGTGATGCAGCGGGATGCGCCAGATCTGCTGCGCCCGCGTGACCGCCACCAGCAGGTGGTTCAGGGCCGGGTCGTAGACGATGCCGTTGGGACTGGGGATGGTGTTGATGAGGCAGGTCAGCTGGCCGTCGGGCGACAAACGATACACGCGCCCGGTGGCATCCTGCAGGCCGGTCTGGCCCTGGTCGGTGAAATAGATCTCGCCCTTGGGCCCGAACACCAGGTCATTGACGCCCTTGAACCCTTCCGAACCGACCGTCTCCAGCAGTGGCGTGACGGTCCCGGTATCGGGATCGAGCTGCACCAGGCCGCGCTTGTAGTCGGTGATGACGATGCGGCCGCTCTTGTCGATTTTCAGTCCGTTGGGCCAGCCGTCGTATTCGGTGACCAGTTCCCATTGGCCATCCATGGTGATGCGGAAGATGCGGCCATAGGGAATGTCGGTGACGTACAGGCGGCCCTGGCGGTCGAAGGACGGGCCTTCGAGGAAGGAATCGATGGGCAGGCCGCCCCGGTTGGCATCGCCCCAGGCGTTCTTGCGGGGGGACCGGAAATGATCGGGCAAGCGGGTGAAAACGCTGGCCTCGACCGTGGGAGGCGGGGCAAAGAAGCTCATGCTGTTTCCTTGGAGGTGGAAGGGGCACGGGACGGATCACCCAGTGCCAGCGTGATGACGGCACCCAGCAGCAAGGCACCGGCCACGAAGATCAACGGATAGGTAAAGCCCTGGGTGGTTTCGCGGATGAAGCCGATCACCGAAGGACCGACAAAGCCGCCCAGGTTGCCGATGGAGACGATCAGCGCCAGGCCGCCGGCGGCTGCGCGTCCGGTCAGGAAGCCCGACGGGATGGCCCAGAAGGTCGCCTGGAACGACAGGATGGACGCCACCGCAATGGTGATGGCCAGCATCTTCAACAGCGGCGTATGCAGGAAGGCCGAGATCGCCAGCGACAGCGCCGCCAGCACGATGGCCCCTGCCACGAAGAACAGGCGGCGCTCGCTGCGATTGGCCAGGCGCGCCCACAGCGTCATGGCCACCGCGCCAACCAGGTAGGGAATGGCCGCGACCAGCCCGACCTGGTGCGAGGGCAAGCCGAACTCACGGATGATCTGCGGCAGCCACAAGCCGATGCTGAGCGAACCGAGGATGCCGCAGAAGTTGGCACCGGCCAATGCGAAGACGCGCCAGTTGGTGAAGGCATCCTTCAACTTGTTGCCATGGCGGGCGGCCAGCACGTTCTGCTCGGTGGACAACTCGTTTTCCAGCCACTGCTTTTCAGAAGGCGTGAGCCAGGCGGCCTTGGACGGACGATCCGGCAGCAGGAACAGGCACAGCACGCCCAGCAGCACGGCCGGCAATGCCTCCAGCAGCAGCAATACCTGCCAGCCCTTGAAGCCCCACATGCCGTGCAATTCCATGAGCGCGCCCGACAGCGGCGAACCGATGATGTTGGCCACCGGGATGCCAATCAGGAAGAAGGCCGTGGCCTTGCCGCGCCAGGCACCTGGGAACCACTGCGTGAAATACAGGTAGATGCCCGGCGTGAAACCGGCCTCGGCCATGCCCAGCAGGAAGCGCGCCAGTGCAAAGCTCTTGGGGCCGACCACGAAGGCGGTGGCCATCGAGATCACGCCCCAGGAAATCATGATGCGCGAAATCCACATGCGCGCGCCGAAGCGATGCAGCGCCAGGTTGCTGGGGATCTCGAAGAAGAAATAACCAATGAAGAACAAGCCCGCACCCAGCCCGAACTGCGAGGGTGTCAGGCCCAGGTCCTTGTTCATGGTCAGCGCGGCGAAGCCGACGTTGATGCGGTCCAGGTAGCTGACCACGTAACACAGCAGGATGAAGGGGATGAGGCGGCGCATCACCTTCTTCATCGTGGCTTCTTCGCTGACGGCGGCGGTCGCGCCCGCTGCGGCGGTGGCTTGCGCAATGGGTTGGGTGGAAACCTGCGACATGGTGCTCTCCGTCAGAATTGGTAAAGGCGGGCGGGGTTGTCGACCAGCACGGTGCGCAGCATCGCGTCGGACCCCAGCCACGTTGTCATGACATCGAGCAGGCGCGCATCATCGGGCTTGTGCTGCTCGGTCGGATGAGGCCAGTCGCTGCCCCACACGAGTTGCGACGGCGCTGTCTGCACCAGGGTGCGGGCCAGCGGCGCGACGTCCTCGTAGTCGGGCGCGCCGCGCTTGCTGTAAAGGTAGGCGCCGGAGAGCTTGACGCTGGCACGCTGCTGGCGCATCAGTGTGGTCACGAAATCGAAGACCGGATGTCCCGGACCAGCCTGCAGCGGGATGCGCGCAAAGTGATCGAAGACCAGCGGCACCGGCAATGCCGAGAGCAGCGTGCGATTGGCCAGCAGCACGTCATTGGGCATGTTGACCTGGAGATGCCAGCCCAGCGCTGCCACGCGGCGCGCCAGGGGCTCCATCATCTCCACGGTGGTGACCGCCCCCAGCGCCAGGTTGAAGCGCAATCCACGCACGCCGGCCTGGTGCAGGCGCTGCAGCTCGGCGTCGCTGACCTGGTCATTGACCACCGCCACGCCGCGGGCAGTCGCGCCCAGTTGCGCCAGCGCATCGAGGGTGCAGCTGTTGTCCACGCCGTAGGCCGAGGGTGTCACCACGACGTTGCGCGTCGTGCCCAGGCGCTGCTGCAGGCGGCGATACATGGGGACGGTAGCCGGTGCATGCAGCAGCTTGGCTCCCGGTGCCCACGCGAAACGCGGGTCATAGATATGCATGTGGCAATCACAGGCGTCGGCAGGCAGGCGGCTGGCGGCGCGTTGCGTGCCGGCAGAATGTTCATAGGGCTCGGTTTGCGCCAGCACCAGCGGCAGCTGGGCGACGGCGCCGAGGCCGAGCGCGATCTGCGTACTACGCCGCAGGAAAGCGCGCCGGGAAGGCAGGTTTTGCATCGTGCTGGTCTCCATGTTGTCGTCGCCGCAAGGGGCGAGGGTTCTTGTTTGGAGGGCAGTCTACGTGCGGGGATATTTAATGTATATTTGCTTTTATTTTATTATTCATAACTCCCAGGAATGAATCATGGACTTCCGCGATCTCAAGTATTTCGCCGTCATTGCCGAGGAAGGGCACGTGGGGCGGGCGGCCGAGCGGCTCTTCAAGACGCAGCCGGCGCTGACCAAGTGCATTGATCGCCTGGAAGAACAACTGGGGGCGCCGCTATTCGAACGAGTGGGTCGCGGCATTCGCCTGACCCCGGTGGGCGAGGCCCTGCTGCACCGCGCACGGCGCATCAGCCTGATGATGGATGAGACCGCGCGCGAGATCGGCGACTATGCGCACGGGCGTGAAGGGAACATCCGCCTGGGCTGCATCCCGACCCTGGCCGAACACATCCTGCCGGGTATCTGCCAGCAGTTGCTGGCCGAGGCGGAGAAGGTCACGATCGATCTCAAGGTATCGATGAACGATGCCCTGCTGGAAGGCTTGAAGGCGGGGGAACTGGATGTGGTGCTGGGGCCGATGATCCAGGATGACGAGCTGTTCCATACCGAAGAGATCATGCGCGACGAGATGGTCGTCATGGCCAGCCCCAATCACCCCATCTTCGACCGCAAGATCCGGCTGCGGCATCTGCTGGAGTATCAATGGGTGCTGCCTGCGCAATCGGTATTGAGCCGGCAATGGCTGGACAACGTGTTCGACCGCCATCACCTGTCCCGGCCCACGGTGCAGATCACCCCGACGGTGCTGAACATGATCATGCCGCTCATCGAGCGCAGCAACCTGCTGGGCTTTGCCTCCAAGCTGAACCTGCTGGCCGGGCGCGGTCACCTGCGCGAAGTGGTCTTGAAGGAAACCACCATGCTGCGCCGGATGGGATTGAGCTACCGGCGCGATACCTATCTCTCGCCGGCGGCGCTGAGGCTGATCAAGATCATTCGCGGGACCTCGCTGGACTGATGCAAGGTGTCCGCCGCTCTGCGTGCAACGAACACAGAGCTGCTCAATCCAGACCTCGCTTTCCCGCTGCCCAATAGGCCTTGGCCTTGATGCTGCGGTTACTGACTCCGGCGCCGTTGAGACGGCGCTTGATGGCCTGAATTGCCGCAGCGCGTCCGACGAGAATGAAATCCGTATCGGGCAAGGCCGCACGCAGTATTGCTTCGCTGACCTGCGCCAGATGCACATCGCCCGATAGACGCCGTACGACCATCGCATCGCGCAGGCCGAGCGCTTGCAAGACCTGACTCGTCTGCGCGATATCGTCCACCTCGAAGATCAATGCAGCCCCGGCATGCGGCTGCGCCTGAACCAGCGCAGCGGCCAGTCCGAGGCAGGTTTCATCACCGAAAAGCTGCGGCTGCTGCAATCGGTTCACCTCCAGCGAACCGCGCGGCCCCATGAATGACAAAGGTGCTCCTGGTTGGACGCTGTCAAAAAATGCACAGGTCGCTGTCCCGCCGTGCAGGTAGACGATGAATTCTGCACAGCCTTGCGCCGAATCCTAGGACACCGGCGTGTAAGTGCGATTCTCGAAACCCCTGCCAAGGCTGACCTGTATCTTGTCGCCTGGTGTCCAGGTCTGATGCTTGAGAGCATCTCCCTGCAAACGGATGCGCACATATTGCGCGCCCAGTCTTTCCACCGAGCTGATGGTGGCCTGTTTCAGCAGGAATCTCTTGAGCATGCGCGTGAAAGCGCCGTCGGCGGGCGCTTCCTGCCTGATGTCCTGGATCTCTTGCCGGTTCGCCGTGCTGGGCATGCGCATTCCTTTCGTCTTGGGGATGACAGCAGGACGAACCAGGGGAGCGGTTTATTGTGCTCAGGTGCGCCGGCCCGAACACGCGTATGCTGATAACCCCGTTACCAGCTGGCCGACGCAACTGCCCCGGTCCGTCACGATGACCCGCCCTCCCCTCGCCCGCCCGGCTCCGCTGGCGCTGTTCCGGCAAACCCTTCGCTCGGATCTCGGCCACCTGGTCGCCCTGCGTATCGCCGCCATGCGTCCCAGCCTGGAACAGGTCGGGCGCTTCGATCCCCAACGGGCGCGCGAACGCTTCACCAGCGGCTTCGTGCCGGAAGCGACTTTCCACATCATGCAGGCGGGCCAGGCTGCCGGATTCTTTGCGCTGGAGCGACAGACAGATACCCTGCGCCTGCGTCACCTGTATCTCCACCCGGACTTCCAGCATGGTGGCCTCGGTGCGCAGGTGCTCAGGCGCATCCTGGCCGATGCCCGCCGCCATGGCTGCAGCGTACGGCTGGCCGCACTACGCGACAGTCCCGCCAATGCCTTCTATCTGCGCCACGGCTTCGTAGAAGTCGGCGAGGAAGAATGGGACATCCATTACGAGCATCCCCGGCCTGCAGACGCCACGGCAGCGCATGCACCTGAAGCTTGCGTCATACGTTGGCTGGAGCAGGCCGACCTGCCCGCGCTCGATACGATCCTGCGCCAGCATGTCCGCGACCTGCACGATGGCAGCGTGGTCGAGACCGAGATCGCCGCCATCCGGCAATGCATGAACGGCGAGCCGGATGCCGAAGCTCGCTACCGCAGCTATCTGGTGGCCCGGGATGCGCAGGGCGTCGCGCTGGGCTGCATGGCGCTGTCCCGTCCGGATGCGCGCATCAGCAGCCATCTCGCACTGGATACGCACGGACAAGGGAGCGCGCTCGAATTGCTCAACGTCTTCGTGCATCGCGATGCCGTGCACGGACGGGGCATTGGCCGTGCGCTTCTGCACGCCGCCTGCGACGAGGGCCGTGCGGCCGGGGCCACCAAACTGGTGGTCAACAGCGGTCCGCGCTATCGCGCCAGCTGGGGCTTCTACGACCATCTTTTCGATGACGGCCACGGGATGATGATGGATTACTACGGAGCGGGCCGACATGCCAAGGTGTGGAGCATGGCGCTCTGATGGCCTGATGGCCTCAGTGCTGCGGGCGTGTTAGGAGTGCAGCATCAATCCCTTGGTCGCCTTTTCCACACCCTTCCTCGGGCCGCGCAAGGCGATGCCTACCAGGTCCATGTTGTCCGCATCTTCTGCCAGGAAGACCTGTCGATTGGCTTCGTCGTGCCCGGTGGCAAACATGGGAAACACATAGGCGGCCATCGTCAGTTCGCGCGCCAGCCCGGTGCGATGGGCTGCCTGCAGTCCGGCGAGGTCGGCCTCGAAGATCAGGATGGGCTGGCCGCACAGGCTGGCATAACGCTGGCCGCTGGCGTCCACGTAGGGCGCGCCCAGCGACTCCGGCGCAGCGGCGGCGATGCCGGTGGCGAGGAAAGCGGTGACGTTCAGGCGCTGCCACATGGGCAGGTCATTGCGCACCAGGATGGCAATTTTGGTATCGAACATGCGGATTTCCTTGAGGACTCTTGATCCGCCTCATCTTAGGAAACCGCCTCAGCCCCCGGCTAGAACGTTTGTGCAGGCACGGCGATAGGCCGCCGGCGTGATGCGGTAGGCGCGCCGGAACCAGCGACCCAGGTGGCTCTGGTCGGCAAACCCGGTATCGGCCGCAGCCTGCGCCGGATCCGCACCACTGGCCAGCAGGCGGCGCGCGACGCGCAGGCGCAGTTGCACCAGGTAGGCATGGGGCGAACTGCCGAAGGCCGCACTGAACTGGCGCGTCAGGCGAAAACGATCCAGACCGGAACAAGCCACCAGGTCCTCCAGGCTGAGGTCCTCGGCCAGCTTCGCGTGCATCAGTTCGCGCGCCCGTTGGAGCGCGGGAGAAGCGGTGGCACTGCGCTGCCTGCCGGGTTCGCGGATCCTGCCCGCCAGCAAGACCAGCATGCGGTCCAGCGACTCGTCCCGCGCCAGCCGCCCTTCACGCTGGTGCAAGGCCAGGAAGGCGCGGTGGATGGCCTGGGCCAGGGGGGCGTCATCATGCAGGGTCTGGTCAAAGGCGGCAAAGCCCGACACGGCGGGCAACTGCAGGTGCTCGGCCATGGCGGCCAGCCAGGGCTGCGG
This sequence comes from Herbaspirillum sp. CAH-3, assembly GCF_009668275.1. Taxonomy (NCBI): domain Bacteria; kingdom Pseudomonadati; phylum Pseudomonadota; class Betaproteobacteria; order Burkholderiales; family Oxalobacteraceae; genus Herbaspirillum; species Herbaspirillum sp. CAH-3. The sequence goes on along the minus strand of NZ_VSWE01000013.1, from coordinate 56,503 downwards.
GAGGTAGAGCATGGCGTAGGTGAAACCGCTCTCGTGGGGCGCATGGCCGTCATGGATGGCGCCCGGTTCGATGAGGATGGACTTGCCAGGCGTGCTCACATGCAAGGCGCGTCCACAGCGAAAGCGCTGCACGCCCTGCAAGGTGACGCCGACCAGCATCTCGTCGTGCGCATGCGGATCGTAGGCATGGCCGGAAAAGTGCGCGCTGATGCTCTCGATGCCACTCTCATCATCACGGCGCAGGTCGACCCATTCCCGCCGTGGGAGGGCAAACGAGCTGGCAGGGTCTGGGGACGGGTTCTCCATCCGGCGATTCTAGCCTCAGCACCCGCCTGTTGCTGGCTGGTACACGAATCGCCGACTTCAGCGCCCCCCCGCGCCGCGCGCTGCCAGTACCTTCTCCACCAGTTCGAGCAGGGCTTCGTCGCTGAAAGGCTTGTCCAGCAAGGCTTGCGCACCGAGGGCGATGGCACTGCTGCGCATGGCCTCGTCGGCATGCCCGGAAATGAAGATCACCGGGACACTCTTGCCGGACTCGGTCAGGGCTTCGTAGAGCTGGAAACCGGACATGCGTTTCATCTTGACATCACTGATGAGGCAGACGCAGGTGTCAACGAACTCCGACTCCAGGAATTCTTTCCCTCCGGAAAAACTGTGCGCGTCAAAGTCCATCGAATGCAGCAACGTGGTCACCGACCAGCGCACTGATTCATCATCATCGACGACACACAGCGGGCCGCGGCAATCGATGATCTTGACGTCGGCCCATTCAGATTTCACGTTCATGCCTCATGATAAAGCCCTCGCCCGCACTCGCCATTCACCTTAGGTATAACTTGCCGCACATGGCCCTGCTGGCCTATACCGGTGGGCGGGAACGCGCCAACGGCAGGGCCATCACGAACAGCGCCCCGCCGCCAGGACGATTTCCCGCAGCAAGACTTCCGCCATGCGCCTCGCTGATGCTGCGGCAGATCGCCAGGCCCATGCCCAGTCCGCTCTCCTTGGTGGTGTAGAAAGGTTCGAAGATCCTTTCCGCCTGCTCGCCGCCGAGCCCTGGGCCACTGTCGGCAATCTGCAGTTGCACCTGCTGCCCGGTCCCATGGGTGCTGATCTCCAGCTTGCGCGGATGGCCGGGCGGCTGTTCGCTCATGGCTTCGCTGGCATTCTTGAGCAAATTCAGGATCACCTGCTGCAATTGCACCTTGTCTCCCTCGACCGCCAGGCGCGGCTCCAATGCCAGCGTGATATCGATCTCGCGGGCGCTGATGTCCTCCGCCAGCAAACCGGCCACTTCCGAGACCAGCTCGGTCATGTCGATGGTGTCCAGCTCTGCCGGCGCTTGCCGCGCCAGGCCACGCAAGGCGCGGATGATCCCGGCCGCGCGCAGCCCCTCCTTGCGCACCCGCTGCAAGCCATCCTGCGCGCGCTCGATATCGGGTGTGGCGCGGTTGAGCCAACGCAGCGTGGCTTCGGCCGAGGTCACGATGGCACCCAATGGCTGGTTGATCTCATGGGCGATGGACGCTGCCAGGTTGGCCAGCACGGTCAGGTGCGCATTCTCGACCAGTTCGGTACGGGCCGCATGCAGGCTGCGTTCGGCTGCGCCACGGGCATCGCTCTCGGCAATGAGTTGCTCATAGAGCCGGGCCGATTCCAGGGCGACCGCCATCTGCGGCGCCATCAATTCCAGGCGCGTAAGGCGCGCGGCATGAAATACGCCGGGCGCCAGGTTGTTTTCGAGATAAAGCACCCCCAGCAGTTCGCCCCCGCGCAGCAGCGGCAGGCACAGCACCGAACGCAAGGCAGCCGCGTCCTCCCGCTGCAGGCGCATGGAAACCGCATCAGACTGGGCATCATGCAGGCTGACCGCCTGCCGGGTACGGATCACCCGGTTCAGCAAGGGTAAGGGAATCACGCCCTGGGTGGGCTCCACCAGGGCCACCGAAGTCTGGATGCGCTGCTCGACCAGTCGCGAGGAGGCCTCGATCATCGGCCCGGCCTGGGTCATGCGCACCAGCACGCCATATTGGGCAGCAGCATGTTGCAGGAACTCGCCCATCATGGTCTCCACCAGCTTTTCCCTGACGGATTCACGCGAGAGCGCCTGGGCCGCGCGCAACTCCAGCTGCCAGGCAGTGCCCGGCTGTGCTTGCGCCTGCGCGCCGGTATCGCCTTGCAGCCACGCCTCGTCGACTACCACCTCCTGAGCACGGATGGCAGCGGCCTTGCTGGCGGCGCCCCAGCGCTGGTAGGCGGCACGGGCCAGGCGTTCGTGCTGGACCGCGGCGACGTCCAGCGACTGGCGGCGACACAGCTCGGCCGCCAGTTCGTGCGCCAGCGCCTGCTCGTGCGGGAAACCTGCCGCATGGGCGGTGCGCGCAGACTGCTCGAAATGCATCAGCGCCTGCAGGGGCTGTCCCTCCAGGCGCGCCAGCTCTCCCTGCAGCAACAGGAGCTTGTTGTGGAAGGTATGGCGATTGGTGCCGGCCCACACCGCGAAACGCTCGCATTGCGTGCGCAGCAGCGTCATGACCGCCTGTTGCGCCTGGGCACCGGATGCGTGACTGCGCGCCACTGCCAGGGCGTGGAAGAGATGACAGTCCGCAATATTGATGTGCGCAGGAATGGCCCGGATAAAGGTGAGCGAACGTTCCAGCAGCGTATGCGCCAGCGCCCATTGCTGCCGGTAACCGGCCAGCATGCCGGCATACAGCCAGATCCAGAAACGCGTGGCCAGTGAGCCGGCACGCGCGGCGCGGTCTTCGCAGCGGGCCAGCCATGCCTGTGCATCTTGCGGCTCAGCCGGCGGCGGCCCCTTCATCAGTTGCACGGCAAATTCCTGCTGCGACAGGATCAGCAATTCGATATCGAGATAGCCGATGGAACGCGTCAGCGCCAGTCCCTGCTCGGCAGCTTCGTCCACCAGCGGCAAGGCTTCGCCCATGGCCAGCATGTCGGAAACGATGTGGTTGCAGGCATAGCAGGCCATGCCGATATCACCGCAGGAGATGCCGCGCTGCCGCGCCTGCTGGGCGTATTCCAGCGCCACTTCCAGCGGCTGGGTCCAGGCCGCGATCTGATCCAGAGCCACCAGGGTAGCGATGCGGCCGGATTCGTAACCATGCTGATCCACCAGGGCCAGGGCCGCCAGCCCGAAGGCATGACCGTCCTCGAACAGGCCGTAGTGGTGCGCGCTGAAGACGCCGAACCAGGCCAATCCATAGGGCGAATCGACGGTCACACCATGGCGCAAGCTCAGTTCCACCAGCTTGGCCAGGTGGGTGAAGCTGAGGTCATCGGCAAAGAACACCGAAGACATCAAGGTCGACAGCAAGGACATGGCTGCGCAGACCTCCTCATCCTGGCACAACGGCAAGTCAGCCAGCGAGGCAATCGGACGACCTCCCAATGCCTGCATGGCATCCTCAAAGGCCTGCCGGACCTGGTGACGGTCAGGATCGCGCTGGAGCACGATGCCGAGGATGCGCAATCCGGTCAGCGAAGCCTCGATGGCCTGTCCATAATCGGAGCGCAGGGTGTGCAGCACCGCCTCAAGCCGATACGCCGACGCGCGCGCAATCGGGGACACGGCGCGCGGCAACATCGCCTGGATGCGCTCGGCAGCCTGTGCCAGGGATACCTTGGCCACCAGCAGCTCGCATTCGATGAGCGCGGCCTCGTAGGCCAGCGCATGGTGATCCTGCCACCAGGTCTGGTCCATCAGTGCCTGTGCGGCGCGTACGTAGTCGGCCGCGCGCTCCACCGCTGAGGCCTGCTGGGCCAGGCGCGCCGCCAGCAACAGGATTCGGGCGAAGGCGGGCCTTTCGATGGCCAGCAGATCGTCCAAGGCGATCTTCTCGATCTGGTTGCCGATCTCGTAGGCATGTGCTTGCCCGTCATCATCCCAGCAAGCGAGCATGCTGCGCGCCACGCGCGCATGCGCTGCGGATTTTTCCTCGGGCGGGGTCAGCGCATAAGCTGCCTCCAGCACACGGTCATGCTGGAATACGCAGGCCGCACCGTGGCGTGCGATCATGCCGCTGCTGCAAAGCTGGTCGATGGCTGCCAGGAATACGGCAGCCTCCAGGCCGCAGGCGCGTTCCAGCAAGACCATCTCGCTGCGGATACCGATGCAGCCGAATTGCTGAAGTACCAGGCGCGCAGGACCGGGCAGGCGGCTGATGCGCTGGATCATCAGGTCCACCACATGCTCGGCATGGCCCGCCAGCAGGCCCTTCTCTTCCAACCATCGCCAGCCTTCGCCGCCACCGACCAGCTCCAGCGCGCCATCGTCGATCCAGCTTTGGAGCAACTGGCGGGCGAAATAAGGATTGCCGCCCGATTTTTCATGCAGCACCTGTACCAGGCTGCCCAGTTGCTCACCGGACTGCGTCAGGGCGTCGTTGACAATATCGCCGAAGGCGCTGGACGACAACGGTTCCACCGTCAGTTCGAGCAGGCGCAAGCGGCTATGGCGCCGGGCATGCAGGGCCTGCTGGCAGCGCTGCGAGAAACTTCCTTCATGATCGCGGTAGGCGCCGACCAGCAAGACGTTGGCAGGCGGATCGGCGAAGAACTCATCGAGGAAGGACAGCGTGGCCTCATCGGCCCAATGCAGATCATCCAGCAACACCACCACGGGCTGGCCGCTTCGGGCGAAGGCCTCGACGCTGCGTACCAGGGCGCGCTCGGTACGGATCCGGCCCTGTGGGGTGAGGATGCTCAAGGCCGGAGCAGACGAACCCAGCAGGTGGCGCGCCTGCGGCACCAGCCCGGTGACCAGGCCGGCATTGCCGCTGACCAGGCCCTGCCAGCGCGCCGCCAGGTCGTCCACTGCGGACTGCTGCTGGCCAAGTGCGTCGACCACCAGCATGTGCACGGCCTGCGCGATCACCGCATAGGGAATGGCGCTGCCGAGCTGATCGCATTTTCCGGCACCGACGGCGGCGCCGCACTCGTGCGCGCGCTTGAGCAGCCAGCGGGCCAGCGCCGATTTGCCGATGCCGCCGCGCCCGCCGATCATCACAACTTCCGTGCCCCCCGTCTCGCATACCCGGTCCAGTGCCTGCTGCAACTTGTCCAGCTCCGGTTCGCGGCCATGCAGGCGCTCTGACCGGAGGTGCGCGGCCAAGGTAGCGGCGGCGTCGAGCTCGAAGGGGGTGATGAAGCCGCTGCCCAGGTATTCGCGCTGGCAACGCAGCAAATCCGTCAGCAGGGCCGTCGCGGAGGAATAGCAGGCAGCAGCCGTCTTGGCCAGCAAACGTGCGACCAGTTGCTCCAGCGGTGCCGGAACATCGCTGCGCAGCGATGACAGCGGGCGCGGCTCGATGGCGCTGTGAACGTACTGCCAGTCGCTGACCTGCTCCTCCGGCCACGGCGCGGCAGCGGCCAGCAGGCGGAAAAACACCTGACCCAGGGCGTACAGGTCGTGATAGACACCGGCCTGGCCCTGCTGTGCGGGCTGATAAGGCAGGGCACGGGAAGACGCGATGAGCGATCCGTCTTCACCGCCCGCGCTGGCGCCGACCAATAGCATCTCGCCTGCCGCCGCATGATAGATGTGTTCCGTGCGCAGGTCCCCATGGAGCAATCCGGCCGCATGCCATTGCCCCAGCTTGCGGGCACAGGCAATGGCAATGACCAGGAAGTCCGCCAGCGGCAGGGGGGCAAGTCCGGCTTGCAGACAGGGATTCGTCTCCGAGGCCGGAAACAGCAGAATCAGCGCATCGCCCTCCCACACCGCTCGCGGGGCCTGGTCCGGGCAGGCCGATGCGATCCTGCGTCCGAACCGCATCTCGCGTTGCAGCCGTGCGTGCGCCTGGACATGCGACAGCGCAGCGCGACGGGCGATCCAGGAATCACCCCCGACGGGGTCCTTCAGCCATAGTGTGTCGATGCCTTCATCGCTGTCCAGCAGTTGCGCTGCGCAGGATGAGATCCGGCAGGTTTCCGGAGAGGTGACGAAAGGGGCGCTGCGGGCGGCATCGGGCATCGGCGTGATCGGGTCGGAAATCGGGTAGCGAAGCAGAGGTAACGGCGGCAATGACTTGCCCCGACATTCTAAGCAAGCCGCACCGGTTCCGGCACACGCGGCCGATGTTTATCTCGCAGAAGGTCGCTAGCGCTGCGGCAACTCGATGCCCAGCTGGGAGGCAATGCGCACCAGGTCGGCCAGGGTGCGGATGCCGAATTTGTCCATCACGCGCCGGCGATGCACCTTGATGGTGACCTCGCTGACATTGAGCACACCCGCAATGACCTTGTTCATGCGACCGGTGGCGACATGGGCGAACACTTCCTTTTCGCGCGGGGTCAATTTGTCGTAGAGGGCCTGCAGCGCAGCGCTGTCCTGCAGCTCGCTCATGCGTGCCGTCTCGCGGTGCATGGCCATCTCGACGGCGCGCATGAGCTGTTCTTCGGTAAAGGGCTTGGTCAGGAATTCCACCGCGCCTTCGCGCATGGCCTTGACGGTCAGCGGGATGGTGCCGTGGCCGGTGAGGAAAATGATGGAGTGCTCCTGGCCCAGGCGTTTGAGCTCCGCCTGCAGATCCAGCCCGTCGGCACCGGGCATCTGGATGTCGAGGATCAGGCAGCAGGGGCCTTCGGGCCGCCGTGCGCGCAGGAACTCATCGGCGCTGGCGTAAGCCGCTACGGTCCAATCGTAGGATTCAAGCAGGGACACGAGGGACGCACGCAGACCTTCATCGTCGTCCACGACGTGGATCATGGGGGTGGGCATCTTTGTATTGTTTCTGGAATGAGCCGAATGATGGCACACAGTACCAACAAGCGTCTCGGGCGGCTGTTATCTCTAAGGATAATAGGCGGCCCGCAGGTCTCGCGCTGATCCCGCGCCACCTTGACGGACCAGCCCCCTGCCGCCCAAGGCTCTGGCACATTTCCTGCTTGCCGAGAAGTGTTGCAGCAACGCCGCGCCGCTTCATCCGGCTATCGCCGCACTGCAACAAATCCTTTACCATGCGCCCCTGCGGCGGCTGCCGACGACACAAGTCAGCCGCACACCGATGGCCGATCCGGCTTACCCGCCGGCCTGGCCATTGACGTGACGCGTTCGTTATCCACGATTGATGATTGGTATTGCCATGACGACTTCCACTGCGGATTCCTCGCCTTCCACCCCCATTGCGTCCACCCCGGCCGCGCGTGCCCCGGCCGTGCCAGCGGTGCGCCACAGCTGGATCGACAATCTCCAGGGCCAGCTCTTCGGGGTGGTGATGATCGCCTTCGGCATGTCCATGCTGCATAGCCTGGGCCTGATCATCGGCCAGATCGCCGGCGTGGCCTTCCTGGTGACCTATGCCACCGGGATCAGCTTCGGCATGGCCTTCACGATCATCAACCTGCCCTTCTACCTGCTGGCCGCCCTGCGCATGGGTGCCGCCTTCACCTGGCGCACGCTGGCAGCCGTCACGGCGGTATCGGTACTGACCAACGTGGCCGGCAACTACATCAGCTACAGCCACCTCGATCCCGCCGTCGGCGCCGTACTGGCCGGGCTGTGCGTGGGCATCGGCCTGATCGGCCTGTTCCGCCACCAGGCCAGCTGCGGCGGCATGAGCATCCTGGCCACCTACGTGCAGGAACGCACCGGCTTCAAGGCCGGCTGGCTGCTCATGGGTTTCGACCTGGCGCTGTTTGCCACGGCGGCGCTGTTCCTGCCGATGGATCGCGTGTTCTATTCGCTGGTCGGTGCCATCACCATGAACCTGTTCGTGGCGTGGAATCACCGCTATGAGTGGTATATCGCGCGCTAGGGAAAACGCGCCGGACAGGGCGATTCCATTACAATCCGGGGCGTCCATGCATCGCACGAATCTTGCTCGCGATGCGGCCAGTCCCCCGTGATTCTCTGCCCTGCCCGCCATGAGCCAAGTCCTGAACTACCTGATCACCGCCCGCCGCTGCGAAGTGGAGGAACTGCAACGCCTGGCGCGCACCTGCCAGCTGGTGCTGACCGTCGGCAAGCTGATCCATTGCCTGCAGCAGGAACGCGGCATCTCCAACATCTACCTCGGCTCGCACGGTGAGCGCGATGCCCAGGTGTGGCAGGAGCGCGTGGCGGCCAGCCAGGCCGCACAAGGCGAATGCGAGACCTGGCTGGAATCGGTCGAACACGACAACGCCCTCTCCAACGGCGCCCGTCTCTATACCCGCATCGCCTTCGCCCTGCACGCGCTGGACGGACTGCCCAAGCTGCGTGCCGATGTAGCCGCACTGGCCTGCACGCCGGCGGCGAGCTACGAGCGTTTCAAGACGGTCGTGGGCGCCCTGCTGGCACTGGTGTTCGAAGCCGCCGACGTGGCGGTGGATCCGCAGATTTCGCGGCTGCTGGTGGCGTTGTTCAACCTGATGCAAGGCAAGGAATTTGCCGGCCGCGAACGGGCCGCCGGCGCCGCCGCGTTTGTCACGGGCAAGATCACGCGCGAGCAGGAACAGACCATCGAAACCCAGATCGAGATGCAGGAACAGGCCTTGCGCCGTTTCGAATCCTTCGCTGAAGGTTTCCGCAACGAATGGACGGCCATGCAGGCCACCCTGCCCCTGGCCGACCTGGAAAGGCTGCGCCGCAAGCTGCTGACCGCCCACGGGCGGCCGCTGGATCCCGAGCTGGCCGATATCTGGTACCAGTGCTGCTCGACCCGCATGGATGGCCTGCACCAGGTGGAGATCCACCTGGCGCAATACGTGCAGTCGCAGTGCCAGGACAAGATCGTCGAATTGCAGAAGGCCCTGGACGACCAGGCCCAGCTGTTCAGCCAGGAGGAGGCGCGCGACCCGCTGGCGGCCTTCTCCAGCCTGGATGGCGAGCCGCTGCCGGAGGACTCCTTGCGCGCGGGCGTCGGGCCGCACCTGACGCACTCCATCGTCGATATTTTGCGCAGCCAGTCCGAGCGCCTGCAGAACCTGACCCAGGAACTGGCCACCGTGCGCGAGAGCCTGGAAGAACGCAAGCTCATCGAACGCGCCAAGGGCGTGCTGATGATGAAGCAGGGCCTCAACGAAGAGGCCGCCTATCGCCTGCTGCGCAAGCATGCGATGAACCAGAACCGGCGCATCGCCGAAGTGGCGCAGGCGATCCTGTCGTTGACCGAAATCCTCCCGGACACCTGAGCCGGCGCCCCCTCCCCTGCTGGCTCAAGCAGCCAGCAGGCGGCTTTCGATGTGACGCTGCCCGGCCAGCGGCCGCCCGTGCGCGCGCTGCAAGGCATCGGCTACGCCCAGCAGCATCTGGTCGCTGAAGGCCGGACCGAATACCGTGATGCCCCAGGGCAGGCCGTTCTTCATGAAATTCATGGGCGTGGCCACGGCGGCGTAATCCAGCATGTTCATGAAGTTGGTGTACCAGCCCAGGTCCGAATTGCGTTGCACCGGCTGCTCGCGCAGTTCCTCCAGCGTCACCGGACGCGGGAAGGCGGGCGTCACCACGCAATCGACCGTGGCCAGGATGCGGTCGCATTCGGCCTTCAACTGCTGCAGGCGATACTGCGCGCGGAAGGTGTCGACGGCGCTGAACTGGGGTGCCTTGCGCAATACGTCACGAATCACCGGCAGGATCTCCTCAGGCCGTTCCTGCAGCAGCGCCTCGATGGTGCTGTAGCGCTCGGCCACCCACGGACCTTCATACAGCAGGCGCGCTGCCTCGAGGAAGGGGCCGAAATCGATGGAGACCGGCACGCCGCCGATGGCTTCCATCTGTCCCAGCGCTTCCACGAACAAAGCCGGGCTCTCGCTGCAGCCGAGGAATTCCAGCTGGCGCGGCACCCCTACGCGCAAGCCTTTGCGCGGTGGCTGGAAGGCCGCAGCATCGTTGTGTGGCAGGTTGGCACGGCTGTATTCATCGCGTTCATCGGGCTGCATGGCCTGCGTGCACAGGGCCAGCAGGTGGCTGGCCTCGGCCGCCGTGGCAGTGAAGAAAGTCACGCAATCCAGCGTGCGGCAGGCCGGCACCACGCCAGCGGTAGAGAGCAATCCCTTGCTTGCCTTCAAGCCGACCAGGTTGTTCAGGGCGGCTGGAACACGGCCACTGCCGGCGGTATCGGTCCCCAGTGCAAAACTGCTCAAACCCAGTGCCACCGCCAGCGACGAGCCCGACGACGAACCGCCCGAAGGATAATCCGGATGCACGCTGTTGCGGCAAGCGCCATAGGGCGATCGCGTACCGTTGAGGCCGGTGGCGAACTGGTCCAGATTGCATTTGCCCATGGGGATCGCACCCAGTGTGATCAGCTGCGCCACCAGCGTGGCGCTCTCGCGCGGCACATAGCTGAAGGCCGGACAGGCGGCCGTGGTCGGGATGCCGGCCAGGTCGATGTTGTCCTTGATCGAGAACGGCACCCCGTACAACGGCAGGCTGTGCGGGGATTGCCCTTCCAATGCCTGCAGGTAGGGCTCGATCTCCTCCTCACTCAAGAGGTGGATGTAGAGCCGGTATTGCGGATTGAGCGCCATGGCACTCTCACGCAGGCGGCCGATCACGGTACGCGGCGACAGGCGGCCATCGCGATAGGCCGTGGTGAGGGCATCGATACGCAGGTCGAAGGAATGGATCATGCGGCCTCCTCTTCCGTGTTTTCCATGACCAGCACGCATTGTCCTGCGCGTACCGGACTGCCCGGCTGCACCCGCACTTCGGCGACGATGCCCGCCTCAGGCGCGGTAATGTTGATTTCCATCTTCATCGACTCCAGGATCATCAGCAGCTCTCCCTGCGCCACACGCTGGCCGGGGCTGACCTTGACCTGCCACAGGTTGCCGGCAATCGGTGCATCCACCGCCAGCTGGCCCGCCTGCAGCGGCTGGTGCTCCTGCACGATGGCGCTGCTCTCCTCGCTCTCGTAATTGGCCTGGCCGCTGGCGATCCAGCGCTGGCGTTCGGCATCGAAGGCCGCCTGCTGGTGCTGGCGGAAGGCGGCAATGCCCTCGGCTTCGCGCTGCAGGAAATCCTGGTAGTCCGCCAGGTTCAGCTGTGTCTCCTCGATGCCGACCTCGAAGCGCCCCAGCGGAAAGTCGCGGCGGATGGTCTGCAATTCCTCGGCCGTGACCGGATAGAAACGAATCTGGTCGAAGAAGCGCAGCAGCCACGGCTTGCCCCGGAAGGCCGCCACCTCGCGATAGCGGTTCCACATCTGCAGCGTGCGGCCCACGAACTGGTAGCCGCCCGGCCCTTCCATACCGTAGATGCACAGGTAGGCGCCGCCGATGCCCACCGAATTCTCTGCAGTCCAGGTACGTGCCGGGTTGTACTTGGTGGTAACGAGGCGGTGACGCGGATCCAGCGGTGTGGCCACCGGTGCGCCCAGATAGACGTCACCCAGTCCCATGACCAGGTAGCTGGCATCGAAGACCGTCTCGCGCACCGCGCCGATATCCTTGAGATCGTTGATGCGGCGGATGAATTCCAGGTTGCTGGGACACCAGGGCGCATCCTTGCGCACCGTGGTCATGTATTTCTCGATGGCGAGCTGGCAGGCCGGATCGTCCCAGGACAAAGGCAGGTGCACGATACGCGACGAAACCGTCAGGTTTTGGCGGGCACAGACGGCGTCCCATAATCCGGTGATGGTCTCCAGCAGCCTTGGCAAGGGCAGCGCTTCCGGCTGGTAATGCACCTGCAGCGAACGGATGCCGGGGGTCAGGTCGATCACGCCGGGCAAGGCCTGTTCTTCCAGCGCCGCGATCAGGGCATGCACGCGGAAGCGCAGCACCAGGTCCAGTTGCGGGCTGCCCACTTCCAGCAGCAGGTTGGCATCGCCCGAGAGGCGCGCCACCAGGCGCTGTTCATCCTGGCCCAGGTCCAGCACGATGGGCGAGGCCAGCGGTGCTGGTGACCAGTCCACCGGCTGCGGTTGCAGGCGGGCGATACCGCCGTGTGCGGCCAGGGCGATGCGGCGTGCCGTGCTCACGTCCACCGGAACGAAGCGCACCTTGTCGCCCGCCTTGAGCTGGCCGATCTGCCAGAGATCGGCCTCGATCACCGTGACCGGACAGACGAAGCCGCCCAGGCTGGGGCCATCCGGCCCGAGGATCACCGGCATGTCGCCGGTGAAATCGACGGCCCCCACGGCATAGGGATTGTCATGGATGTTGGAAGGATGCAGCCCGGCTTCGCCGCCGCTGTCGCGCACCCATTCCGGTTTGGGACCGATCAGGCGCACGCCGGTACGGCTGGAATTGAAATGGACTTCCCAATCGGTGGCGAAGAAGGTCTCCATGTAGGCCGATGTGAAATACTCCGGCGCGCCATGCGGACCATAGATCACGCGGACCTGCCGCACCGTCTCCAGCGCAGGATACAGGTCAGTCGGCAAGACCTGGCCGGCCTCGGGCATCTCATCGCTGGCCAGCGGCAGCAGATGCAGGATGTCGCCGCTGGCCAGCGCGCGGCCCGCGTGGCCACCGAACTGGCCCAGCGTGAAGGTGCTGCGGCTACCGAGATAGGCCGGGACCTGCACGCCACCGCGCACGGCCAGGTAGCTGCGCGCACCGGCCCCGCTGATGGTGCCCAGCTTCAAGGTACTGCCCGCGGCAATGTGCAGTACGGTCGCCATGGGCTGGGCCACGCCATCGAGCAGCACCGGGATCACGGCACCGGTCACCACCACGCAGGCAGCGGTATTGAAGCGCAATACCGGACCCATCATCGTCACTTCCAGTCCGGCCGCATCCTCCGCATTGCCCAGCAGACGATTGCCCAATCGCAGGGCGCGCTCATCCATCGGGCCCGAGGGCGGCACACCGACCGCCCAGTAACCGATGCGGCCGGGATGGTCCTGCACCGTGGTCTGGGTGCCCGGGGAGAGGACCTCCACGGTATCGGCGCGATAGACCAGCTGTTCCAGGCAGCGCGTCCATGGCTGGCCGCTGGCGAACGGAACATCGTCGAGGATCTGGCGCAGGTAGTGCTGGTTGGTCTCCACGCCGTACAGCGCGGTCTCGCGCAGCGCCGTATTGAGCGCCACACGGGCTGCTTCGCGGGTGGGCTGCCAGCTGATGAGCTTGGCGATCATGGGATCGAAATACGGCGGGATCTCGCATCCGGCTTCGACCCAGGTATCGATGCGCAACGCCTGTCCATCGGCGGCCGGGAAATCGACGGCGGTCAGCAGGCCCGGGCAAGGCTGGAACTGGCGGCCCGGGTCTTCCGCATAGAGACGCGCCTGGATCGCATGGCCACGCGGCTGCAAACTGGCCACCAGTTGCGCCAGCGGCGGCAGGTCGCCGGCAGCCAGCTCGATCATCCAGCGCACCAGGTCCACGCCCCAGACCTGTTCGGTCACGCCATGTTCCACCTGCAGGCGCGTATTGACTTCAAGGAAGTAGAACTGCCCGGCCAGGCTGTCATAGACGAACTCCACCGTACCGGCACTGCGGTAATTCACCGCCTTGGCCAGCTTGATGGCCGCCGCGCACAGGGCGTCGGCCATGCCCTCGGGCAGGTTGGGAGCCGGAGTTTCCTCCAGCACCTTCTGGTTGCGTCGTTGCACGGAGCAGTCACGTACACCCAATGCGATCACCTCGCCCCTGCCATCCCCGAAGACCTGCACTTCCAGATGCCGGGCGCGTTCGATGTACTTTTCGATGAAGACGCCGGCATCACTGAAATTGTTCTGGCCCAGGCGCCGCACGGAATCGAAGGCATCGCCCAGCTCGGCATCGCTGCGGCAGACGCGCATGCCGATACCGCCGCCACCGGCCGTGCTCTTCAACATCACCGGATAGCCGACACGCGCCGCAGCAGCCAGTGCATCGCCGATGTTCTCCAGCAGGTCCGTACCTTCCAGCATCGGCACACCCTGTTCACGTGCCAGTGCGCGCGCGGTGTGCTTGAGTCCGAAGATGCGCAACTGCGCGGGCGTCGGGCCGACGAAGGCGATGCCGGCCGCTTCGCAGGCTTCGGCGAAGGCCGCATTTTCCGACAGGAATCCATAACCTGGATGGATGGCCCGGGCCCCGCTGTCGCGGGCGGCGGCCAGGATCTTGTCGACGGCCAGATAGGTCTGGGCGGCCGGCCCTTCTCCCAGCGAGATGGCGCGGTCGGCCTGCAAGACGTGCAGGCTGCCGAGGTCGGCTTCGGAATAGACGCACACGCCGGTCACGTCCAGCGTGCGCAAGGTGCGCAGGATGCGGCAGGCAATGGCGCCGCGATTGGCAATGAGCAGATGGTCAAACATGGAATGGGCCTGGAAATCCGGGTCGTCCCGTGATTCGAAAAACCGGCTCGCGGTCGTCCGCGAGGGGTGCAGGGCTGCGTAAATTCAAGCGGTGCGGATCAGTCCCACACCAGCACTTCGGCCGCCGTCGGGTTCCAGCCGTTGCAGGGATTGTTGAGCTGAGGGCAGTTGGAGATCAGCACGATGAGATCCTGCTCGGCGCGCAGCTCCACGTACTTGCCGGCGGCCGAGATGCCATCCTCGAAAGTGAGACCGCCCTCGGGGGTGACCGGCACGTTCATGAAGAAGTTGATGTTGGCACCGATGTCGCGCTTGTTGAGGCGGCCATCGTGAAGACAGGCACAGAGGAAGTTGTCGCGGCAGCTGTGCATGTAGCGTTTGTCCAGCGCATAGCGCACGGTATTGCTCTCCTGCGCGCAGGCCCCGCCCAGGGTGTCATGGCGGCCGCAGGTATCGGCCACGATGGTGGCCAGTGCCCGGCCCAGGTTGGAATACAGCACGCTGCCCGCACCCAGGTAGGCGCGGTTCTGGCGGCGCAGGGTGCGCTGGGGATCGTAGCGTTCGCGCGGATTGGTGGCGCTGTAGAACAGCGTATCGATGGCCTGGTTGCCTTCCAGGTCCAGCAGGCGCACGGTCTGTCCGGCGCCGAGGTTGAAGAGATAGGGTTCGCCGGCCGGGATCACGTGACGGAACACGGCTTGTTCGGGGGCGCGCTGGCTTTCGATGATGTGCATGTGGGTCTCCCTGGCTCAGAGATGGAAGCGTTCAGTGTTGTGGAAGGCGCGCTCATTCTCGGGGCGAGAATGGCGGCAGGCATGGGTGCTGTCGTCGCTGTGCGTCTGCAGCCACTCCAGCCGGACCGGACGCGGCGCGTAGTGCGGATGCGGGTCCATGGGATGCTGCAGGGCGGTCAGGATGATGAGCGTATCCATCGGTGCGGCCAGCTCGATGAAGTCACCGGCCTTGGAATTGCCGGGCACGAAGTGGAAAACGCCCTCGGCATCCACGTTCACGCGCGAGAACAGGTTCACCACCATCAGCAGGTCCTGCAGGTCGAGGTTCCACTTGCCCATTTCCACCAGCAGGTTGTCAGCGCCGTTGCGATGGAATCCGTTGCGCAATTCCTGGTAGCGGCCCTGGCCATATTTCTCGCGCACCTCCTCGGCATTGAGAACGCCACCGAAGCTGTCATGCCAGCCGCAGGTGTCTTCGGTGATGGCCGCCAGCACCCGACCCATGTCGGAGTACAGGCAGTGGCCGGCCTGCAGGCGCGCGGTGTGCTGGCCCTTGAGGGTGTCGGGCAGGTTCAGGCGTTCGCTGGTCTGCTGGGCGTTCAACATCATCATGCTGACGTTGGCGCCGCCTTCGATGTCGGTGATGCGCAGCGATTGCCCGCGCTTGAGGATGAAGGAGGTATGGCCGCCGCCGGGCAGCAATTCTTCGTAGAGTCTGGCTTGCAGGGCCAGGGGATCCTTGCTCATGTCAGCTTTCCTTTGCAGTGATGAGGGAGGCCAGCTTGCCGGCCTGTTCGCGGGCGCGGGCCTCGTTGAGGGCGATGTCGTAGGTGATGTGGGCGCCATAAGCCTGCGGGTATTGCGGATCGACGCGCACCTTGTCGAACACCAGCAGCCGTGTCCCCAGGGTGAAGCCCTCGGAGAGATCATGGGTGACCATGAAGACGGTCAGTCCGCTGTCCTTCCACAGGTCCAGCAGCAGCGCATGCATTTCCTTGCGGATGCCCGGATCGAGCGCACCGAAGGGTTCATCCAGCAGCAGCACGCGCGGGCGCACGATGAGCGCCTGGGCAATCGCCAGCCGCTGCTGCATGCCGCCCGACAGGCTGCTGGGATACAGGTCCAAGGCGTGACCCAGGCCCACGCGATGCAGCAGTTGTGCCGCCTCTTCGCGGGCGCGCCGCTTGGCACCGCCGAAGAGGCGACCCAGCAAGGGCGAGCGCGGCAGCTCCAGCCCGATGGCCACGTTGTCCAGCACGTTCAGGTGAGGGAACACGGAATAACGTTGGAACACCACGCCGCGCGTGGCATCGGGCTCGGCCGGGAAGGGCTGGCCCTGCAGCAGCAGCTGGCCCTTGCTGGGACGCTCCTGCCCGAGCAGCAGGCGCAGGAAAGTGGACTTGCCACAGCCGGAAGCACCGACCAGGGTGCAGAACTGGCCTTCTTCCACGCGCAGGTTGAGGCGCTCCAGGACCACGTTCTGGCCGTATTGCTGCCACACGTTGCGGATTTCGATGTAGCTCATGCGCGGCCTCCTTCAGCCCAGGGGAAGAAGCGGCGGTGCACGGCGCGCAGCAGCCAGTCCATCAGCCACGCCAGCAGCGTGATCCAGACCACGTAGGGCAGGATCACGTCCATGGCCAGGTAGCGGCGCACGAGGAAGATGCGATAGCCCAGGCCGGCGGTTGCCGAAATCGCTTCAGCGGAAATGAGGAACAGCCACGCGGCCCCCAGCGACAGGCGCAGCGAGACCAGCAGACGCGCCAGCATCTGCGGCAGGGCCACGCGCAGCACCAGGGTCCAGCTGTTGGCCCCCAGCGTCTGCGCCTTGATCAGCAGTTCGGCGGGGATGGCACGGCCGGTGTGTTCGAGGTCGCGCGCCAGCAAGGGCGTGACACCGATGACGATCAACATCACCTTGGATAATTCATCCAGCCCCATGACGATGAAGAGGATAGGCAGGATCGCCAGCGGCGGCACCATCGAGATCACGGTCAGCAGCGGCGAGAACCCTGCGCGCAGCACCGGGAAGATGCCGTTGGCGATCCCCAGCACGAGACCGGCCACGGCCGCGATGCCCAGGCCCAGCAGCACGCGCTGCAGGCTGGCCAGGGTATCGCTCCAGAACAGGTAGTCGCCGGTGCGCGGATCTTCCATGAAGGCCATGTGACGGACCGCATCGACCATCTGCGCCAGGCTGGGCAAGAGCTTGTCATTGGGGTTGTCGGCCAGGCGCGTGGCCGAGCCGAAGGCGTACAGCAGCGCCAGGATGAGGAAGGGCAGAAGCGTCAGCAGCCACTGCCCGGAGCGGCCGGGGTGGCGGTTCAGGAAACGCATGGCGCGCCTCCCTGTGGCAAGGACCGAGGCAGGGACGGACGCAGCACAAGGGCGGCGGAAGGGAACCTGGGGTGGCGGACAGCGATCACGGGAAACTCCGGTCGGGGTTGAACAAAAGCAGGAGCAGCGCGGCACCTGTGGTGCAACTCTCTCCCGGGCTTTTGTCCCGCCGTGTAACCTCGACCGAGGTCGCCGGCTCTCGGACCAGTCATCTGCCTGCGGCAGACCGGAACCCTAGCCAGCTATTTGAACGTCTTGTGCAGCCGTCGGATGATCAATGCATCGTCAGATCATCGGTGCGGGCTGCTCTGCATGCAGGTGAATTCAGCAAATTCCATACCATCAGCGCGCGCGGCGCAGCCAGCGCAGCGCATGCGTGAGCATTTCGATGAGCAGCAATGAAGTGCGCATGCGGCCACACAGCGGCAGGGCCTGTGCGGCCTCTCTGGAAAAGGCGAAGGGGAAAACGGCAGTGTCGTGAGATCGGGTCATGGGCATGATGTGCTCCTGCAAACATGGCCTGGCCGTCCAGGGATGGTTGCCGATGCCGCGCTTGCTGCATGCGCTTCATTTGCTTCGGCCCAAGTCGTCTTGGCTCGCCTGCTGCGAGAACGACAATCTTGCATGCAAGATCCAGACCAGCCCTGCAGGTTTGCCTGCACCTGGCGCAAACCCGCTCCTGCACTGGCTCACAGCCCATCACGCCGGACATCGCGGTTCGCCCGAGCGCAAGCATGGTGCAAGCGGGCACCGATTTGGCGCGCGCACGATGCGCCAGCATCGCTCACGTGTGACGCAGCGAATGGAGCGTTGGAACCGTTCGCTATTAATAGCGAAAACCGGCATCACGCATCATCGATATCGCGTCACGGCATTGGCATGAACCTTGCTGAAAAGCGAGCGGGAGCCGGCGAGTCCGGTCTTGAGTAGGCACAATTTGCAATGGACAGCTAGGGTTCCGGTTCGCTGTTGCGGATGTCTGGTCCGAGAGCAGTCGACCTCGCAAGGGGTTACACGGCGGGAGAAAAGCCCGGGAGATGACGCGTTCGCAACGACCGCGCCGCTCCCGGGCTTTTTTCCAATAAACCCTTCGAGGACCCTACGCCGTGTACAACATTTCCCGAATCCTTGGTGGCGCTGCCATCGCCCTGGCCGCCTTCACAGGCACGCTCTCGTCCGCCCACGCCGCCCCCCGCACAGACTTCAAGGTCTGTACTTCCATCTATGCCGGCTGGATGCCCTGGGGCGAAGCCCAGGCACAAGGCATCCTGGCCAAGTGGGGCAAGAAGTACGGCATCACCATCAGCGCCGTGCAGTTGAACGACTACGTGGAGTCGATCAACCAGTACACCGCCGGCAAGTTCGACGGCTGCACCATGACCAACATGGATGCGCTCACCATCCCCGCCGCCGGTGGCGTGGACTCCACCGCCCTGATCGTGGGCGACTATTCCAACGGCAACGATGGCATCGTGCTCAAGGGGAAGAACAAGAAGCTGGCCGACATCAAGGGCCAGTCGGTGCAGCTGGTGGAGTTCTCGGTCTCGCACTACCTGCTGGCGCGCGCGCTGGAGACGGCCGGCCTGCGCGAGCGTGACGTCAAGGTGGTCAACACCAGCGACGCCGACATCACCGCCGCCTTCGCGACGCCTGCCGTCACCAGCACGGTGACCTGGAACCCGATGCTGTCCTCGATTGCGGCCTCGCCCGACGTGTCGCTGGTCTATACCTCCAAGCAGCTGCCCGGCGAGATCATGGACCTGATGGTGGTCAACACCAAGACCCTGCAGGAAAACCCCGCCTTCGGCAAGGCACTCACCGGTGCCTGGTACGAAATGATGGCCATCATGACGGCCAAGGATGAGCGCGCCACCCGCGCGTTGACCGCCATGGGCAAGGCTTCCGGCACCGACCTGGCAGGCTTCCAGTCGCAGCTGGCAGCCACCGCCATGTTCTACCAGCCCAAGGCGGCGCTGGAATTTGCCACCAAGAAGGAGCTGCCGGCCATCATGGGCCGCATCGCCAAGTTCAGCTTTGACCACGGCATCCTCGGGCCCAACGTCAAGAGCGCGGATGGCATCGGCGTCGCCTTCGACGGCAACGTAGTGATCGGCGACAAGAAGAACGTCAAGCTGCGCTTCGACCCGACCTACATGAAGATGGCGGCCGACGGAAAACTTTAAGTTTTTCGCGCGCACAGGCGCGCAACGCCACCACAACAACAGCATCACCCACTGTCTTGCGCGGGTCCGGCAACGGACCCGCCGGGGCCTGCTCGTGCCTCGCTTTCACCTTGATCCACGCTGATTCCAGATCACCCAACGGAGAGAACCTTGACTACCTACGCCACTTCCCTGTCGCGCCTTTGCAACTTCGGCACCTGCGCTGCTGCCCTCACTACCCTGCTGGCCTGCGCCCCGGCGCTGGCCGATGATGCCGCGCCGGCTGCCGCCCCTGGCGGCCCGTGGACCATCACCAAACACATCGACCTGGCCTCGCGCTACGTGCTGCGCGGTGTCACCACCACCTACGGCAACGGCCAGCCGCTGGGCAATGCCGGTGCCGACGCGCCGGAATCGGACCAGGCTGCGCTGCAATGGGGCATCGATTTTGTCCACAGCAGCGGCTGGAGCTTTGGCTACTGGGCTTCGACCATCAATTATTCGTACAAGCAGCTGGGCAATTCCTACAGTGACCGCAGCATCACCGAATTCCAGAAGCCGCGCTCGGTAGAAAACGATCTCTACTTCGCCTACACCGGCAACATCAGCGGCGACCTCGGCTATACCCTGGGCATGACCGGCTACTACTACGCCAACGGCAGCCACGCCAACGCGCTGGAAACCAAGGCCGGGCTGACCTGGGGCGCACTGTCCTTCAATGCGCAGACCCTGCTCAACGATGTGGTCTGGGGCAACAAGGGCGACACCTACTGGACCCTGGTCTACACCAAGCCGCTGCCCTATGACATCACCTTCACCGGAACGCTGGGCGCTTACACCTACAGCCGCGAGGGCAAGTACCTCGGCACCCGCGACACCGCCACCGGTGCCGCCTGCGGCGCGGGCCAGGCTTTCGTGGTCAATGGCTGCTTCGCCGGCAACGGCCCCAGCAGCGGTGGCCTGCGCCACCTGACACTGGGCCTGTCAGCGCCCTTCCCCGACTCTTCCATCACCTGGTCGCTGCAGGCCATCCTCGGCGGCTACAACCGCTTTGACGTCAAGCAGGGCAACCAGCTGGTGGGCATGCTGAGCTGGGGCTTCTGAAGCCGCGCTGCCAACACGCAGGGCTTGATACCTCACGGGTATCAAGCCGCTGATGTGGGCGCGTCAGACATTTCCGACATCAAAAGCGCAGGATGACTGATCCCCGCGCGCGGTCGACAAGCGCATCATGGCTCAGCCGTGGGCAAGGCAAGACCTTGCTCACGCTCCGGATTTCCCTCAAGGAAACGCGCCATGAAAAAAATAAGCATCTCCGCCAATCGCCGCCGTTTCCTGCGCGGCGCCCTGACCGCCGCGCCCGCTGCCGCGCTGGTCGTGACCACTGGCAGCCTGTCGGCCAGTGCCCAGGGACAAGCCGGCAACGCCCCCTACAAACCCGTCTTCTTCAACCAGGATGAATTCGCGCTGTTGAGCGCACTGGCCGATACCCTCATCCCCGCCGATGAGACCGGCCCCGGTGCGCTGGAGGCGGGCGTTCCCGCCTTCATCGATGCGCAGATGAACACCCCCTACGGGCAGGGCCAGCTGTGGTACATGCAAGGTCCCTTCACCCCGGAGGCCCCGCCCGAGTTCGGCTACCAGCTGCCCTATCCGCCGCGCGAACTGTACAAGAAAGGCCTGGCCGAATTCGATGCGGCCATCCGCCAGCAGTACGGCCACGGCTACGTGGAACTGAACACCCAGCAACGCGAAAAGATGATGGGCGAGTTCGAGAAGGGCGAGCAGGGCAGCATCAAGATGGCCACCATCCCGCCTTCGGCGCTGTTCAACCTGTTGCTGCAGAACGTGCACGAAGGCTATTTCTGCGACCCCACCGATGGCGGCAACAAGGGCATGGGTTCGTGGAAGATGATCGGTTTCCCCGGTGCCCGCGCCGACTATTACGACTGGGTCGACCAGTACGGCCGTACCTATCCCCTGCCCCCGATCTCGCGCGGCTGACGGCTGCCCCCCTTCGCATCGTTTGATCCCGAAAGTCCAAGCATATGGCCAACAAGAACATGAAAGCAGTCGACGTCGTCATCGTCGGCTTCGGCTGGACCGGCGCCATCATGGCCAAGGAAATGACCGAGGCCGGACAAAGCGTGGTGGCGCTGGAACGCGGCGTCTATCGCGACACCTACCCGGACGGCGCCTATCCCAAGACCATCAATGAGCTGGAGTACCAGCAGCGCTTCAAGTTATTCCAGAATCTGAACAAATCCTCGTTCACCTTCCGCCGCAAGACTGGCGACAGCGCCATCCCCTATCGCCAGATCGCCATGTTCAAGCCGGGCGAAGGCGTGGGCGGTGCGGGCCTGCACTGGTCCGGCTGCCACTGGCGCATCCTGCCGGAAGAGTTGCGCATGCGCAGCCACTACGAGGAACGCTATGGCAAGGGTTTCATTCCCAAGGACATGACCCTGCAGGACTGGGGCGTGACCTACGAAGAACTGGAACCGTATTTCGATTTCGCCGAAAAGATGATGGGCACCTCCGGCACCGCTTATCGCGTCGGCGGCAAGGTGGTCGACGACAGCGGCAATCCCTTCGAGGCCAACCGCTCGGACAACTTCCCGCTGCCCGCACAGAAGGAGCAATACCAGGCCGCGCTGTTCCGCAAGGCCGCGCAGCAGGCCGGCTTTCACCCCTTCACCCTGCCCTCGGCCAATGCCTCGGCGCCCTATGTGAACCAGTACGGCTGCCAGATGGGGCCCTGCACCTTCTGCGGCTATTGCTCCGGCTATGCCTGCTACAACTATTCCAAGGCCTCGCCCAACGTCAACATCATGCCGGCCCTGCGCAAGAGTGCGCTGTTCGAATTGCGCAGCAGCTGCAATGTGCTGCGCATCGAACTCGACAGCACCCGCAAGAAAGCCACCGGCGTGACCTACGTGGATGCCAATGGCGATACCGTATTCCAGCCGGCCAACATCGTCATCGCCAGTACCTTCGCGTACAACAATGCGCGGCTGTTCCTGCTCTCGGGCATCGGCAAGCCCTATGACCCGGTGAGCAATACCGGCGCGGTCGGGCGCAACATCGCCTTCCAGATGATGTCGACCATCAATGCCTTCTTCGATCCGGGCAAGAACATCAACGGCTTCATCGGTGCCGGCGGCAATGGCGTGGCGGTGGATGATTTCAATGGCGACCACATGGACCACGGCCCGCTGGGCTTCGTCGGTGGTTCGCCGATCTGGTGCAATCCGGCCGGGGCCAAGCCGATCTCGGGCATCGCCGTGCCCAGCGGCACACCCAAGTGGGGCCGCGACTGGAAGCGTGCGGTCAAGGCCAGCTATCTCAACACCATGTCCTTCGACGTGCATGGTGCCAACATGGTTTATCGCGACGTGTACGTGGACCTCGATCCCAATTACAAGGATGCCTTCGGCCAGCCGCTGCTGCGCTTCACCTTCGACTGGAAGGACAACGACATCCGCATGAGCCGCTACGTCACCGAGCAGGCAGTCAAGATCGCGCAAGAACTGAAGGCGCGCGAGATCAAGGTCACCGTCAAGGACTTCGGGGCCGCGCCCGACCTGCGCAGCTACCAGACCACGCACTGGGCCGGTGGCGTGGCCATGGGTACGGATCCGTCCACCAGCGTGGTCAATCGCTACTTGCAGAGCTGGGATGTGCACAACGTCTTTGCGGTGGGCTCCGGTGTATTTGCCCAGGGCATCGGCTACAACCCGACCGGGGCGGCCGTGGCGCTGACCTACTGGTCGGCGCGCGCCATCCGTGAGCAATACCTGAAGGACCCGCGACCGCTGGTCAGCGCGTGAAGACGGGAGCGATGATGAAACGACTGATCCTGATCTCCGCCCTCGCCCTCGGTACTGCAGCACTGGCCGCCAGTGCCGCCTACAACCTGGCCCATGCCGATGAATCGCTGAGCGTTCCTGCGCCCCCCAAGCCGCCCGTGGGCGCGCGCCTGCTCAACCGGGAAACGACACCCCTGCGCCCGCTGGCCACACCGCCAGCCGATGCGGCACTGGCCGAGCGCGTCGCCAAAAAAGGCAGCCCGAGTGCCGATGACCAGCAATTGCTCAGGGGGGCTTACCTGGCCCGCGCCGGTGATTGCGTGGCCTGCCACACCAGCAAGGGTGGTGCGCCCTTCGCGGGCGGACTGGCGCTGGCCTCGCCGATCGGTGCGATCTACTCGACCAACATCACGCCGGACAAGGAACATGGCATCGGCGACTGGAGCTATGAAGACTTCGCGCGCCTCATGCGCACCGGCGTCACGAAGGCGGGTTATACGGTCTATCCGGCCATGCCCTATCCCTCGTATTCGCGCCTGACCGACGAGGACATGCAGGCGCTGTACGCATATTTCACCAAGGCCGTGCCGCCCTCGGCACAGGCCAATCGCGCCAATGACATCCCCTGGCCCTTGTCGATGCGCTGGCCGCTGGCGATCTGGCGCAAACTGTTCGCGCCAACGCCCGCGCCCTATGCGGCTGCGGCCGGGACGGATGCGCAACTGGCACGGGGCGCCTACCTGGTCGAAGGACTGGGGCATTGCGGCAGCTGCCACACGCCGCGCTCGACCACGATGCAGGAAAAATCGCTGCGGGATGACAGCAGCCGCCTGTATCTCTCCGGCGGCCAGGTGGTCGATGGCTGGAGCGTGCCGTCGCTGCGCAATGAACATGGCGGTGGCATCGCGGGCTGGAGCCAGGCCGACCTGGTGGAATTCCTGCGTACCGGCCGCAACCAGTACACCGCTTCCTTCGGTGCCATGAATGACGTGATCGAGCATTCCATGCAATACATGACGGAGGCCGATCTCAATGCGATGTCGCGTTACCTGTTGAGCCTGGCGCCACGCAATGGCGCCGAACCCTATCGCTATGACGAAGTCACGGCCACGGCGGCTTACGAAGGACGTCCGCAAACGCCGGGCGCAGCGCTCTATCTGGATCGCTGCGCGGCCTGCCATCGCAGCAACGGCACCGGCTACGGCAAGGCCTTCCCGGCGCTGGCCGGCAATCCGGTGCTGCAGACCAGCGATGCAACCTCGGCCATCCGCATCATCCTGCAAGGGGGACGCCAGCCCTCCACCGATTCGGCCACGGCGGGGCTGGTGATGGCACCGTATGCGCAGCTGCTCAACGACCAGCAGGTCGCTGAAGTGACCTCCTACATCCAGACCGCCTGGGGCAATCGCGGCGCGACCGTGAGCGCCGCCGATGTGGCCAAGATCCGCAAGACGGCCAAGCCGGTGGAGGAGCGGGCGCCCTGACGCGTCTTCCGGATCAATACTTCACATTGGCAGAGAGGTAAACCGCCCGCCCATCCCCCGGCGCATGCCGGGTCTGGTCATTGATCCAGACATATTCATAGTAGCGATTGGCGAGATTCTTGAGCTGCAGTTCCAGGCTCAGCTTGTCGTTGACCTGATAGGTCGCGCTGGCATTGAAGAGCGTGTAGCCACCGTACTTGCCGCCGGTATTGGCCGTGGTCAGGTAATAGCTGCCCTGGCCATTGACCGAGGCCGACAACTTCAGCTCCGCCGTGGCCTGGTAGTCGATGCCACCGGAATACACCTGGCGCGGCACGTGGTCGATTTCCTTGCCGAGGGTGTTGGGTGCGGTCGGGTCCGGCGTGATGATCTCCGAACGCTGGCGCGAATACGCCAGCCACAGCGTGGTGCGCTTGCTGGCCCGCAAGTTGATCTGCAGGTCGACACCATTGCGCTTGGTCCGCCCCACGTTTTCCGAGTCGCCCGTGGGATCGTTCAGGCGCCGCTTGACCTCATCCGAGGCACGCTGCTCCCACACCGCCACGCGGCCATCGAGCCAGTCCACCGGGATGAACTTGATGCCGCTTTCCCAGCCGTCATTGATGGAAGGACGCAAGTCGTTGTTGTTGGACTTGTAGGCCGCCGCCCCCGCGCCGACCTGGAAGGTACGGCCCCAGTTGGCGTACAGGCTGGCCTCGCGGATCGGGGCATAGACTACGCTGAGCTTGGGCTGGCGGATGTAGCCGTAATTCTGGATGCCATAACTCACCCCGCGCGAGGGGTCATTGAAACGCCCTCCCACATGGTCCACCCGGTAGCCGGGGATGATGCGCAGCGCATCCACCGGCTTGATCACGGCCTGCACATAGGCCCCCACGGTATCGAAGACGAAATGATGGTCGCGCGTCTGCGATACGCGCACCTTGTTGACCGTGTTGTAGCGCGGGCTCTGGTCCTCCTGGCGCTCCATGCTGAAGCCGCCTTCCAGCGCCAGGTCGCTCATGCCTTCGAATGCCTTCCAGCGCGGGCGATAGGTGGCATTGGTCAACAGCCCGTAGTGGGTCTCGTCGATGAGGCGCTCCTGCTGCGAGGTCGTGGAGGAATAACGCAGCCAGCGCTGGTCACGCACGCGATTCAGATAGAGCTTGGCAGCC
The DNA here is from genome assembly GCF_009668275.1 of Herbaspirillum sp. CAH-3. Lineage (NCBI taxonomy): Bacteria > Pseudomonadati > Pseudomonadota > Betaproteobacteria > Burkholderiales > Oxalobacteraceae > Herbaspirillum > Herbaspirillum sp. CAH-3. The sequence continues at coordinate 30,628 of NZ_VSWE01000013.1, read as the reverse complement.
ACCGAGAGCTGGTCATCGATGTCGCCGTCGAAGTGCAGGCTGACCTGGTCCATCTGGCGGTTGCCGCCATCGGACTGCGCATAGGCATAGGACGACGTCGGGTTGCTGCGCGCATCCTGGGCCGTCAGGTAGCCCGGCTCCTGGGCATAGGCGTTGGCATGGCGGATGCTCAGGCCCGTGCGATAGCGGCCATCGTCGCTGGTGTAGAACCACTTGCCGGAGAAGGCGATGTTCTCGGCCTGGGCATGGTCGCGATAGCCATCCGATTTTTCGTAGCCGATGAAATAGTTCTGCGACCAGTTGCCGTTCTCCACCCCCTTGACCACCTGCACCTGGCGCGTGTTGAAGCTGCCATAGGTCAGGCGCGCCTCGTCGTAGTTGCCGCCCTGGCGGGTGACGATGTTGACGTTGCCGGCGATGTTGTGCAGGCCGTAGCGCGCATCGTTGGTGCCGCGCACGACCTCGATGCGGGCGATATCGAGCGGGAACAGCGTGCCCAGGAAGGGCATGCCGCCGGCATTGTCATTGCTGGGGATGCCATCGATGAGCAGCTTGACGGCATTGACCTCGCCCTCGCCGTTGAAGCCGCGGAAGGACAGCTTGCCCGACTCGTTGCCCTGGCGGAACTGGGTCAGCATCACGCCCGGCGACTGCGCGAACAGCTCCCAGTTGTATTGCGCCTGCTGTTGCTGGATGCGGTCGGCCCCGATCACGTCCACCGAGGTCAGCACGTTGTTGAGCTGCAGCGGGCCACTGCGGCGTGCGCTCACTTCCACGGTACCGAGCGTGAGCGAAGAATCTTCGGCAGCACTGGCCGATTGTGCCAGCGCCCAAGGCGCAGCGCCCAGGGCCAGCAGGCCCGACAGGGCGGTGAGTTTGAACACGGGTCGTGCGCGATGCAGCGGCCGGGGCCGGCGGGCAGGGTGAATCGTCATTGGTCTTGTATTGGTCTTGGTATAGGCAGTGCATGCGGCCTCCCCCGGCAGCTGCGCTGCCGTCCCCTGGATGCCGCATGGGAAATCAGGAGCGGCAAGGATAAGCTGGTATGACCACTTGTTGAATGTGGCAATTTGTCGCAGGGGCTTGCTACCATGCGATATCTCCTCCTGCTGATCCCGCGCGCATGAAAAAACCGGACCTCCGCACCCTCGACCTGAACCTGCTCAAGGCACTGGCCGCCCTGCTCGATGAACGCAACGTCACGCGTGCTGCGGCGCGGCTGGGGGTGAGCCAGCCGGCCATGAGCGGCATCCTCACGCGGCTGCGCGAGAGTTTCGATGATCCCCTGTTTGCCCGCAGCCAGCGTGGCATCGTGCCCACGCCCCGGGCGCTGGAACTGGCGCAACCGGTGCAGCGCGTGCTGCGGGATATCGATGGCCTGCTGCAGCCGCCGGTGTTCGATCCGGCCACGGCCCATCTGGATTTCACCATCGCCGCAACCGACTATGCCTTGCGCGCGGTCGCCCTGCCCTTCCTGACGGCGCTCAAGCAGCATGCCCCGTTCATCCGCGTGGCACTGGCGTCAATGGAAGATGCCCCGCTGCAGGAGCGGCTGGAGCGCGGCGAGATCGACCTGGCGCTGACCACGCCCCAGGATACCCCGCCGGGTCTGCATGCGCGGCGGCTGTTCGACGAACACTACGTCTGCGCGATGCGTGAGGATCATCCGGTGGTGCGGGGACGGCGGCTCTCGCTCAAGCAGTTCTGCGCGCTGGATCATGCGCTGGTGTCGTATGCGGGCGATCCCTTCCACGGCGTCACCGATGAAGCGCTGGCGCAGCGTGGCCTGCAGCGGCGGGTGAGCCTGTCAGTGAAGCGCTTCCTGGTGTTGCCGGAGATCTTGCGCAGCACCGACCTGGTGGCCGTGGTGCCGTCCCGGCTGGTGGCCGGGGTGGAGGGCCTGAAGCTGTTGCCGCCGCCGCTGGAGATCACCGGCTTCACCAAGACGGCGGCATGGCACGAGCGCACGCACCGCGATCCGGCGCAGCGCTGGCTGCGGCAACTGCTGTTTGCCACCGCCGGGTTGGTGCCGCTGCGCTGATCCTCAACGCAGCGCGGCAGCCTCTGCAGCGGCGCGTGCCAGGCCGGTGATCCATTCCTGGTGGGCATTGAGCATGGGATTGGGCAAGGTGGCTGCCAGCTCGCGCGCGGGCTGGCCGTTCTGGGTCTCCTGCGTGAGGATGCGCACACGGCCGCCTTCCAGGTCTTCGAACAGCCAGGCATGATGCACATCCAGACGCTGCGCGGCATCGCCCTCGACCCAGCCGTGCCAGGCGATGCGCGCAGCCTGGCCGGGTTGGGGCGGCAGGTATTCGGTCACTTCCGCTTCGACCGCAAAACCGAAGGTCGTAAAGCGAAAGCGCGCGCCCGCCGACAGCAGCGGGCCGCTGCCATCGTGGAAGCGAATCTCGCTGGCATTGCCGTAATAGCCGGGCCAGGCGCGCGTGTCGTTGAGCAGCGGCCACACCTGGGCCGCCGACAGACCGGCGATGATCACTTCATTGGAGACGTAGTTGTCGGTGGTACCGGGCAGATAGCCGGCCGGCCAGATGATGGCGGCCTGGGTGGTGATGGCAGACATGATTTTCCTTGGCGGATGGTTGGACAGGTCTGCATGATGCGGACCGTCCAGTTATTACGCCAATCCTGAAAACCGATGATCGATATCGGGAAAACTGATATCTGGATCAGGGCGCGGGCCCGCGGTTCAGGCGCGGCCGCGTGCGAATTGCGCAGCCACCTCGGCCACGCGCTTGCCCAGATAAGCGGCCGTGGCCAGGTCACTGGTACCGGGCGTGACCTCGGCGGGGGCGTCGTCCGATTGCGCCATGGCACCCAGCCAGCCGCCGATGCGATTGAGTTCGTCACCACTCTTGCCGGGGAACAGATCGATACCGGTCCAGAGCATGCCGTGCTGGGCGGCGAACAGTGCGATGGTCACCAGGGAATTGAGCTTGTCGCCATGCAGCGCGCCGGAATTGGTGAAGCCGGCTGCGACCTTGTTGCGCCAGACCTGCGGGATCCACGCCTGGCGGGTGGAGTCTTCCATGAACTGCTTGAAGCGCGCCGAGATGGTGCCGTTATAGGTTGGCGAGCCGAAGATGATGGCGTCGCTGGCGGCGATGGCAGCCCAGTCCACGCTGCCGGCCGAAAGCGGCACGAGGGTGGCGTGCGCCCCCGCGACTTCCTCCACGCCGCGTGCCACGGATTGGGCGAGTTTTTCGGTATGGCCGTAGCCGCTGTCGAAGACGATGCTGATGTTCATGTTTTCTCCTGTGGATAAATCAAACTGTTCGGGACCGGGGAATGACGTAACAGGCTCATTCTGCGCAAATGGATTACATGACGGTAGCGGTGCAATCCTTTAGGATTCATCAAGATGAACTTATCAATCCATTTTTCGGAGAGCAACGGCCATGGATACGTCGCAACGGGTACGCGCCATCATTTCCTTCGTGCAGGCAGCCGATAGCGGCAGCTTCGCCGGTGCCGGGCGGACACTGGGCATCTCCTCAGCTGCGGTGAGCCAGAATGTGGCCGGACTGGAGACTGCGCTGGGCGTGCGTCTGATGAACCGCACCACGCGCAGCCTGAACCTGACCGAGGAAGGCAGTGCCTTCCTGCGTCAGGCACGCATTGCGCTCGATGCGCTGGAACAGGCGACCGATGACGTGGTGGCGGCACGCGCGACACCCACCGGACGCGTGCGCATCTCCACCAGTGCGGCCTTCGGTCGCGAACAATTGCTGCCGCTGCTGCCCGGCCTGAGCCAGCGCTATCCGGCCTTGTCGGTGGAGGTGGATTTCGATGACCGCATCAGCGAGCTGGTGCAGGACGGCTATGACCTGGCGATCCGGGGCGGACGCATCGCCGATTCGTCGCTGGTCTCGCGCAGCATCTGCAAACTGAACCTGGCGCTGGTCGCCAGTCCCGCCTATCTCGAAGCCCGCGGCACGCCGCGCCGCCCGCAGGATCTGCACAAGCACAGCCTGATCACGCGCAAGTTCCTGGGCGGCAAGGTGTCACCGTGGAATTTCCAGGGCAGCGACGGCAGCATCATGACCTGGAATACCGAACACGCACTGCTGACCTTGTCCTCGCCCGAAGCGCTGGTCCAGGCGGCCCTGGCGGGCATGGGAATCGCCGAAGTCGGGGTGCATCACGCGTGGCGCTATCTGCAGCGCGGGCGATTGAAGGTGCTGCTCTTGCGCAGTCATCATCCGGGCAACTACGAGATGTGCCTGCAATATCCGCACCGGGCGCTGATCGCGCCGCGCGTGCGGGTGGCGGTGGATTACCTGCTGGAAGGCTTCGCCGCCAGCGAGGAACTGCACGTGCCGCTGGCCGCCTTGCGCAAGTACGCGGCCTGATTGCGGCAGCGATTCATTCCTGCTCGATCAGGGCCATATACGGTCCTGGCTGACGCAGGACCTCGATGTCACCGGTGATGTGGCCCAGCTTGACCAAACCCTTCGAGTAAGCGAAGTCCTTGTAGAACAGGGCGATATTGCCCCAGGGCGCATAGAAGGCGATGTCGCCGCTGCGCGGCGTATAGCCCTCGGGCTCGCCGCGCGTGGCCAGCTTGCGCGGCAGCTGGGCAATCTTCTCGGTCTGGTTGTAGTCGGACAGCTCCAGCGTCAGCGGCAACAGGGCGGCAAAGTCGCGGGCGGCCGGGCCGGGTTCGAGACGCGCGGTCAGGACGGTATCGGCGATGGTGATGCGCAGGGTCATGGGCAGGCTCTTGGCAGGGGGCCGGGTCTGGGCCGCTGCCGTCATCGGGCAGAGGCTCATCGCGCCGGCCATCAGCACGGCAATCACGGTCAGGCGCGGCAGGAAAAAGGAAGACATGGGCAGTCCGGAGGCAATCAATCTGGCCTGATTGTCGCTGCATCATCGGTCCGTGATTAGTCCCGCCGGCCTGAATGCGGTCATCAGTCCAGCTTATGAATCAGGCGCCCTGTCATCACCCCGGCTGACGTGGCCGGCTTTCGTAGCGCAGGGCATTGACCACCAGCGAAAACGCCGGCGAAGGCTGGCGACGGCTGGGATAGTAGAGGTGATAGCCCTCGAAGACCGGACACCAGTCCTCCAGCACCCGCACCAGCTGGCCGCTCTCCAGATGCGATTGCAGCTCGTCTTCCGGCAGCAGCACCACGCCCAGCCCGGCCAGGGCCGCATCGATCTGCGGCGGCACGGTGTTGAAGATGAGCGAACCGTCGACACGCACGTTGATCTTTTCGCCGTCCTTTTCAAAATCCCATACGTAAAGCCCGCCCGAGGACGGCATGCGCTGGTTGACGCAATCCTGGGCCATCAGGTCGTTCGGATGCAGCGGCACCGGATAGCGCGTGAAGTACTCGGGCGAGGCCGCCACCACCATGCGCAGCGGCGGGCCGATGGGCACGGCGATCATGTCGCGGTCGATGGTCTTGCCCCAGCGCACGCCGGCATCGAAGCGGTCGGCCACGATGTCGCGCAGGGCGTAGCTCATGTCGAATTCCAGCTTGATGTCGGGATATTGCTGCAACAGCGGGGCCAGCTTGGGCAGCAGCACGCGCTGGATCATGCCATCGCCACAGGTGATGCGCACGGTGCCACCGGGTTTTTCACGCAGCGCGGTGAGGGCATCGAGTTCGGCTTCGATCTCGTCGAAGCGGTTGCCGATGGACTGGATCAGGCGCTCGCCAGCGGGCGTGAGCGAGATGCTGCGGGTGGTACGGGTCAGCAGGCGGATCTGCAGGCGCTCTTCGAGGCCGCGGATGGCTTGCGACAGCGCGGATTGCGTCACGCCCAGCGTGGCGGCGGCACGCGTGAAACTGCCCTCGCGCGCCACGGTCACGAAACCCAGCAAGTCATTGAGATTGCGTTTGATCATGCAGCCACCCTTCCTGTGGTGAGCAATAAAGCCGGATCAGCCGGAGGCAGCGCCTGTGAAACCAGGTGCCGGTGCCGAAGGGGGACGGGATTCATTGATTAGTTTTTCTAATAGGGTAATTAAGGATTGATTACCTAGTCAATACGGCGCACGCGCGCGACACTGACTGCCTTCACATTCTCCACGGCAAGCGCTGCCAGCCCCGTGCACGCTGATCTTCGGCCTGCTGCGGCGGGCAGCGTCTTGCCCGACATCATCATGAGCAGTTCCTCTTGCCCCCCCTCTTCACTGCAGGCCGCCGACACGCCGGTGCAGGCACGCTGGAGCGGCGTCTTCGCGATGACGCTCACGGCCTTTGCGCTGGTCGCTTCCGAATTCATGCCGGTGAGCCTGTTGACGCCCATTGCGCAGGATCTTGGCGTGAGCGAAGGCCTGGCCGGGCAAGCGATCTCGGTCTCGGGTGCGTTCGCCGTACTCACCAGCCTGGGCATTGCGCGGCTGGCGGGGCAGCTGCCACGCAAGACGCTGCTGCTGTGGCTGACGGCACTGATGCTGGTGTCCGGCCCGGTCATCGCGCTGGCCCCCAACTATCCGGTCTACATGGCCGGGCGCGTGCTGATCGGCATCGCCATCGGCGGCTTCTGGTCGATGTCGGCCGCCGCCGCCATCCGCCTGGTGCCGCCGCATGAGGTGGGGCGCGCGCTGGCCGTCTTCAATGGCGGCAATGCCTTGGCCACCGTCGTGGCCGCCCCGCTGGGCAGTTACCTCGGCGCACTCATCGGCTGGCGCGGCGCCTTCCTGTGCCTGGCACCGGTGGCCTTGCTGGCGCTGCTGTGGCAGGCGGTGAGCCTGCCGGCCATGCGTCCGGCCGTGCGCCACACCGCGCCCACGCATCCGCTGGCCCTGCTGGCGACACCGCTGGTGGCACTGGGCATGGCGGGCGTGAGCCTGCTCTTCATGGGGCAGTTCACGCTGTTCACCTATCTGCGCCCCTTCCTCGAAAGCGAAACGCGGGTGCAGGTACAAACCCTGTCGCTGATCCTGCTAGCCATCGGCGTGGCCGGATTCATCGGCACCACGCTCATCGGGCGGCTGCTGCGCCGTTGGATCTACGGCACGCTGGTCTTCATCCCGCTGCTGATGGCCGTCATCGCCCTGGTGCTGGTGGCCTGCGGCCATCACGTCCTGCCGGTCAGCCTGCTGCTGGCGCTGTGGGGCCTGGTCGCCACGGCCGCACCGGTGGGCTGGTGGTCATGGGTGGCGCGCACCCTGCCGCAGGACGCCGAAGCCGGCGGCGGGCTGATGGTGGCGCTGGTGCAACTGGCCATCGGCCTTGGCTCCACGCTGGGCGGGCTGCTGTTTGACCACGGCGGCCATCACCTCACTTTCTTTGCCAGCGCGGGCGTGCTGCTGGCCGCGGCCTTGCTGGCAGCGCTCACGGCACGCCAGGATCGCGGGCCATCTTCCAACGAAAGGACAAACTCATGAAGATCATTCGCAACGGCAGCACCCCATCGGCCAAGGGACCGACCTCTTTCTTCACCGGCAACGTGCGCATCGACAGTTTCTTCCAGGGTGAAGAACCGGCGCGCGCGGGCGGTGCCATCGTCACCTTCGAACCCGGTGCGCGCACCGTGTGGCACACCCATCCGCTCGGCCAGACCCTGATCGTGACGCAAGGCGTAGGCTGGACCCAATGCGAAGGCGGCCCGCGCACCGAGATCCGCGCCGGCGACGTCGTCTGGTGCCCTTGCCAACGCCGTCACTGGCACGGTGCCACCGACACCACCGCCATGACGCACATGGCCATCACCGAACTGCTCGATGGCAAGAACGTGGAGTGGATGGAGCCGGTGACCGATGCGCAGTATCTCGGTGGTGAAGTCGTCAGGGACTGAGTCGTCCCTGCCACTTCGCTCAGTCATCAAAAATCGGGCGGACACCTTGTGGGTGCCCGCCCGATTTCGTTCACGACGACATCAGGTCAACCATGGGCCATCAGGCCGCCATGCTGGCATTATCGATCACGAAGCGATACTTGATGTCGCCCTTGAGCATGCGCTCATAGGCGGTGTTGATTTCCTCGGCGCGGATCAGCTCGATGTCGGCCACGATTTTGTGCTTGGCGCAGAAGTCCAGCATCTCCTGGGTTTCGGGGATGCCGCCGATCAACGAACCGGCCAATGAACGACGCTTCAGGATGAGGTTGAAGACATTCGGCGACGGGTGCGGCGTGGCCGGTGCGCCGACCAGGGTCATGGTGCCTTCACGCTTCAGCAGCGCGAGGAAGGCATCGAGGTCGTGCGGTGCCGCCACGGTGTTGAGGATGAAGTCGAAGCTCTTGGCATGCGCAGCCATCTCTTCGGCATTGCGCGAGACCACCACTTCATCGGCACCCAGGGCCTTGGCATCGGCGCGCTTGTAATCCGAGGTGGTGAAGGCCACCACGTGCGCGCCCATGGCGTGCGCGATCTTGATGCCCATGTGGCCAAGACCGCCGATGCCGACCACACCGACCTTCTTGCCGGGACCGGCTCCCCAGTGGCGCAGCGGCGAATAGGTCGTGATGCCGGCGCACAGCAGCGGGGCCACGGCAGCCAGGTCCGCTTCCGGATGGCGGATCGTCAGCACGTAGCGCTCATGCACCACGATCTGCTGCGAGTAGCCGCCCATGGTCCAGCCGGGCGCGTCATCGGTCTTGCCGTTGTAGGTACCGACCATGTTGTCGCAATAGTTTTCCAGCCCTTCTTCGCAGTCCGGGCAGGTCTGGCAGCTGTCGACGATACAGCCCACGCCGACCAGGTCACCGACCTTGAACTTGCTGACATGGTTGCCGACGGCCGCGACACGGCCCACGATCTCGTGACCGGGGACGCAGGGATATTGGGTGCCGGCCCATTCGGAACGCACCTGGTGCAGGTCGGAATGGCAGATGCCGCAATAGGCGATGTCGATCTGCACATCGTGCGGGCCGGTGGCGCGGCGGGTGATTTCCAGATGTTCGAGGGGCTTGTCGGCGGCATGTGCGCCATAAGCGTGGACTGGCATGGGGATCTCCTCAGTAACGGGCCAATAAGCTGGCGTTGAGAAAGAACAGGTCAGGGGTGGGCAACCTGTCTTGAAAATGGATGATTGTGGCGTCCGGCAAGCCGGGAAGACAGACCTATTTCGCGATGATTCTTGCCTGAAATTCCGGGACCATCGCGAAGACAAGCGAGTCATTCCCGCGACATCCGCCACCGCGCGCCCCGGCACAACGGCATGCGGACACACTGCGTGCGAGCTTGCAGATTCTGCCTCATCATTGGCTCCGGGATTAGGCGGACCGGGCTTAATTGGTCTATAAGCCCGGCTAATTAGTTCCGGCCCGGATGTCATGGCAGACTGGACCTCCGATTCAACGTAAACTGACGCCGCAATGAACGATACTTCCGACCTCAAGGTGTTGCGCGCCCTGCGCGACTGGCGGCGCGATGGCCGCAGCGCGCTGCTGGCCACCGTGGTCTCGACCTGGGGCTCTTCGCCGCGTCCGGTCGGCTCGCAACTGGCCATCCGGGATGATGGCCGCCTCATCGGCTCCGTCTCCGGCGGCTGCATCGAGGATGACCTGCTGTTCCAGTACCTGCGCCAGCGCCCCGCTGCATGGGGCCAAGCAGGATCACCGCAACAGGTGCGCTACGGCATCGATGCCGAGGAGGCGCATCGCTTCGGCCTGCCCTGCGGGGGCACGCTGGCGCTGCTGCTCGAATTCGATCCCGCACCGGGCATGCTGGAAGAACTGGTGAGTACACTGGAACGTGGCCAGCTGGTCTGTCGCCGCGTGGATTGCCACGATGGCAGCAGCCGCATCGAAGTCAGCGACTCGCCGGCCGAACTGGTGTTCGACGGCAACACCCTGCGCCATACCATGGGGCCGGATTACCGGATGCTGTTGATCGGCGCCGGCATGCTGGCCGAATACCTGGCGACGATGGCGCTCTTCAACGGCTTTGCAGTGACGATCTGCGATCCGCGTTCGGAATACCTGGGCAGCTGGTCGGTGGAGGGCGTGCGTATCGTCACCGAGATGCCCGATGATGCGGTGCTGGATTTTCGTCCCGATCAGCGCAGCTGCGTCATCGCCCTCACCCACGATCCCAAGCTGGATGACCTGGCGCTGCTGGAAGCGGTGGCCAGCCCGGCCTTCTATGTCGGTGCCATCGGTTCGCGCCGCAACAGCGCCGCGCGCAAGGACCGCATGATCACCCACTTCGGCCAGACCGAAGAAAGCCTGGCGCGGCTGCGCGGACCCATCGGGCTCTACATCGGCAGCAAGACCCCTTCCGAAATCGCGGTGAGCGTGATGGCCGAAGTGCTGGCCGTCAAGAATGGCGTGGCCTTGTCGCCGGTGCATTCGGTGGCGGCCATGAAAGCGGCCGGCACTGCCGTTTGAGTTACGCTCCTGCACACCGGCGTTCCCTCTCCCCTCCCGTCATGAAAAAAGGACCGCTGCCTGCAAAGGTCAGCGGTCCGAACGGGACTTCATGAAAAATCGAATCAGCGCATCTGCAGGATGATGGGATTGCTGCTGGCCGGATTGGTGCGCTCACGCAGGGTCTTGACGTCGTCGACCTTGACCGCGCCACCGTGATTGCCCCAGCTGCTGCGGATGAAGCTGAGTACATCGGCAATCTCGGCATCGGTCAACTGGCTGCGGAAGGGCGGCATGCGATACGAATCCGGTACGCCATCGGCCACCACGCGCACCGAACCATTCAAGGTCACGTTGATGGCCGATGCATCCTCCTTGGCCAGTGAGGAGACGGCGCCGGCCAGCGGTGGAATCCACGGCGCACGCCCGCGTCCATCGACCGCATGGCAGGCCGCGCACTTGGCCATGTAGGTACGCGCAGCGGGGCTGTCCAGGCGTTGTGCGGCCAGGGCGGTGGTGGTGCCGGTATCGTATTTCCACGGATCACCATCGCGCTTGGGATCACCCGGCAGCGACTTCAGGTAACGGGCGATGGCCTGCAAGTCCTGGTCGCTCAGGAACTGCGTGGAGTTGTTGAAGGCATCGGCCATGGAACCGAACACCACCGCATGCTGGTTGCGGCCCGTCTTGAGGAATTGCACGACCTCGGCTTCACTCCAGCGGCCGATACCGGTATTGACGTCGCCGCGCAGGCTGGGGGCATACCAGCCATCCAGCAGCGCGCCGGACAGGTACAACGGATGGCCACCGTCGAGCCCTTTCTCGTTCATCGCCACGCCGCGCGGCGTGTGGCAGCTGCCGCAGTGGCCGGCCCCCTGCACCAGGTAGGCACCGCGATTCCAGAGGGCATCCTGTTTCGGATCGGGCTGGTAGGGATGCGGGCTGGTGAGGGCCAGGTTCCAGAACGCCAGCGGCCAGCGCATGTTGAGCGGCCAGGGGATGTCGCTCTCCTGGTTGGCCTGCACCACCGGCTTCACGCCATGCATGAAGTAGGCATAGAGCGCGCTCACATCCTCATCCGACATCTTGGCGTAGGACGGATAGGGCATGGCCGGATAGAGCCGATGGCCATCGCGCGCCACGCCGTGGCGCAGCGCACGGTCGAATTCGGCCAGGCTGTAGTCACCGATGCCGCTGCCCCGGTCGGGCGTGATGTTGGTGGCGTAGATGGCACCCAGCGGGGTGGCCATTTCCAGGCCACCGGCGAAGGGCTTGCTCTTGGGGGTGCTGTGGCAGGCGACGCAATCGGCCTGGCGCGCCACATACTCGCCGCGCTGGATCAGCTCGGCGGAGGGGGGCGGCGGCGCAGCTGCGCTGTCGAAGGGCGAGGCCGGGGTACGCAGGGCGACCCAGGCTGCGGCGATCAGCAGCGCGGCGAGGATCAGCAGGAAGACACGCAGCTTGCCGTTTTTTTGATCAGTCATGGATACGTCAGTCTGCCATCAGGCCTTGAAGGTGTAATGCGACAGCGGCATGCTGCGAATGCGCTGGCCAGTCAGGTGCGAGACCGCATTGGCCACCGCCGGCGGCACGGCCGGCAGGGGCGGTTCGCCGATGCCGCCCATCTTGGCGCCGCTCTCGATGATCTTCACATGCACGCGCGCCATGCGCTGCGGCGGCAGGATGGGATAGAGATCGTAGTTGCGCGCCACGCGTGCGCCTTCCTTGTAGACCACCTCTTCCAGCAGGACTTGCGACAAGCCCAGCGTGATGGCCCCGTTGACCTGGGCCTCGACGATGGCCGGGTTGACGATGCGGCCCGGATCGATGGCTTCCCAGATGTCGTGCACGCGCACCTGGCCGTTCTCGATGGAGACTTCGGCAATGGCCGCGGTCTCGGTACCGAAGGCCTTGGCCATGGCCACACCGCGCGCGCGGCGGGTGCCGTCGGGGGCGGTGAAGGGGCCGCGCTTCCATCCGCCGGACAGCTCCACGGCCGCCTTGAGCAGAGTGGTCAGGCGCTCATTGCCCTGCAGCAGGCGCAGGCGCACATCGAGCGGATCCTGGCCGCCCTTGTCGGCGATCTCGTCGAGGAAGGCTTCGTAGAAAAAGTCATTCATCGAATTGCCGACCGAGCGCCAGTAGCCGACGATGGGCGGATTCTTCACAAAGCGCTGGCCGATGCGCTTGTGGGCGAACTGGTAGGACTTGCCGGCCAATCCTTCCAGCGCAGTGGGGTCGATCTTGTTGCGCTTGTTGGCAATCGATTCGGTCGGTCCTTCGGTGGCGCTGATGGCTTCGATGGCGATGGGGAAACCCTTGTCGTCGAGTCCGGCACGGAACTGCACCACGGCCATCGGGCGCATGGTGTCGCGGGCGAATTCTTCCTCGCGGCTCCAGATCACCTTGACCGGGCGGCCCACGGCCTTGGCCAGCTGGATCGCCTGCGGGAAGGGCATGGCCGTTTCGTACAGGAAGTGACGACCGAAGAAACCGCCCAGCAAGGGCGAATGGATGGTGATCTTCTCCGGCGCCAATCCGGTCTGCTTGGCGATGGCCGCCTGGAACATTTCCGGGGCCTGGTTGGGCAGCCACATCTCCAGCGTGCCATCGGCGTTGAAACGGGCCGTGGCCGAAGGCGGTTCCAGCTGGGCATGATTGAGGTACTGGCTGCGGTAGCTGGCCTGGACCACGGTCTTGGCACCGGCCAAAGCCTTGGCCACATCCCCTTCGGTCTCGGCTTCATCGACGGCAGCGGTGGACTTGGCCAGCTGCTCGGCAAACCCTTCGGTGGAAAAGTCGGCCGGCACATAGCGGCGATCCGGCGCCGGGCCGGGATCGCTCCAGTCCACCTGCAGCGCCTCCACCGCGCGCTTGGCATTCCACCAGCGCTCGGCCACCACGGCCACGGCACCCGGCAGGCGATGCACCGAATGCACCCCGGTCATCTTGCGTACCTCGGCTTCATTGCGGATGCTGCCGACCTCCAGCCCGAGGCGCGGGGCGTGTTGTACGGCGGCCTGCAGCATGTTCTCGACTTGCGTGTCGATGCCGTATTGGGCGCGGCCCGTGGATTTGTCCAGCACGTCCAGCCGGGCCAGCGGCTTGCCGATCCAGCGGAACTGCTTGTCGTCCTTGAGCTTGATGGTCTCCAGCGGCGGATTGGGCAGGTCCTGCGCCTTGGGCGCGAGTTCGCCATAGCTGATCGAGCGGCCGCTGGCCGCATGCACCACCCGGCCGGGCTCGGTGGTGAGGCTCTCCAGCGGCACCTGCCACTGGTTGGCGGCGGCCTGCAGCAGCAGGTGGCGCGCCAGTGCGCCCACCCGCCGCATGGTCGGATAGCTGGTGCGCACCGACATGCTGCCGCCGGTGATACGGATACCGATGTCCATCACCTTGTACTGGTCATTGGCGGGCGCGTTGTGGACCACGAAGCGCGCGGGGTCGGCATCGAGTTCCTCGCCGACGATCTGCGCCATGGCCGTGAAGATGCCCTGCCCGCCTTCGACGAAGGGGCTTTGCAGGTGGATGCTGTTGTCGGGACGGATTTCCAGGAAGGCCGGTACGCGCGTACCGGGCGCTGCCGGCGTGGCATTGGCCTGGGCCCGGGCATTGCCGGCCGGCAAGGTAAAGCCGACCACCAGCGCACCGGCGGCGGTGCCGGCCGAGGCCAGCAGGAAGCGGCGGCGCGAGACGTTGACTGGTGCACCGTCCGGCGGCAATTCGTGCAGGGGAAGATCGTGTGGCTGGTTCATGCTTGCTCCTTGCCGGCCCGGGCCTTCTGGGTCTTGCTCCACTGGATGGCAGCGACAGCCCCGACGCCGACCACGGCGGCAGCGGCCACGGCAGCCTTGTTGATGCCATCGGCAGCGGCCGGTGCGGCAGGCGTGGTGGCCGCAGCAGCGGCTGCCGGTGCGCCGGTACCGCCGGAAAGCTCATGCATGGCGGCCTTGATGGCGTTGTAGGTGCCGCAGCGGCAGAGGTTGACCATGGCGCCGACGATCTGTTCGTCGCTGGGCTGGGCCACCTGTTTGAGCAAGGCGGTCGCGGCCATCACCTGGCCGGACTGGCAATAGCCGCATTGCGGCACCTGGTGCCGGACCCAGGCGTCGACCACTTTCTGGCCGACCGGATCGGCGGTGACCGCCTCGATGGTGGTGACCTTGCGTCCGGCCATGGCGCCGACGGGCATGACGCAGGAGCGCAGCACCTCGCCATCGACCATCACGGAACAGGCCCCGCACTGGGCCAGGCCGCAGCCGTATTTGGTGCCGGTCATGCCGAGTTCATCGCGGATCACCCACAGCAGGGGGGTCTCGGCATCGGAGGTGATCTGGTAAGTCTTGTCGTTGATCTGGAGTTCCATGGTTCCTGCCATCGGGGTTGAGAACGCAAGCCAGCGCGCACGGGCGCTCTGGAGGGGAAGTGAAGGACGCAGCAAGGCGACACTAATCAGTCCCCGCATGATGGCGCATCACGCGGGGACTGATTAGCTGAGCCGGGCTTAATGGGGATATTAGACGAGCTAATGAATTCTCGTCTGGAGATGAAGGAAAAGGTCAAAATACGGAAGCGCACAGGTTGAGCGCAACGGCTGCCAGATCGTCCCGGCTAGCTGGCGTCGGTCAGCTTGCGTGGCCGTCCGCCTTTCCGACCATTTTCGCGTACTGCCAGAATCTTGGCCTCGCTGCTGCGGCTGCCGTTACGAGCAGCGGCGACAGTGGTGACCAACTTCATCAGAGAAGGGCTGGACGCAACCAGTCCTTCAATGGAGACATGCAGGTCCCGTTCCTCAAGACACAGGGCGCTGCCGGCGTAGCCGATCTCGATTCGCCGCAGTTCAGCCACGCTCAACGCAGCGAACTCCGGATAGCTGTCGATGGGAAGCAGGATGCCGGTTTTGTCGGCGAAACAGATGGCCAGAGATTCGAGACCGGGCATATACGTTACCTCGACGGCTTGCAAACTGGAACGCCGCCGCTTCTGGCCCAAGGCAATCGCCTGCTCCAGAACTTCGTCGGTGACAGGAGGATTGTCACGCTTCTTCGCTTTGATCGTCATAGTTCGATCTCCAAGGGACGTGCTTGTCCCGCAAGTTGCAATTCGGTCCGGTCCCGCAATGGCAAATAGCCTGCCCAGAGGATCGCGACCGCATTTCTTCGCCATTCGCTGGGCCTCACCACCTCTTCACTATCCCTGTCCCAGTGTTGATGCTCAAGGCAAACCGACTGTCGGCTCAGCCACCATCGCTGGCGGGCCAGCCGCAGATTCACCGGCTGCTCAATCACTTGTCTCAACTCTTCCAGCAGCGATGCCGCCGGAGCAATCCATAGTGGATTCACGTCCCACAAGGCAACGCCGTTGTGCCAGAAGCTGAAGCGAAACCGGGCATCCCAGCGCCCATTACCCACGTGCACGTGCGGCGGACAGTGCTCGTTGCGAGTAAAGACGGAAACGCGCAAGCCCTTGTGCGAACAGATTTTCATAAACCTAACCGTTAGGTTATTTGAACGAGAGCCCCACGGCAAGTCCCGCGTTTGCGCAAGACGACCCACCAGCGGACGCTGGGCGCAAATACAACAGATATGCAGATGGGGAGATGGAAACGGCGCTGTGCTCAACAGCGCCGTTTCCCGGGGAGGCTAAGGAGAGAAGGAAGAGATGTCAGCGGCAAGGGCGAAGGTAACGCCACTTTCTAAAAAATTTTCAATACGTTCTCAAGACGCAGTGCAATTAGTCCCTCACGCCCAGGCGATACACCGTGGTCTGCCGATACACCTGCCCCGGCCGCAGGATCACCGCTTCGCGCAGCGGCGTGTTGACCTGGTCCGGATAGGACTGCGCCTCCAGGCAGAAGCCATCATGGATGGCATACGGCTGCTCGCCCCGCCCCTGCACGCCGGAGAGGAAATTGCCGCTGTAGAACTGCAGCCCGGTCTCGGTGGTGGAAACGCGCAATTCGCGCCCCGACCCCGGCTCGTAGACGCTGGCCACTTCGCGCAAGGCCTGCGTCACGCGGCTCTCGCCCGGTGCCGGTTCGTGTTCGCTGCGCAGGCAATAGCAATGGTCGAACCCACCGGCCAGCTTCAGTTGCGGATCGGGCCAGTCCAGGCGCGGACCGATGGGGGCAGGCTGGCGGAAATCGAAGGCGCTGCCGGCCACATCGGCGCGGCCTTCCGGAATCAGCTTGGCATCGACCTGCAGGTAGCCATCGGCCTCGATGGCGATGATGTGGTCGCGGATGTCGCCGGTGCCGCCATTGAGGTTGAAATACGCATGCGAGGTCAGGTTGATGGGCGTGGCCGCATCGCTGGTGGCGGTGTAATCGATGCGCAACTGGCCCTCGTCATCCAGGCGATACAGCACCGACGCCATCACCGTGCCCGGAAACCCCGCCTGCCCTGCCGGCGAGACCAGCATCAGGCGCAAGCCTTCCGGATCCGGCTGCACCTGCCAGCGCTGGGCATGGAAACCCTCGCGGCCGCCATGCAGGTGGTTCTCGCCTTCATTGCAATCGACCTGGTGCGCCACGCCGTCGAGTTCGAAACGGCCGCCGGCGATGCGGTTGCCCCAGCGCCCGACGATGGCGCCGAAATACGCCGGGTTGTGCGCGTATTGCTCGACCCGCTGGTAGCCCAGCAGGACATCGGCCTGACGGCCATAGCGATCAGGTGCCCACCAGTTGACCATGGTGGCGCCGAGGTCGCTGATGGTCACGCGCATGCCGGTGTGGTTGCGCAAGGTGTAGAGACGGATACCGTCAGCGGAGGTGGTGTGGGAGAGGGTGAAGTGCGTCATTTTGTGGTGGTAAGAAGGGAGGGCCCCGTGGTTTTCTTCTTGGATCGGACAGCGGAGGCCGACGGTGCCGCCGAGCGCTCCAGTCCGGCGGCGAATTGTTCCTGGTATTCCTTGGGCGTGCAGCCCAGTTCGCGCTTGAAGACCGCGTGCAGGTATTGCACAGTGGTGAAGCCGCAGCTGACCGCAATCTCGGCGGCGTGGCTGCCGGCCTGCTCCAGCATGCGCTTGGCGGCTTCCAGCTTGAAGCGCAGGATTTCGTCATGGACGCTGCGGCCGAGCTCGCGGCGGAAATACCATTCCAACGACGAGCGTGAAATGCCCACGTAATCGGCCACCTGGTCGGTCTTGATGCCCTGGCAGGCGTATTGGCGGATGAAGTGCATCGCCTGCATCACATGCGGATGGTTGCGGACCTCATGGCGGCTGGAGGCCAGCACGTTGATGCCCACCGGCGGCACCATGATGCGCGTGTCCGGAAAGCGCGCCCCATGCAGCATCTGGTGCAGCAGGTGGGCCGCAGTGCGGCCCATCTCCACGCTGCCCTGGATCACCGAACTCAAGGGGATGCGCGTCAACACGCGCGCCAGCGGATCATTGTCGATGCCGATCAAGGCCACCTGCTCGGGCACCGCGATACCGGCGAACAGGCAGGCCTGCAGCAACTGCCGCGCCCGCGCATCGGTGACGGCGATGATGCCCACCGGCTTGGGCAGGCTGCGCACCCAGGCGATCTGCTGTTCCACGGCGGCATCCCACGATTGCGCACTGGTCCCCACGCCGCGATAGATGTGGCCGGTGATGCCATCGGCGCCGGTGAGGTCGGTGAAGATGCGCTCGCGCTCCTGCGCCCAGCGGTTGCAGGGCGACTCGGGCAGGCTGTACAGGGCGAAATGCTGCAGGCCGGCTTCGATCAGGTGGTCATAGGCCAGCTTGACCATCTTGTAGTTGTCGGTGGCCACATAGGGCCGGTTGGCCGGGTATTGCGAAGGGTCGGCATAGGAACCGCCGATGGCCACCACCGGCAGCTGCACGCCTTCCAGCGCAGCGGTCGTCACGGGATCGTCGAAGTCGGCAATGATGCCGTGCCCGGCCCAGCGCTCGATGCCCTGCGGGCGGCAGCGGAAATCCTCCTCCAGGTACAGGTCCCAGGAGGCGCGGGTACTGCTGATGTATTCGCCGATGCCGGAAATGATTTCCCGATCGAAGATCTTGTTGCCATTGAAGAGCAACGCAATCCGGTGCACCGTGGGGGTTTTAGCCACGCTGTGTCTCCTGTTTGCCGGCGTCGTCGGGCGCGCCGTTCTCGTGTTCGTCGAATTGTAGCGAGCCATCGTCGAAATGACGGATATGTGCTCCTGCAACAAAAAGAATCACTAAGCCGTTTGGTGAATTTCGTAATTGTAGAGGGGATTGGCCCGGGGCTAGTATCCCCCTCGCACCATCATGCGGCGTGGACCATTCCTGACAAGCTCGGCCCCACGCGCCATTGGAAGCGATTGCCCCAAAACGGGCCACCGGTTCCTCCGGGTCACGCCGCTTCAAAAATCATAATCAATTCAAATTCAATTCAAATCGGAGACTGGACTATGAAGGCAATGCTGAAGAAGACCGTATTGGCGCTGATGACCGTGACCACCCTGTCCATGGTGGCCGGCAGCGCCATGGCCGACGCCAAGAACCCCAAGATCGGTTTTTCCATCGATGACCTGCGCGTGGAGCGCTGGGCGCGCGACCGCGACTTCTTCACAGCCGCCGCCGAAAAGCTGGGCGCCAAGGTCTTTGTGCAATCGGCCGATGCCAGCGAGCAACGCCAGATCTCCCAGATCGAGAACCTGATCTCGCGCGGCGTGGACGTGATCGTGATCGTCCCCTTCAATGCCACGGTCCTGACCAACACCATCAAGGAAGCCAAGAAGGCCGGCATCAAGGTGCTGTCCTATGACCGCCTGATCCTCAACGCCGATGTCGACGCCTACATCTCCTTCGACAACGAGAAGGTCGGTGAAATGCAGGCCGAGGGCATCCTGAAGGTCAAGAACAAGGGCAACTTCTTCCTGCTGGGTGGCTCGCCTACCGACAACAACGCCAAGATGTTCCGCGAAGGCCAGATGAAGGCCCTCAAGCCCTACATCGACAAGGGCGACATCAAGATCGTCGGCCAGCAATGGGTCAAGGAATGGAACCCGACCGAAGCCCTGTCCATCGTCGAGAATGCGCTGACGGCCAACAACAACAAGATCGACGCCATCGTGGCCTCCAACGACGGCACCGCCGGTGGCGCGATCCAGGCCCTGGCCGCCCAGAAGCTGGCCGGCAAGGTGCCGGTCTCGGGCCAGGATGCCGACCTGGCTGCGGTCAAGCGTGTGGTGGCCGGTACCCAGACCATGACCGTCTACAAGCCCCTGAAGCAGATCGCCACCGAAGCGGCCAACCTGTCCGTGCAACTGGCCCGCAACGAGAAGCCGACCTACAACGCCCAGTATGACAACGGCTTCAAGAAGGTCGACAGCCTGCTGCTGAAGCCCATCCTGCTGACCAAGGAAAACGTCAAGGTGCTGGTCGATGACGGCTTCTACACCCAGGCCCAGATCGACGGCCGTTGATTCCTGAGTGACGAACGCCGGCTGCCGCAACGGTAGCCGGCGTCGCCCTCTGCGCCCCCGGCAAGTCCGCCGGGCGCAGGCTCCAGAGGCTTCTTGGAAAGAACAGGCATGTCCGAGTATCTGTTAGAAATGAAAGGCATCGTCAAAAGCTTTGGCGGTGTGCGTGCCCTGGACGGCATCGACATCAAGATCCGCCCCGGCGAATGCGTGGGCCTGTGCGGTGAAAACGGCGCGGGCAAATCGACGCTGATGAAGATTCTCTCCGGCGTTTATCCCCATGGCACCTGGGAGGGCGAGATCCTGTGGGACGGCAAGCCGCTGCAGGCCCATTCGGTGCGTGACACCGAAGCCGCCGGCATCGTCATCATCCACCAGGAACTGATGCTGGTACCGGAGCTGTCAGTGGCCGAGAACATCTTCATGGGCCACGAGATCACCCTGCCGGGTGGCCGCATGAACTACCCCGCCATGTATCGCCGCGCCGAAGAACTGATGCGCGAGCTGAACATGCCCGACATCAACGTGGCCCTGCCGGTCTCGCAATATGGCGGTGGCCACCAGCAGCTGGTGGAAATCGCCAAGGCGCTCAACAAGGATGCGCGCCTCTTGATCCTGGACGAACCCTCGTCGTCGCTGACCGCCTCCGAAATCGCGGTGCTGCTCAAGATCATCAAGGACTTGAAGGCGCGCGGCGTGGCCTGCGTCTACATCTCCCACAAGCTCGACGAAGTGGCCGAGATCTGCGACACCATCTCGGTGATACGCGATGGCAAGCACATCGCCACCACGCCCATGCAGGACATGGATGTGGACAAGATCATCACCCAGATGGTCGGCCGCGAAATCACCGCCATGTACCCGGAGCGCAACCACGCCATCGGCGAAGTGGTGCTCGAAGCCCGCCACATCACCTGCTACGACATC
Organism: Herbaspirillum sp. CAH-3; assembly: GCF_009668275.1. NCBI lineage: Bacteria > Pseudomonadati > Pseudomonadota > Betaproteobacteria > Burkholderiales > Oxalobacteraceae > Herbaspirillum > Herbaspirillum sp. CAH-3. Next base: position 10,017 of record NZ_VSWE01000013.1, on the reverse strand, counting down.
GACAATCCGCGCCGCAAGCGCGTCGATGACGTCTCCTTCTCGGTGCGCCGGGGCGAGATCCTGGGCATTGCCGGACTGGTAGGTGCAGGACGCACCGAACTGGTCTCGGCCATCTTCGGCGCCTATCGCGGACGGTACGAAGGGCAGGTGCTGCTCGAAGGCAAACCGGCCGATACCGGCTCGCCCTTGAAGTCCATCCGCCAGGGCCTGTGCATGGTGCCGGAAGACCGCAAGCACCATGGCATCGTGCCGGACCTGGATGTGGGCCAGAACATCACGCTGACCGTGCTGAACCGCTTCTCGCGCGGTACGCGCATCGACAGCAGCGCCGAACTGAAAACCATCCAGGGCGAGATCAGCCGCCTGCGCGTGAAGACTGCCACCCCCTTCCTGCCCATCACCGGACTCTCGGGCGGCAACCAGCAGAAGGCGGTGCTCTCCAAGATGCTGCTGGCGCAGCCCAAAGTATTAATTTTGGACGAACCCACGCGCGGCGTGGACGTGGGCGCCAAGGCCGAGATCTACCGGCTCATTTCGGAGCTGGCCAAGCTGGGCCTGGCCATCATCATGGTCTCCTCGGAGCTGGCCGAAGTGCTGGGCGTGTCGGATCGCGTGCTGGTCATCGGCGAAGGCAAACTGCGCGGCGACTTCGTCAACGACAACCTGAGCCAGGAAACCGTGCTGGCCGCAGCCATCAACCAGCCCGTCCCGCAAGCGTCCCCACGCGCGGTGGCGGTCTGACAAAACATCACAAGGTGAATTCGGTATGACTACAAGCAATCTGGGCAGCGCCACCGGCGGTGCGGTCGGTGGAGCGGGCGGCATGGCCAACCTGAAGCTGGTGTTTCGCCGCTACAAGATCATTGCCCTCCTGATCGCCATCGCCATCATCTGGGGCTTCTTCAGCTTCATGACCGACGGCGGTTTCCTCACGCCGCGCAACCTGTCGAACCTGCTGCGCCAGATGTCGGTGACCGGCATCCTGGCCTGCGGCATGGTGCTGGTCATCATCGCCGGTGAAATCGACCTGTCGGTGGGTTCGCTGCTGGGCCTCTTGGGCGGCATCGCTGCGCTCCTGGACGTGAGCCATCACCTGCCGCTGGCACTGAACCTGGTGCTGGCACTGGGCTTCGGCCTGGGGCTGGGCCTGTTGAACGGCTACCTGACGGCTTACCTGGGCATTCCCTCCTTCATCGTCGGCCTGGGCGGCATGCTGGCCTTCCGCGGCATCCTGCTGGGCATTACCGGCGGCCTCACCATTGCGCCGGTGTCGGACAACATGGTCTATCTCGGCCAGGGCTACCTGCCGCCGCAGATCGGCGTGGCGCTGGGCATCGCCTTGTTCGTGCTGGCCTTGGCGCTGACCTGGATGAGCCGCGTCAACCGCAGCCGCCACGGCCTGCCGCTGGCGGCCCTCTGGCGCGATGGCTTGAAGGTGCTGGTGATCGGCGCGGTGCTGCTGGCCTTCGTGCGCACGCTCAACAGCTATGACGGCATTCCCGTGCCGGTGCTGCTGTTGCTGGCGCTGCTGGGCCTGTTCAGCTATGTGAGCACGCAGACCGTGTTCGGCCGCCGCATCTATTCGGTGGGCAGCAACATGGAAGCTACCCGCCTGTCGGGCGTGAACGTGCAGGCCGTCAAGCTGTGGGTGTTCGGCATCATGGGCCTCATGTGCGCACTGGCCGGCCTGGTCAATACTGCCCGCCTGGCCGCAGGTTCGCCGTCGGCGGGCAACATGGGCGAACTGGATGCGATCGCGGCCTGCTTCATCGGCGGCACGTCCATGCGCGGCGGCTCCGGCACCATCTATGGTGCGCTGATCGGCGCACTGGTGATGGCCAGCCTCGACAACGGCATGTCCATGCTGGACGTGGGCACCTACTGGCAGATGATCGTCAAGGGCAGCATCCTGGTGCTGGCGGTGTGGGTCGACGTGAGTACCCGTTCGGGCCGCTGAGCGCAACACTGAAATAATTATTTATATCGTTTCCGGGCCGCACCTGCGGCCCATCCTTTCCTCTGGAGTACCAAGCATGACCGCAGCCACCACCCCCGCCTTCGAACACGCCCTCTATCGCAGCCTCGCCGGCAAGCGGGTCGTCATCACCGGCGGCGGCAGCGGCATCGGTGCGGCGCTGGTGGAAGCCTTCGTCGGACAAGGCGCGCAGGTGTGCTTCCTCGATATCGCCACCGAACCCTCGGAGGCACTGGTGGCCTCGCTCAAGGATGCCGCCGTGGCACCGCGCTTCTTCCCCTGCAACCTGATGAACCTGGACGCCCTGCGCGCCACCTTCACCGAGATCGACACCGTCATGGGCGGCGTCGACATCCTCATCAACAACGCCGCCAATGATGACCGCCACAAGAGCGAAGACGTCACCCCCGCCTACTGGGATGAACGCCTGGCAGTCAACCTGCGCCACCAGTTCTTCTGCGCCCAGGCCGTACTGCCGGGCATGCGTGAACGCAAGGGCGGCGTGATCCTCAATTTCGGTTCCATCTCCTGGCACCTGGGCCTGCCCGACCTGACGCTGTACATGACCGCCAAGGCCGGCATCGAAGGCTTGACCCACGGCATGGCGCGCGACTTCGGCCGCGATGGCGTGCGCGTCAATGCGATCATCCCGGGTGCCATCCGCACCCCGCGCCAGACATTGCTCTGGCACACCCCCGAAGAAGAGGCGAAAATCCTGGCTGCGCAATGCCTGCCGGTCCGTGTCGATCCGCATGATGTCGCGGCCCTGGCGCTGTTCCTGTCCTCCGACAGCGGCGCCAAGTGCACCGGCCGCGAATACTACGTCGATGCCGGCTGGCTGGGCGCGTAACTTATCCACACGCCTTTCGGCCCAGAGGAATCCATGAACAAGCCACACGCCACACCCCGACGCTTCCGCTCCCAGGATTGGTTCGACAATCCCGATCACATCGACATGACGGCGCTCTACCTGGAGCGCTTCATGAACTACGGCATCACCGCCGAAGAACTGCGCTCGGGCCGTCCCATCATCGGCATCGCCCAGAGCGGCAGCGACATCAGCCCCTGCAACCGCATCCACCTGGAGCTGGCCAAGCGGGTGCGCGATGGCATCCGCGATGCCGGCGGCATTCCCATGGAATTCCCGCTGCATCCGATCTTCGAGAACTGCCGCCGTCCCACCGCCGCCATCGACCGCAACCTGGCCTACCTGGGCCTGGTGGAAATCCTGCATGGCTACCCCATCGATGCCGTGGTGCTCACCACCGGCTGCGACAAGACCACGCCCTCGCAGATCATGGCAGCGGCCACCGTCGATATCCCGGCCATCGTGCTCTCCGGCGGCCCCATGCTGGACGGCTGGATGGATGGCGAACTGGTGGGTTCGGGCTCGGCCATCTGGAAGGGCCGCAAGCTGCTCTCGGCAGGCAGCATCGACAACGAGAAATTCCTGGAAATCGCCGCTGCATCGGCACCCTCCTCCGGCCACTGCAACACCATGGGCACCGCCTCCACCATGAACGCCATGGCCGAGGCGCTGGGCATGTCGCTGACCGGCTGCTCGGCCATTCCCGCGCCCTATCGCGAACGCGGCCAGATGGCCTACGAGACCGGCCGCCGCATCGTCGGCATGGCCTATGAAGACCTGCGTCCCTCGGCGATCCTCACGCGCGAGGCCTTCCTCGATGCCATCGTGGTCAATGCTGCCATCGGCGGCTCCACCAATGCCCAGCCGCACATCATGGCCATGGCGCGCCATGCGGGCGTGGAACTGCATTCGGAAGACTGGATGAAGTACGGTTACGACGTGCCGCTGCTGCTGAACATGCAGCCCGCCGGCAAGTACCTGGGTGAACGCTTCCACCGTGCGGGTGGCGTGCCGGCCATCATGTGGGAACTGCAGCAGGCCGGCAAGCTGCGCGCCGGGCGCATCACCGCCACCGGCAAGACCATGGCCGAGAACCTGCAAGGCCGTGCATCGAATGACCGGGAAATGATTTACCCATTTTCCGCCCCGCTGCGCGAACGCGCCGGTTTCCTGGTGTTGAAGGGCAACCTGTTCGACTTCGCCATCATGAAGACCAGCGTCATTTCGGAAACCTTCCGCGAACGTTACCTGAGCACGCCCGGCCAGGAAAACATCTTCGAATGCCGCGCCGTGGTCTTCGATGGTTCGGACGACTACCACGCCCGCATCAACGACCCGGCACTGCAGATCGACGAAAACACCCTGCTGGCCATTCGCGGTGCCGGTCCGGTAGGCTGGCCCGGTTCGGCCGAAGTGGTCAACATGCAACCGCCTGATGCGCTCATCAAGCGCGGCGTCTCGACCCTGCCCACGCTGGGCGATGGTCGCCAGTCCGGCACGTCCGACAGTCCCTCCATCCTCAACGCCTCGCCCGAGAGCGCAGTCGGTGGCGGTCTCGCGTACCTGCGCGATGGCGACCGCGTGCGCATCGACCTCAACACCGGCCAATGCAACATGCTCATCAGCGAGGAAGAGCTGGCGCGCCGCAAGGGTGAAGGCATCCCGCCGGTACCGCCCAGCCAGACGCCGTGGCAGGAAATCTATCGCAGCACGGTCGGCCAGCTGGAGACCGGTGCCTGCATGGAGCTGGCCCTGAAGTACCAGGGCGTGGCACAAACCCTGCCGCGACACAATCACTGACATGCTGACCCTGCATCGTGAATTGCGCATGCCACCGGCCCCGGTGAGAAGGATCAAGGGGCCGATGCGCATCGACGCGCACCAGCACTTCTGGCGCTATCGTTCCGAGGACTATCCCTGGATCGGTACCGGCATGGACCTGCTGGCGCAAGACCGCCTGCCCTACCAGTTCCAGCCCCTGCTGGACGCCCAGGGCCTGCATGCGTCGATCACGGTGCAAGCCCGTCCGGGCCACGAGGAAACGGCTTTCCTGCTGGAGATGGCGCGGCGCGATGCGCGCATCGCCGGCGTGATCGCCTGGGATGACATCGCCTCGCCGCACCTGGCCGAACGCATGGAGCAATGGGGCCGCCCCAAGATGCTGGGGCTGCGTCATCCCATGCAGGACGACGATGCCGCCGCGCAAGCGCTGGCCCAACCGCAATTCAACCAGGGCGTGCGCTGGCTGCAGGAGCGCGACTACGTGCTGGAGGTGCTCACCCATGAGCGCCACCTGCCGCAGTTGCGCCAGCTCTGCGCCTTGCACGACCAGCACTGGGTGGTCCTGAATCACCTCGGCAAACCGGCCCTGAAGGAATTCCGCAAGGGCCGCGCCGCCTATGAACGCTGGCGCCAGCAGCTGCACGAGCTGGCCGCCATGCCCCACGTGGCCTGCAAGATCTCGGGCCTGCTGACCGAGGCCGACTGGCTGCGCGGACTGTGCACGCGCGACTTCGATCACATCGTGCAGTGCCTGGATACGGCGCTGGAACTGTTCGGTCCGCAGCGTCTCATGTTCGGCTCCGACTGGCCGGTCTGCCTGCTGGCCGCCTCCTATGCAAGGGTGGTGGCGGTGGTGCGGGAATGGGCCACGCGCCGCCTTTCTCCGGCTGACCAGGACGCCCTGTGGGGTGAATCCTCGGCCCGGATTTATGGCCTGATGCCATAAGGTTTTCCCCGGCTGCCTTTTCATTGCCAAGCGGTTTTCACGGTGCGATATTGCGCCAGGGAACGCTTTGTCATGACAAGGTACGGGGAGACAAAAAATCAAACGCCTCAAACGCAACATGACCCTGCTGGTCGGCTCACTGACGCTGATGGCAGGGGTCATCACCAGTGTGGTGCTCTACCAGAGCTACAAGCAGGTAGAACGCATTTCGATCAATCACACCCTCAACGTGGCGCGTATCGCGCAGCGCTCGATCTCGCGCAACATGGAGCTGCTCTCGCTGGCGCTGGACAGCCTGGCGTGGCGCTATCGCCATACGCAACTGCATCGCATGCCGCCCCAGCAGCAGCTGGATTTCCTGCTCGGCGAAAAGATCGAGGCCGGCTACATCGTCGCCCAAGGCATCATCGATGCCGATGGCCAGCGCGTGGTCGGCTCGCCCGTGCTGGAGGAGATCATGCCGGGCAATTTTTCCGGACGCGATTTCTTCGACGTGCCGCGACAGGACACGCGCGACGCGCTCTACATCTCGCCCCCGCAGGCGGTGCGGCTGGAACGGCGGGCCCAGGTGATCGTGCTCTCCAAGCGCCTGGTGCATGTCGATGGCAGTTTCGGCGGGGTGGTCTTCATGGTGCTCTACCTGGATTATTTCCGGCAGCTGTTCGAGGCCATGTCGCTGGAAAAGAATGCGGTCATGTCGCTCTACTCGGTGGACGGGGTAGCCTACATGCGCCTGCCTTATGACGAGGCTTTCATCGGCTCCCGGGTGGAAAACGCCCCCCAACTCCAACACCTGCTGGCGGCCAGCGCACCGGCCGAAGGCAGCTATTTCACGCGTTCCCGGCAGGATGGCGTGCAGCGTCTCTACACCTACGTGCGCGTACCGCAGACGCGCTGGGTGGTCTTCATCGGCCACACCAAGGAGGCGCTGTTCCGTGAATGGATGCGCATGTTCTATGCGGTGGTGTTCCTGATGGCGCTCTTCAGCACGGCGGCCGCCTACCTCATCAGCCGCCTGCGCGAAGAATTCTTCCGCCGCAGCAAACTGGACCAGCAGCTGGAAGAGCAGGCCCGCACCGACAAGCTGACCAGCCTGCTCAATCGCCGCGCACTGGACGACGCCTTGCAGGAGGCCTGGCATAAATGCCAGCGCAACGAATCGGCGCGCTTTGCAGTGCTGTTTGCGGATGTGGACTTCTTCAAGCTCTACAACGATACCTACGGTCACAAGGCGGGCGACTATGCGCTGGTGGCGGTGTCCCGCTGCATCAAGGCTGCGGTCTCGCGGCACTGCGACCGGGCCGGACGTTATGGCGGGGAAGAGTTCGTGGTGCTGCTCGATGAAGCCGATGCCGAGGGCGCCGTGCATGTGGCCAAACTGATCATCGCAACACTGCAGGGGCAGAAGATCCCGCATGAACGCAGCCCCTTCGGCCGGCTCACCATCAGCATCGGCGTGGCATGCCTGGAACGTGGCATCCACCGCAGCATCGAGGAAGTGGTCAAGGCCGCCGACCAGGCGCTCTACCAGGCCAAGCGCGAAGGCCGCAACCGGGTGCGGCTGTCGCAAGCGCCGGCCGAAATGGCGCCGGCCGCGTGGCAGTTCAGTTCAGCGAGCAGTTGAGCCACTTGGCGATGCGCACCCCATCCAGGCGCGAGCCATCGGCCGTGCCGCTGCCCAGCATGGTGACGATCACCGGGCGGCGGTCATGCACCAGCAGGCGCAGCACCATGTTGTGGCCGGACTCGTTGATGAAACCGGTCTTCTGCACCGTGGCATTGACCTGGCCGTAGCGGATGAGGCGATTGGAATTGATGTATTGCAACTGTCCGCGACCGATGTTGATGATCTTCTGCTTGTCCAGCGAATCATTGCGGATGAGCTGGTAGCGGTTGGCAGCCTTGACCAGTTCGGCCAGCTCGCGCGGGGTCGAGACATTCTCGGGCGAGAGTCCGGTGCCGTTCTCGAAATGGGTATGGGGCATGCCCAGTGCCTGGGCGCGTGCATTCATGGCGGCGATGAAGGCCGGACGGCCACCCGGATAGTCGCGGCTCATGGCGGCGGCAGCGCGGTTCTCGGAAGACATCAGGGCGATGTGCAGCATGTCGGCACGCGACAGGCTGGCCCCTACGTTCAAGCGCGAGTGGGTGAATTTGAGGTTGTCCAGGTCGTCCTCGGTCACTTCCAGCCGATTGGCCATGGGCAGCGACTTCTGGTCCAGCCAGACGATGGCCGTCATCAGCTTGGTCACCGAGGCGATGGGCGCGACCGTATCGGCATTGCGCTCGAAGAGCGGCGTATTGGTTTCTTCATCGAGCACGTACACCCCGCGCGAGAAGATGTGGCGGCGCGAGGCCTCGGTGAAGCCGCAGCGCGGCAGCAGCTCGGGCTTGGTGTTGGTGGTGATGGCCGGGGCCGGGCTGGCCACGGCAGCGGTGGCAGCCGCAGCGCCTGTGGCCGCCACGGCAGCGGCCGCTGCGCGGCCACGCCGACGCCCGCGTACAGGGGCGCGCGCCTTGGCCGGCGCGGCGGCCTTCTTGCGTACGCTGCGATTGCGGCCCTTGGCGCCGCTGCTGGCGGCCCGGTGCTTGCCGGCCGTGGAGCCGGCGGCGTGGGCCTCGCTCACCTTGCCCGAGAGCGCCGTGAGCGCCAGCAGCAAGACGCTGCACATCAGGAGGCGGACCACCATGCCGGCGCGGCGCAGGCCAGGCAGGATCAGCAGGGAAAAGCGTAAATCATTACCGGAACGGAGCTGCTGCGTGCGAAACATCGTCGAAAACCTTGTCAGTGCGATCATCCAAGAGCGGCCATGATACGGAAACTTGGCTTTCAATGCAGCAAGCTTCACCTGTGCATGGCCACAAGAGAAGAAGATGACAAGACGACAAGTCCCGAAGAGGCCGCTGCAACGGGGCACAATTTGCTTCCCTGGCTGCAACCGGGCGGCGCATAATCTGTCCATTCCCGGCCGGGGCAGACTGTTTCCGGCGCACTCCGTCTGACTGAATCAACGATTTTCTTCATGTCCAATCTCATCGTACACGGTGGCCGCCCGCTGCGCGGCGACATCATCCCCTCCGCCAACAAGAATGCCGTCCTCCCCATCCTCTGTGCCACCCTGCTGACCGACCAGCCCTTGCGCTTGATCGGCATCCCCGAAATCACCGACGTCAAGAAGATCCTGGAGATCTTCCGCGTACTGGGCAGCGAGGTGAAGGTGGACTATGCCAGCGGCGTGCTGGAACTGCACCACCGCGACACCCATTTCGATCCCAAAGTGCACCACCTGCCGGAGGAGATGCGCTCCTCTATCATGCTGGTGCCGCCGCTGCTGGCCCGCTTCGGCGTGGCGCGGCTGGAGAACGACGTCAAGGGCTGCACGCTGGGCGTGCGCGAGATCGATCCCCACGTCGAAGTCTTCCAGCGCTTCGGTGCCCGGGTCGAGAGCAGCCCCGATTCGCTCATCATCCGCACCGCAGGCCGCATGCAGGCCAATGATCACTGGCTGGACTATGCCTCGGTCACGACCACCGAAAACTTCGTGCTGTGCGCCGCTGCCGCCGAGGGCGAGTCGGTGCTCACCAATGCCGCCTCCGAACCGCACGTGCAGGAATTCTGCCGCTTCATGGTGATGATGGGCGTGCAGATCGACGGCCTGGGCACCTCGCGCGTGACCGTGCGCGGCGGCCAGCAGCTGGGCGGCGGTGAATTCCGCTTCGACGAGGATTTCCACGAGATCGCCACCTTCCTCGCCATGGGCGCCATCACCGGCGGCCAGGTCCGCGTGCGCAACAGCGCGCCGCAACAGTTCCCGCTGATCGACCGCACCTTCGCCAAGTTCGGCGTGGAAGTGGTGCATGAAAACGGCTGGTCGCACACGCGCCAGAACGGGCCGCTGAAGGTGGTCAAACCCTTCACCAGCAACATCCTCACCAAGGTGGAAGCCGCGCCCTGGCCCTATCTGCCGGTGGACCTGCTGCCCATCTTCATCGCCCTAGGCGTCAAGGCCGAGGGCAACACCATGTTCTGGAACAAGATCTACGACGGTGCCATGGGCTGGAGCAGCGAATTGTCCAAGTTCGGTGCCCATGTGTTCCTGGGCGATCCGCATCGCCTGATCACCTTCGGCGGCCTGCCGCTGTCGCCGGCCTCGGTGGAAAGCCCCTACATCATCCGCGTGGCCATTGCGCTGTTCATGGTGGCCGCCAGTATCGAGGGACGCTCCGAGATCCGCAATGCCCTGCCGATCCGCCGCGCCCATCCCAAGTTCGTGGAAAACCTGCGCTCGCTGGGGGCCGTGGTGGACTGGGTCGAGGAAGATTGATCCTGCCATGCAAGGGAAGGAGCCCGTCGGGCTCTTTCCGCTTTCTCACGAAGCCGTTTCCATCCCGCGATTTCCTGTTCGCAGCGCCTGATTCCTCCCTCCCGCCCTCCGGTTTTCGCAC
>NZ_VSWE01000012.1:0-223902 GCF_009668275.1 Herbaspirillum sp. CAH-3 | reverse complement strand
GTAGGGCCACGTTTATCACTCCGTTCTCCCGCTCGCTATCATGAGCAGGATTGTGGTCTAAACATGGGTCAACTTAGGATGCAAATTTCCGAGGAAAGTGGGTCAGATTTAAATGCAATTCAACATTGCAACCTCATAGCGACCTCCGCCGGCAGCGGCATGACCCGCACCCTCGAAGCCATCCCCTTCCCCATCTACCTCGGCGGCGGCGGCTACCGCGTGCTGCTGGCCAACCGCGAGAGCCTGGAGCGCGCCCGCACCATCCGCACCCTGGATGACCTGCGCACCTTCACCATCGGCTCCGGCATCGGCTGGGTCGATACCAGCATCATGCAGGCCAACCAGCTCAAGGTGGCGCAAAGCAACTACCTGAACCTGTTCGACATGCTCAAGGCCGGACGCTTCGACTTCTACAACCGCTCCATCTTCGAAGCCACCAGCGAACTGGAAACCTACGACCCCGCCCACCAGCTCGCCATCGTCCCGGACCTGGTGCTGTACTACCCGACCGATCTCTTCTTCTACACCTCCCCGGGCCGCGACGATATCCGCGATGCCCTGCTGGACGGCCTCAAAAAAATCCATCGCAACGCTGCCCTGCTGGACCTGATCCAGACACACGGTTCCACCCGACAGGTGCGCCAGGCCATGCGCGGCACGCGCCCGCGCGTGATCGAACTGCAGAACGACCGGCTGACGCCCATCGAACGACAGGCCATCGAAACTTACAAAATGGACTGGTTCAAATAAGTCCACGCCATCCTCTTAATCAACTCCTGACCCGCACGGCCCGCCATGATCAAGAAGACCACCAGCCTCGGCCTCTATATCGCCTGCGCCATGCTGGTGGCCATGAGCCTGCCGGTGGTGGTGGCGCTGACCATCCTCAACGACACGCGCGAGCAGCAGATCAGCAAGGAAATGACCGCCCTGGTCGATGAAAAAAGCCAGACCCTCGCGCACAGCCTGGTGCTGCCGGTGTGGAGCCTCGACCAGAACGACATGTTGGCCCTGCTGCAGGCAAGCATGCTCGATACCCAGGTGGTCTCGGTGGAAGTGCGGGACCCCGAGGAGAGAGTCCTTGCGCGCAAGGAAGAGCCCCTGCGCCGCGCCGGCAGCCTGCTCACCCGCACGTTGCCGCTGACCATGCAGCAGCCGGACCGCAAGCTCACGCTGGGCAGCGTCCAGGTGGTGGTATCCGATGCCCAGCTGCAGCGCAAGCTCGCTGCAGACAAGCGCTTCCAGACACGCGTGCTGCTGGCGCAGGCAGTGGTGGCGCTGCTCATCATCGGCCTCTTGGTCTATCGCCGTATCCTCGCGCCCATCAGCAAGCTGACCGTCGCTGCCGGCCGCATCGAACGCGGACAATTCGATACCCGCATCGCCCTCACGCAGAAAGATGAGATCGGTCTCCTGGCCCATCGCATGGATGCCATGCAGACCAGCCTCAAGACCCTCTTCGACGAACAGGCGGCGATCCTGGGCAATATCCCGGCGGGCGTGCTGTTCGTGCGCGATGGACGCATCGCCTTCGCCAACGATGCCGCGCAGTCCATGCTCGCGATCAATGGCGCTGGGCTCACCACGCTGGCCAGCGCGCAGATCTTCGAGGACGCGCAGCAGCAAAGCCTCTACGTCAACCAGACCCTGCTGCGCCCGCATGGCGCGACTGGCGAGATCGTGCTGCTCAAGCGCGCCGATGGCCGCAGCTTTCCGGCAGAGTTGCATACCGCGGTCATCGACGGCACGCGCCAGGGCGACCAGATCTGGGTCATCATCGATGTCTCCGAACGGCTGGAAGCAGAAAGTCGCATCGACCGCCTGGCCTTCTATGATCCCGTCACCGACCTGCCCAACAAGAAGCTGTTCCTCGATCGCCTGCGGCGTGGCCTGGGGCGGCAACAGGCACACGGCTTGCCGCTGGTGGTCTTCTATATGGAAATGCATCGCGCCGACCTGTCGCATGGCCTGGTCAAGGCTGACGATGCGGACCTGCTCTTCAAGGAATGCGCGCGACGGCTGGGCGCCTGTGTTGCCCCCGACCAGACGCTGGCGCGGCTCGATGGCGAGCGCTTTGCGCTGGGTTGCGACCTGCCGATGAGCGAACTGGCCGAAGGCATCCGCTTCTGCGAGGCGCTGGCCAACCGTCTCATCGCCGCACTGGCCGAGCCGCACGGGTCCACCGTGAGCTTCCCCTACTCCCTCAACATCGGCATCAACATCCTGCGCGGTGAAGTGCAATCAGCCGAGGAAGCGGTGATGCAGGCCAAGCTGGCCATGGTGCAGTCGCTGGCTGCGGGCCGCAATGTCTTCCGCTTCTTCGATCCGGCCATGCAGGCCCTGGCCAGCCAGCGCAGCGCGCTGGAAGTGGAATTGCGGACCGCGGTCGCGCAGCGCCAGTTCGTGGTCCATTACCAGCCGCAGGTCACCTTTGAAGGCGATGTGGTGGGGGCTGAGGCGCTGGTGCGCTGGCGGCATCCGGTCAAGGGCATGGTGTCGCCGGCGCTGTTCATTCCGGTGGCGGAAGAATTGGGATTGATGGAAGAGATCGGCCACCAGGTGCTGGAAGCCATCTGCCGCGATCTCGAAGAGTGGCAGCGCGGGGGATTGGGTAGTGAACTGGTGGTGGCCGTCAATGTGTCGGCGCAGGAATTCAAGGTGGACCACTTCGTGGCGCGCTTCCACGAGACCATCCGCCAGCACCGCATCAGCTCCAAGGCGGTGAAGGTGGAACTGACCGAAAGCATGATGATCGACAGAATCGATGAGGTCATCGAAAAAATGAATGAGCTCAAATCGCATGATGTAGCGATTTCGCTCGATGATTTCGGGACCGGCTATTCGTCCCTGTCCTACCTGGGACGCTTTCCCATCGACCAGATCAAGATCGACCAGAGCTTCGTGCGCAGGATGCAGGACGATGCGGCCACGGCCAGCATCATCCGCAGCATCATCATGCTGGGCCAGAGCCTGGGACTGTCCATCATCGCCGAAGGCGTGGAGACGATGGAACAGCGTGACCTGCTGCATGCGCAGGGCTGCACGCTGTATCAAGGCTATTGGTACGGCCGGCCCATGAGCGGTAAACAGTTCACCGCCCTGCTGGAAGGCCGGCAGCGCGTGGCCTGAGGGCTTCAGGCACCGTTGTAGAGCGAGGAATCGAGCGCCTGGCCCTGGGTGCTGCTGTCGGAAACCGAAGGCTTGGCGCCGGTGTTCTGCAGTGGTTCGCCCAGGCGTGCGGCTTGCAGCTCGGCCACCACATCAGCGCGCGTCTTGCTGGCCTGGAACTGCACCACCGGATAGTTGTTGCGGGCGTTCAGGTTGGCCTGGTCACGTGCGGCCTGGGTGGTCACCGTGGTTTGGGCGAAGGCCGACAGGGAGAAGGCGGTAGCCAGTGCGCCGAGGACGAGATGCGAGGTTTTCATGAGGGGACTCCTTTGGGTTCGGTTTCACAAGACCACTGGCGCGACACGCAAGGTGCGCCGCCAGGGATGGCGCGATCGCCGTGCTGCGTTGGCGATTCGTTGGATGGGATTCTAGGGAGCGGGTCCGTACAGAAACATTGCCCAGTCATTACACATTTGTAATGAATGCCGCATGCGGCTGGGTCACAATACGGGCTTGTCCGTCAGGAATTCCGATCATGCACATCTTGTTGGTAGAGGACGAGCCCAAATCGGGCGAATACCTGCGTCGCGGCCTGACCGAGTCCGGCTTCGTGGTGGACTGGGTACAGACCGGCGTGGATGGCCTGCACAACGCGCGCACGCTGGATTACAAGCTGATCATCCTGGACGTGATGCTGCCCGGCATGAACGGCTGGGACATCCTGCGCGAACTGCGCCGCACGCATGACACGCCGGTGCTCTTCCTCACCGCCCGTGACGAAGTGGAAGACCGCGTCAAGGGCCTGGAGCTGGGCGCCGACGATTACCTGGTCAAGCCCTTCGCCTTCACCGAACTGCTGGCACGCGTACGCACGCTGCTGCGGCGCGGACCCAGCCGTGAAGCGGACCTGATCGAATACGAGGATGTGGTGGTCGATGTCATTCGCCGCAAGGTCACGCGCGCCGGACAGCGCATCGACCTGACCGCCAAGGAATTCGCGTTGCTGCACATGCTGATCCGTCGTCCGGGCGAGGTGCTGTCGCGGCCCCAGATTGCCTCGCAGGTGTGGGATATGAACTTCGACAGCGATACCAACGTGGTGGACGTGGCCGTACGCCGCCTGCGCGCCAAGCTCGATGAAGGATTTGACCAGAAGCTGCTGCACACCGTGTGGGGCATGGGCTACGTGTTCGAGGTGCGGCAGTGAAACGTGCCACGGCCTCGATGAGCCTGCGGCTGGTGGTGCTCTTCGGGCTGCTGGCGCTGGTGCTCTTCACGGCGGTAGGCAGTTATCTGTCGCACTCGCTGCACATGCAGCTGGAGGCGCGCGACGACGAAGAGCTGGCCGGCAAGTGCCGCTCCATCAATCACCTGGTTGAGCATGCGGCCTCACTGGAGGACATCCTCACGCGCCGCCACCTGGTATTGGACACCCTCTCCGGCCATGACCAGCTGCTGGTGCGCATCGCCCGCGCCGATGGCAGCACCCTGATGGAAAGTCATGATCCGACGCGCACGGCGCCCGGTGTGGACCTGTCCACCATCAAGATCCGCAGCTGGGATCACATCGAAGCCTTGCGCATGGGTGACCTGCGTGCGCGCTACATGGCCAGCATGCCGGTCACGCGCTCGGGCGAAAAGGCCATCGTGCTGGTGGTCCGTACGGCCTCGGATCGCATGCTGCTGCTGGCCGACTATCGCGCCGATGTGTGGTGGGCGGCCTCCATCGGCACGGTGCTGGCCACGCTCCTGAGTTATTTCCTGGTGCGCAGCGGCTTGCGTCCCTTGCGCATGATGGCCGCACAGACGCGCGCCATCTCGGCCAACAAGCTCGATACCCGGCTCGATCTGCAGGCTGCCCCGCGCGAACTGCACGAGATCGTCCAATCCTTCAACGACATGCTGGACCGCCTGCATCGCAGCTTCCAGCAACTGAGCCAGTTCTCCGCCGATCTTGCCCATGATGTGCGCACGCCCTTGAACAACCTGATGGTGCAGACCCAGGTCGCCCTGGGCAAGCCGCGCAGCCTGGATGAATACCAGGCCCTGCTCAGTTCCAACATCGAGGAATACGAGCGCCTCTCGCGCATGATGGAGAGCATGCTGTTCCTGGCCCGCGCCGACAACGCCCACGTGGTCCTGCAGATACAGCCGCTGGATGTGGCCGAGGAGCTCAACCGCATCGCCGAGTATTTCGAGGGCATCGCCGAAGAGGCGCAGGTGCGCATTGCAGTGGCCGGCAGCGGCGTGCTGCATGCCGATGCCACCCTGCTGCGCCGTGCGGTGGGCAACCTGGTCGCCAACGCGATCCGCTATACGCCACCGCAGGGCAGCATCAGCCTGGAGGCAACCGTGGTGGCGGGCGCGACCCTGATCGGGGTGGCCAATCCCGGGCCGGGGATCCCGCCGGATCAGATCGAGCGCATCTTCGACCGCTTCTACCGCGCCGACCCCTCGCGCAGCAGCGCCAGCGGTTCCAGCGGCCTGGGCCTGGCCATCGTGCGCACCATCATGGCCTTGCACGGGGGCGCTGCCAGCGCCTCCAGTGAACCGGGGAAGCGCACGGTCTTCACGCTGCGATTTCCCGAGGTACCGGTGAGCTTGCCGGGCAAGGGCTGAGGCAAGCCTTGCACGAAGCCAGGGCCTGCGTGCTGGCCCCGAAACCCGGCCCTGAACCCTGACACTGGCTGTCGGCCTTGGGCGGCGCCAGGACGGGGTGTCATCGAGCGAAAGAGCTGTACGAGACAAGAGACGTACAGGAAAACGTAAAACAGGAAGTACAAATGACCGTACGTAAAAACGGTCGAGAACAAGGTTAAAAAAAGCCGCAAGGCGGCGCCGTGCAGCAGCCGCGCGTGCAACGCGCCCCCAAGGGGAACATGGCCCTCAGCGCGATTCCTCGCTGGGCAGCGACAACAGCCGCAGGCGCATCAGGTCGGGCAGTTCCATCTCCAGCGCGAAGGCCAGGGCCTCCATGTTGTCGACGGAAATATTCCTTTCCCCGCGCTCGACTTCGCTCAGGTAGGTGCGACTGATGTCAGCACGGAAGGCTAGTTCTTCTTGTGACATCTCTTTCAGCCGGCGGACCCTGCGGACGTTTTGTCCGAAGATGACGCGGGCGCTCGGTGGAGTCTCTGGATTTTTCATGAGCGCAAGGATCAGGCGGCTAGGGGTGACGGTCGATTAGCTACAATTACAAACGCACAAACTATCGGTGACAATGCACTTATACCCTCGAATCTCTTGCTAAATAATCGAAATTTATCGAGATTGCGGCCGATATTTGAGTGCGCATTTTTCGAAGATCTACTAGTGATCTTTCGAAAATCTTTAGAACTTTGCCTTTAGTTTGCACTCCTGTCTCATGCCGCGAGTTCACCGCCGGATTCCTTCTCATGAGCTGCCATGGATAAGTCACTCGCTTTGCATCGTGCCAAACGTTTCGCCCTGGCTTGCCTGCTGGGTTCTGCCGTGTTGTTCGTCGCGGCGTCACTGGCACCGCCCTCGCTCTGGACCGCTTTGCTGCGCGCCATGGCCGAGGCCGCGATGGTCGGCGCGCTGGCGGACTGGTTTGCGGTCACCGCGCTGTTTCGCCGCATTCCCCTGCCCTTCCTGGCGCGCCATACGGCCATCATCCCGCGCAACAAGGACCGCATCGCCGACAACCTTGCCGTCTTCGTGGAAGAAAAATTCCTGAGTCCGCAGTCGCTGGCCGGGCTGGTACGCCGCCATGATCCGGCGCAGCGGCTCTCGGCCTGGATGGCTGCGCCCGAGAACGCGGCGCGCCTGGGCGGCTACATGGCGCAGGCGGTCGCAGGGGTGCTCACGCTCACCGATGACCGCCGCATCCAGGCCTTCGTGCGTGAGGCCTTGCAGACCGCGCTGGGCAAGCTGGACCTGTCGCGCTCGCTGGCCAGCATCCTCGACACGCTCACCCTGGACGGCCGCCACCAGCAATTGCTGGATCGCGCCATCGTGGCCCTGGCCGAGCTGCTCAATCGCGAACAGACGCGCGCTTTCATCGCCGAGCGGATGGTGGAATGGCTGCAGCGCGAATATCCCAAGATCGAGAAACTGCTGCCGTCGAACTGGATCGGCGAGAAGTCCGCCGACACGCTCGCCGACATCCTCGACAAGCTCCTCACCGGCATCGCCGAAGATCCGCAGCACTCCCTGCGCCAGGCTTTCGATCGCCAGCTGGCCGGCTTCGTGGCGCGGTTGAAGGAGGCCCCGGCCCTGCGCGCTCGGGCTGAAGAGATCAAGCGCGAGATCCTGCAGGGGGAGGCCGTCAACGCCTATGTGGGCAGCCTCTGGGAGAGCCTGCGCCAGTGGCTGCGGCAGGACCTGGCGCGCCCCGATTCGGCCCTGCACGCCCAGGCCAGCGCGGCCACCCAATGGATAGGCCGCGCCCTGCAGGAAGATGCCCAATTGCGCAGCTCGCTCAACGCGCACCTGGAGCAGGCCATTGCCAGCCTCAGCCTGGATGTGGCGCAACTGCTCACGCGCCACATCAGCGACACCATCAAGCAGTGGGACACGGCCGAACTGTCACGCCAGATCGAACTCAACATCGGGCGCGACCTGCAGTACATCCGCATCAACGGCACGCTGGTGGGCGGCTTGATCGGTGCCCTGCTGTTCGGCCTGTCGTGGCTGATGCAATGGCTGGTGCACGGGGGTTGAGCACGGGCCTCAGCAGGATTGCCCGGCACTTTCCTTCAAGGCCTTGCGCATGATCTTGCCGGTGGCTGTGGTGGGCAGCGCATCGACGAAGGCAATTTCGCGCGGATATTCATGCGCCGCCAGCTGTGAACGCACATGCTGCTGCAGGGCCGCCACCAGTGCGGGTTCCGGGGCATGTCCGTCTTGCAGGACGACAAAAGCCTTCACCACCTCCGTACGCAGCGCATCCTTGATGCCGACCACGGCGGCGATGCGCACCGCCGGGTGGCGCATCAGGCATTCCTCGATCGGCGCCGGGCCGATGCGGTAACCGGCGCTGGTGATGACGTCATCATTGCGGCCGAGGTAGCGGATATAGCCGGCTTCATCCATGTTGCCCAGGTCCCCGGTGAGCAGGAACTGGCCCGCAAATTTTTCGCGGGTGGCCTCTTCATTGCGCCAGTAGCGCAGGAACATGACCGGATCCGGTGCGCGGATGCCGATATGGCCGACCTCGCCGCGCGGCAGGATGGCGCCCTCTTCATCGACGATCTGCACGTCGTGCCCTGGCACGGCGCGTCCCATGCTGCCTGATGCGCTGGGATAGAGCTGGGCGGACGAAGACACTACCAGGTTGCATTCGGTCTGGCCGTAGAACTCGTTGATGGTCACGCCCAGTGCGCTGTGGCCCCAGGCGATGAGGTCGTCCCCGAGCGTCTCGCCGCCGCTGGCGACGCTGCGCAAGCTGAAATCCCATTGCGCGCGCGGATCGGGAGTGCCGCGCAGCATCTTCAGTGCGGTGGGCGGGAAGAACACGTTGCGGATGCCATGCCGCGCCAGCAGACCGAAGACAGTCGCCGCATCGAATTTTTCCAGGCGGCGCGCCACCACAGCCACGCCGTGGTACAGCGAAGGCAGCAGCACATCGAGCAAGCCACCGATCCAGGCCCAGTCGGCTGGCGTCCAGAAGCGGTCGCCAGGCTGCGGGAAGCTGTCGTGCGAGACCTCCACGCCCGGCAGGTGGCCCAGCAGGACGCGCTGCGCATGCAGCGCGCCCTTGGCTTTGCCGGTGGTGCCGGAGGTGTAGATGATCATGGCCGGATCATCGGCCAGGGTGTTGACCGTCTCGAAGACGGGCGAAGCCGCGCGCAGGCGATCCCAGAAGTCGGTGGTCTGCGGCAGTACGATGTCGGACTGCTCCACGCAGAACACCACCTTCAGCGCCGGCAGCGCACCGGCCAGGTGGACCTTGTCCATGCCGGCTGCATCGGTCACCAGCGCGGCGGCTTCGCTGTTGTCGAGGCGATAGGCGATGGCTTCCGGCCCGAACAGGTAGAACAGCGGCACCGTCACCGCGCCCAGCTTGTAGGCGGCGATGTGGGTGATGACCGTTTCGATGCGCTGTGACAGGTAGATGCCGATGCGGTCGCCGCGCCGGATGCCGGCCTCGGCCAGCACGTTGGCGAACTGGTCGCTCAGGACCTTGAGCTGGTCGAAGCTCCAGGTGATGACGTTGCCGTCGGCATCCTCGGCGATGATGGCTGCCCGGCCGCTGCCATCGGCCCAGCGGTCACAGGCGGCCAGGCCGATGTTGAAGTGCTCGGGGATCTGCCAGTCATGGGCAACGGGGGCGTCGGCGCGGTAATGGGCCGCGGTAATGGGGGCGCGTGGCGCGTTGTCGGGGGGCACGTCTTGTCTCCTATGGGGTGGGCGTTGGGCCTGCCTGCATCGGGCGGGGCTCCGGATGGGCCGGTCGTTACCGGCATGCCGTCTATCATAGCGCCCCCGCCGGGGATCGTCAGGCGACAACACAATGTCATGCGCGCAGTGCGCGCCATCGAACTCGGACGAGTTTCGGGCAAAAGCTTTTTCCTTTCGCACCATTGCGCGCCGGCCTCTTCTAGCATGGCCCCTCCTCTCGCCATTTGCCGTTCAGCGCACCTCATCCTGGCATCACGGATGCGGCCTCGACGGAATCTCCAGCAAGGATGTCCGCATGCCCTACCGCACGCTCTCCGACGCATTTGCCCTCTGGACCCAACAGACCCGCGCCATTCGGCTGCGCTTGCCGCGATCGCATGCAGCCTTGCAGGAGGCGCTGCTGGTGCGTCGGGTGACGGGGTACGAAGCCCTGTGCGGCGGTTCTGAACATGAGCTGCTGTGCCTGTCGCCGCGCGAGGATCTGGCGCTCAAGGACTTCATGGCCTTGCCGGTGGAAGTCCAGCTGGTGACCGATCAAGGTGGCCTGCGATCGGTATGCGGTCTCGTTGCCGAAGTGCATGCAGGGCAGATCGATGGCGACTTGAGCACTTATCGGCTGGTACTGCGCGATGCACTCAGTCTCTTGGGCCAGCGCATCAATACGCGTGTCTTCCTGCATGCCAGCGAGGCCGATGTCACCCAGATACTCACCAGCGAATGGCGACAGGGCAATCCACTGCTGGCCAGCTGTCTGGAGGTGGATTGGTCGCTCCTGGCGGAGCGTTATCCGGTCCGTGAATTCATCATGCAGCACAACGAATCCGATGCCGACTTCCTGCGGCGCCTGTGGAAGCGGCGCGGCATCGGCTGGCACATCCGCCCGGCAGAGCCGCCGACACCCGGCCACGTCGCTTGCCCGCGTCATACCCTGGTGCTCTTCAACGACGGCATGCAACTGCCGCGCAATGCGGCAGGGGATGTCTCCTACCGACGCGACCATGCGCCCGGCGCGCAGGATGCCATCCTGCGCTGGGAGGCCACGCGCCGCCTGCGGGCGGGCAGCCTCAGCCGCCATACCTGGGACCATGTACAGGACGCGCCGCTGCGCAGCCAGGTGAAGATGTCGACAGCGCAGGGCGAGCTGGGCGACCGCTTCGCCCTGCTGCTGGAGGATTATCTCGTGGAGGCGCCGCACGTCGCCGACGATGGTGAAGATCTTGTCCAACTGGCCAGTACGCGCATGCAGCGCCTGGCGCTGGAGACCAAGGAGTTCCAGGCTGACTCCACGGTGCGCGCGCTGCGGGTGGGCGAGTGGATCAGCGTGGAGGGGCATCCAGAATTGGATCAGCATCCTGCGCATGAGCGCGAATTCATCGTGACCCGGCTGGCAACCTACGCGGAGAACAACCTTCCCGCTTCGCTTGAAGAGCGCTTGCCGCGGGCGGTACCGGATCAGGCGGGTAGTAGCGAGGAACTGTCATCGTTACGGCGCCGTTGCCGCCAGCAGGGGCTGCGCTACCTCAACCACTTCACGTGCGTGCGGCGCGGCACGCCACTGGTACCTGCCTTTGACCCGCGCGTGGACCTGCCAAGACCGCGTCTGCAGAATGCGCACGTGGTCGGCCCGGCAGGCGAAGAGCTGTACTGCGATGCGCTGGGCCGCGTCAAGCTGCGCTTCCACGGTACACGCATGCAGGATCACCAGCATAGGGGGGCTGCCGGCGCCAGCGACAGCGAACGTGATTCGGCATGGGTGCGCGTAGCCAGTCATTGGGCGGGACGGCAATGGGGCGCGATCAGCTTGCCGCGCGTGGGCGACGAAGTGCTCGTCGATTTCCTCGGTGGCGATCCTGACAAGCCCATCGTGATTGGCCGGCTTTACAACGGCCAGTCCCTGCCACCGACCTTCAGCCGTGTCGGCAGCCTCCCGGGAAATCGCTTCCTGGCGGGCCTCAGAAGCAAGGAGATCCAAGGCCATCGCTACAACCAGCTGCGACTGGACGACACACCGCGCCAGATCAGCGTCCAGCTGGCCTCGCAACATGGGCACAGCGAGCTGAACCTGGGCTGGCTTGCCCATCCCCGCATCGACGGCAACAGCGATGCCCGTGGCGAAGGCGCCGAGCTGCGCACCGACCAGGCGCTGGCCTTGCGGGGTGGACAGGGTGTGCTGATCAGTGCGGCAGCCCGGCAAGAGGCCGGTGGTTCGCAACTGGATCGCGGCGAGATGCTGGGCCTGTTGCGCGTGCTGCAGGACGTGCAGCAGGAGCTGGCCGCACTGGCCCGCAAGCATCACGCCGATGAGTTGCAGCCCCAGAGCCTGGACAGTTTGCGCGAGCGCCTCGAAGCCTGGGAAGCGGGCAGCAACACGCAGGCCGAAGGCAGTGGCGGTGGCAAGCCGGTGGTGGCGGTGACGGGGCCCGCGGGCGTGGCCATCAGCAGCGACGAGGGTGTGGCCATCGGTGCGCAGAAGGAGATCGATCTGATCAGCGTGGGCAACACGCAGCTTTCGGCGGGCAGGAAGCTGCTGGTGCGCGTGGCCGAGAGCATCAGCCTTTTTGCCCAGCGCCTTGGCATCCAGTTGACCGCCGCCAACGGCAAGCTGCAATTGCAGACGCACAAGGGCGACATCGAGGCGACTTCAGCGCGGCGCATCGTCCTCACTGCGGCTGATGAAATCGTCTTGCAAGCACCCCGTCTGAAGCTGCTGGCACAGGGCGCGCAGATCGATCTGGGTGGCGGTGCCATTACGCAGCAGAGCAGCGCTGACCACATCATCCGGTCGGCAAATTTCCATCATGTGGGTGGCGCCGACAGTGCGCCTGCGGGCGTGGAACTGCCGGCCAGCACGATGCGCACCGATGAGCGATTCGTCCTGGCGCGGCGCGGCAGCGGACGGCCTCATGCGCAGCTGCGCTATCGCATCGAGTTGGATGACGGCAGCGTCATTGAAGGCGTTACCGATGAACAAGGCCGTACGGCGCTGAGCCAGGATATGGCCATGCGCATTGCGCGGCTGCGCATAGTGAAGGAGTAGACGATGAGTGGATCAGAACCGACCCGTCTGGTCGGCACGCGCTGGGATGAGGCCGGCAATGATGTGGCGCAATCCGTACTGACCGGGGAGAACATGAAGGTCAGGGCCTTGTGCCTGACCACGCCGGAGGTGGTGGTGCCGTTGCTGTTCGTGCCGGGCATCATGGGGACGCGGCTCAAGGTCAGTGCGCGTGATCAGGGGCCGGCTTGGCTTCCGCCTGAGAATACCTGGGAGACGCTCACGCTGGCGCTCGCGCATTTGGGCCGTACGGCAGCAGACCGGCAACGTTTGCTCAATCCCGAGACCACTGAGGTGGACGAAGACGGCCCGGCTTTTCCTGATGATACGAGCAAGACCTTGCTCTCTCTGGCTCCCGGCAAGACCGACGCCGAGCGCATCAAATGGCGCGGCTGGGGACAGCTGCACGCAGACAGCTATCTCGGCATTCTCTCGCTGCTGGAGACCAGCATGGCGATGATCTTCGATCCTGCCAGCCAGGGAACCCGGCTCACTTCGCACTGGAAGGAGCTGGTCATGGGGCGGCAGGATGCGGCCAAGCTGGGCGCACTGAAGCCCTTTGTTGCAATTTCGGAAGAACACCTGAGAGAGGCTGCGGAGGTGCTCTATCCGGTGCATGCGGTCGGCTACAACTGGTTGCAGAGCAATCGGGTCTCGGCGCAGCGATTGGCTGACGAGATCGAGCGTATTACGGCGTATTACCGCAGCAATGGAAAGCGCTGTGAGGGCGTGATCCTGATCACGCACAGCATGGGTGGTCTGGTGGCCCGCGCCTGTGCGCAATTGCCAGGAATGGCCGAGCGTATTCTGGGTGTCATCCATGGTGTGATGCCAGCCATTGGCGCACCGGCCACCTACAAGCGCATCCGGGCCGGGTTTGAAGGCATGGCGCAGGTGGTATTGGGACGCGATGCCGCAGACTGTACTGCGGTCATGGCCAATGCGCCCGGGCCGTTGGAATTGCTGCCCACTGCGCAATACAAGACCTGGACCAATCAAGGAGAGCGGCACTGGTTGCGCGCCAGCTATCGGGCTATTGGCCAGCGCGGGATGCCTGAGGAGATGGATAGCTTTTTGGGCGAGGAGGACCCGTACGCGCAGATCTATCTGAACAATACGTCGGATTGGTGGAAGCTGGTACGCGAGGATTTGATTGATCCGGCGGGGAGGGAGGATAGGGAGCGGGCGGAGAGGGAGGGAAAGGTACCGGTTCGCACGACTGAAGAAACGTCTGACTTTGATCGGTATAGAAAACGAATGGAAGTCGCACAGCTATTTCATCAACAGATTAAAGACAGTTACCACCCCAACACCTACGCATATTACGCCGCCGACCCACAGCAGCTTGCTTGGAACGAGATCAATTGGAAATGCAACCGCGTGGTGTCCGGTGATCCGATGAAGGCCCGGCTTGAGGCCGATGACTTGAATGGCGCGTTGACGCTGAGCTTCGATCAGTACTACAGCCATAACCAATTTTTTATTTTGCAGAGCGGCACAGGCCCAGGCGATGGCACGGTTCCGGCTGAGTCTGGTCAAGCCCCGCAGCCGCATGTCGTCCAGTTGTTCAAGCATGAAGGAAAGCTGAAGTCACACGAGAGTTATGACCATCAGTTTTCCTTCAACGCCAAAGTTGCGCAGGCGTCCACCCTCTATTCCATCATCAGAATCGTGAACACATCGGGGATTCTAAAAATTCTTCCAGGATAAAAATGCTTATGAATAAATCGTTTCGACTTATTCCCTATCTGGTCATCGTTGCCAGTTTTCTTTTATCTGGATGCCTCTCACCTCAATCCAAGTTTGCCACCATGAACAAAGTACAGGAAAAGGAAACTGATCCAACTATCTCAACTTTTTGTACCGGTCGTTTTCTGGTCGATATGCCAGCAGGATCGGTACTCAGCGGCGGCAATTATCGTTACGACTTTGCGCGGTTGGAGAAACCTAAAGCCACGAGTCTGGAAGAGTTCGAGACCGAAATGGCGGCCAAGGAAAAGACTCTGAGGTCAACGAAGCATAACGTCGAGCCTAGTCTGTTGCGGTTGTTGCTCAAACCGTATCCGCACTCGTGGATCTTTGTGTATTGGGAGCAAAGCGGTATTACATCAGTAGCGCAGGTGGACGGATACCGTTGGATTGACGGCACTCGTTACGTGTTCAAGAAGGAGGCCGGCATGAGCAAACCCAAAACCGGAACAATGAGCCGCCAGGACTACACCATCGACCGCATGCGCAAAATTCTCTCCAGCTTGCGCAAGCGCTCAAACCATGAGATCCCGACAGAATCGGGCTACTGCTTCGAAGGCGGCTTCATCGCCAACCCCGAATGGGAAATGGAAGAAGCCGGCATCGACATCACCATCGCCGGCCATCCGGATGCCTTTGTCTCGGTCTGGTTCTACCCGCTCGCAAGAAGCGCGCATAGCAAGCCCTTGCTGGATCGCATGGGGGGCGTGCTGCAGACGCTGGGCCAGATGGCGAACTCAGTGCACGTGCTGCGCAAGGGCGAGCGGCAGGCCGGTCCCTATATGGGCCAGGAATTCCTGGCCAGCGCCCCCAGCAGTCGCGGCATGCGCGGCCACAAGTTCATCTGGGAGACCGAGGGCGACGGCACGCTCGACACGCCTGCACTCAAGATCGAACTGACCACAGGCTATCGCGACAAGAACGGCAATCCGCAACAAACCAGGCTGACCGATGAACAGGCCATAAAGCTCTGGGACGAGGTGCTCAATAGTTTCCGCCTGCGACCTGTTGTCGCTACCCAAAGAAACCAGCCATGACTAGTCCAGCTATTCCTGTTGAGCCGACCCGTCTGGTCGGCACGAGCTGGGATGAGGCCGGCAATGATGTGGCGCAATCCGTACTGACCGGGGAGAACATGAAGGTCAGGGCCTTGTGCCTGACCACGCCGGAGGTGGTGGTGCCGTTGCTGTTCGTGCCGGGCATCATGGGGACGCGGCTCAAGGTCAGCGGGCGCGACAAGGGAGCGGCATGGTTTCCCCCGGATGGCACCTGGGAAGCCATCATATTGCTGCTCAAGCACTTGCTTCGCACTTCGGCGGACCGACAGCGTCTGCTCAATCCCGAGATCACCGAGGTGGATGAAGATGGGCCTGCTTCACCGGACGATACCAGCAAGATCCTGCTTGCTCTGGCACCCGGGGCGACCGATGCCGAGCGTATCAAGTGGCGCGGATGGGGACAGCTGCATGCAGACAGCTACCTGCCAATTCTTTCCTTGCTGGAGACCAGCATGGCGATGATCTTCGATCCTGCCAGTCAGGGAGCCCGGCTCACTTCGCACTGGAAGGAGCTGGTCATGGACAGACAAGATCCAGCCAAGCTGGGCGCGCAAAAGCCCTTTGTTGCAATTTCGGAAGAAGACCTGAGGGACGCGGCCGAGATGCTTTATCCGGTGCATGCGGTGGGCTACAACTGGCTGCAGAGCAACGGCGTATCGGCACAGCGATTAGGTGGCGAGATCGAGCGCATTACCGCTTATTACCGTAGCAAGGGCAAGCATTGCGAGCAAGTGATCCTGATCACGCACAGCATGGGTGGTCTGGTGGCCCGCGCCTGTGCGCAACTGCCGGGAATGGCCGAACGCATTCTGGGCGTGGTGCATGGCGTGATGCCAGCCATTGGCGCACCCGCCACCTACAAGCGCATGCGGGCAGGGTTTGAAGGGGCAGCGCAAGTCATCCTGGGACGCAATGCGGCCGACTGTACTGCGGTGATGGCCAATGCGCCTGGCGCATTGGAGCTGCTGCCGACGGCGCAATACAGGACCTGGAGCAATCGCGGGGAGCGGCATTGGCTGCGGGCCAGTTATCGGACTATCGGACGGAGTGGCATGGCTGAGGAGATGGACAGTTTTCTGGGCGAGGACGATCCCTACGGGAAGATCTATCTGAACAACTCGCAGGATTGGTGGAAGTTGGTGCGGGAGGATTTGATTGATCCGGCGGGGAAGGAAGATGCGGACAGGGCTAGAAGAGAGGGAAGAGTATTGATTCGGGAGGATCAAGATCTATCGGATTTTGAGAGATTCACAAAAAAAATGGAAGCGGCACTGAAGCTTCATCAACAGATTGAAGACCGCTATCACGCCAATACCTACGCCTATTACGCAGCAGACCCGCAACGGCCTGCCTGGAACGAGATTAACTGGAAGTGTGGCCCGCTGGTGCCTGGCGATCCTGCCAAGGCACGAATGGAAATAGATGATCTGAATGGAATGCTGGAGCTCCGTTTCGGAGAGCATCACCTCCATCACTTCACGCTCCAGAACGGAACTGGCCCAGGGGATGGCACTGTTCCGGCGGAGTCGGGCGCTGCACCAAAGCCCCACGTTGTTCAGATATTCAAACATGAAGGAAAGCTGAAATCTCATGACAGTTATGACCATCAGTTTTCCTACAACGCCAAGATTGCACAAGCGGTCACCTTCTATTCCATCATTAGGATCGTCAACTCATCGGCGAAGTTGAAAACACCCTCGGGTGAAAAATGCTCATGAAGAATCCTGTTCGCTTTATCGCTGCTATGGCCTTCACAGTCTGGTTATTTTTATCTGGAGGCATCTCACATCAACAAGGATCGCAAATGATGAACACTGCCCGAGCAAGTGAGCCTAGTCCTGCCGTTTCAACCTTCTGTGCCGGTCATTTTCTTATCGATATGCCTGCGGGTTCAGTCCTCAGTGGCGGCAATTATCGCTACGATTTCGCACGGCTGGAGAAACCCAAAGCGATGAGCCTGGAAGAGTTCGAGGCGGAAATGACGGCTAAAGAGAAGCTTCTCAGCTCTACGAAGCATAAGGTCGAGCCTAGTCTATTGCGCTTGTTGGTGAAACCAGATCCGTACTCATGGATTTTCGTTTATTGGGAAGAGGAATTTATTACCAGTGTAGTAGAGGTGTACGGATACCGCTGGATCGACGGAACACGCTATCTTTTCAAGAAGGAGGCAGGCATGAGCAAGCCTCGCACCGGCACGATGAGTCGTCAGGATCACGCTATCGAGCGCATGCGCAAAATTCTCTTCAACCTGAAAAAGCGGTCAAACCACGAGATTCCGACAGAGCCCGGCTATTGCTTCGAAGAGGGCTTCATCGCCAACCCCGAATGGGAAATGGAAGAAGCAGCCATCGACATCGATATCGCAGGCCACCCGGACGCGTTCGTTTCCGTCTGGTTTTATCCACTATCCCGCGGGGCCCACAGTGCTCCCTTGCTGGACCGCGTCGGCGGCGTATTGCAAGCGCTGGGCCGGATGGCCACATCGGTACACGTGCTAAGACGAGGTGACCGCCAGGTCGGCCCCTACAAAGGCCAGGAATTCCTGGTCACAGCCCCCAGCAGCGGAGGGCTGCGCGGCCACAGTTTCATCTGGGAGACCGAAGGGGATGGCACACTCGATACGCCTGCGCTGAAGATCGAACTCACCACGGGCCATCGCGACAAAAACGGCAATCCTCAACAGACCAAACTGACCGACGAACAGGCCATGAACCTATGGGACGAGGTGCTCAGTAGTTTCCGCCTGCGACCTGTTGTCGCTACCCAAAGAAACCAGCCATGACTAGTCCAGCTATTCCTGTTGAGCCGACCCGTCTGGTCGGCACGCGCTGGGATGAGGATGGCAATGATGTGGCGCAATCCGTACTGACCGGGGAGAACATGAGGGTCAGGGCCTTGTGCCTGACCACGCCGGAGGTGGTGGTGCCGTTGCTGTTCGTGCCGGGCATCATGGGGACGCGGCTCAAGGTCAGCGGGCGCGACAAGGGAGCGGCATGGTTTCCCCCGGATGGCACCTGGGAAGCCATCATATTGCTGCTCAAGCACTTGCTTCGCACTTCGGCGGACCGACAGCGTCTGCTCAATCCCGAGATCACCGAGGTGGATGAAGATGGGCCTGCTTCACCGGACGATACCAGCAAGATCCTGCTTGCTCTGGCACCCGGAGCGACCGATGCCGAGCGTATCAAGTGGCGCGGATGGGGACAGCTGCATGCAGACAGCTACCTGCCAATTCTTTCCTTGCTGGAGACCAGCATGGCGATGATCTTCGATCCTGCCAGCCAGGGAACGCGGCTCACCTCGCGCTGGAAGGAGCTGGTCATGGACAGACAAGATCCAGCCAAGCTGGGCGCGCAAAAGCCCTTTGTTGCAATTTCGGAAGAACACTTGAGGGATGCGTCCGAGGTGCTGTATCCCGTGCATGCGGTGGGCTACAACTGGCTGCAGAGCAACGGCGTATCGGCACAGCGATTGGGCCGCGAGATCGAGCGCATCACCGCCTATTACCGCAGCAAGGGCAAGCGCTGCGAGCAAGTGATCCTGATCACTCACAGCATGGGGGGCCTGGTGGCACGGGCTTGTGCGCAATTGCCGGGGATGGCTCAACGCATTCTGGGCGTGGTGCATGGCGTGATGCCGGCCATTGGTGCCCCCGCCACCTACAAGCGCATGCGGGCAGGGTTTGAAGGGGCAGCGCAAGTCATCCTGGGACGCAATGCGGCCGACTGTACTGCGGTGATGGCCAATGCGCCTGGTGCATTGGAACTGCTGCCGACGGCGCAATACAGGACCTGGAGCAATCGCGGGGAGCGGCATTGGCTGCGGGCCAGATATCTTGCCATCGGCCAGCGTGGGATGCCCGAGGAGATGGACAGTTTTCTGGGCGAGGACGATCCCTACGGGAAGATCTATCTGAACAACTCGCAGGATTGGTGGAAGTTGGTGCGGGAGGATTTGATTGATCCGGCGGGGAAGGAGGATAGGGAGCGCGCCGCGAAAGAGGGAAATGTAGCGGTTCTGAAAAATCCACCAAGGCCTGACTTTGACAAATTTGCAAAGAAGCTGGACGTGGCGAGGAAACTTCATCAACAGATTGAAGACAGCTATCACCCCAACACCTACGCGTATTACGCCGCCGACCCACGGCAGCCTGCCTGGAACGAGATCAGCTGGAAGTGTGGTCCGATGGTGCCTGGTGATCCTGCTAAAGCACGGCTGGAAAAAGATGATCTGAACGGAATGCTGGAGCTGCGCTTCGGCGGGCATCATCTTCATCACTTCTCGCTTCAGAACGGCACTGGCCCGGGTGATGGCACGGTCCCAGCGGAGTCGGGCAGTGCTCCGAAGCCTCACGTTGTCCAGATATTCAAGCATGAAGGAAAGCGGAAATCGCATGACAGCTACGACCATCAGTTTTCCTACAACGCCAAGATTACCCAGGCGGTGACCCTTTATTCCATCATCAGGATTGTCAACTCATCGGCGAATTTGAAAGCGCTGTCGGCCGGGAAATGCACATGAGGGATTCGCTCCGTTTCATCGCCGCGTCTGCCCTCACCGGCTGGTTGTTTTTATCCGGCGGCATCTCGCCCCAACAAGGATTGCACATCATGAACACTGCCCAGGCAAGTGAACCTGTTCCTGCCGTATCAACTTTCTGTACTGGTCATTTCCTCATCGATGTACCTGCTGGTTCGGTGCTTAGTGGCGGCAATTATCGCTACGATTTCGCACGGCTGGATAAACCAAAAGCCATGAGCTTGGAAGAATTTCACGCGGAAATGGTCACTACGGAAAAGAAGCTGAGATCAACAAAGCATGAAAGAGAACCTAGCCTATTGCGAACATTGATCAAACCAGATCCGTACTCTTGGATTTTCGTCTATTGGGAGGAGAGCTTCGTTACATCAATAGCAGAGGTAGACGGATATCGCTGGATCGACGGCACGCGCTATTTGTTCAAGAGCGAGGCAGGCATGAGCAAACCGCCCTCCGGCACAAAGAGCTATCAGGAAGACGCCATCGACCGCATGAAAGCAATACTCGCTGGCCTGCGCAAACGAGCAACGCATGAGATTCCCACTGAGCCCGGCTATTGTTTTGAGGGCGGCTTCATCGCCAACCCAGAATGGGAAATGGAAGAAGCGGCCATCGACATCGATATCGCAGGCCACCCGGACGCGTTCGTTTCCGTCTGGTTTTATCCACTCTCTCGCCGGGCGCACAGTGCCCCCTTGCTGGACCGCGTCGGCGGCGTATTGCAAGCGCTGGGCCGAATGGCCACATCGGTACACGTGCTAAGACGAGGTGACCGCCAGGTCGGCCCCTACAAAGGCCAGGAATTCCTGGTCACGGCCCCTAGCAGCGGGGGGCTGCGCGGCCACGGTTTCATCTGGGAGACCGAAGGGGATGGCACGCTCGACACCCCCGCACTCAAGATCGAATTGACCACAGCCTATCGCGACAAGAACGGCAATCCCCAACAGACCAAGCTGACCGATGAACAGGCCATGAAGCTATGGGACGAAGTGCTGAACAGCTTCCGCCTGCGCCCGACCATGGCGCCTCAAGCCTCCAGCCCGTCACCATAGCGCGCACAGGCCCCCTTCCCCTGCATTTCCCCTGCCCTTCCCCTTTGAAAGGAATCCGCATGCCCAACATCATCCGCCTCGGTGACGCCACCTCCCACGGAGGCAAGGTCACGCAGGTGAGCGCACCCCATTTCAAGGTCGGTGGATTACCGGTCGCACGGGTCGGCGACGCCTGCAGCTGTCCGCAGCAGGGACACGACAACTGCACCATCGCCGAAGGACATCCCCATCACAAGGTCGATGGCGTCGCCGTCGCCTACGAAGGCCACAAGACCAGCTGCGGTGCCACACTCATCGCCAGCACCGCCACCTTCAGCGCTTCATAGCGGACCCGCCTGCACTCCACCACGGCGAACTGCCCACCTCAGGCGTAGGCCAGTCGCGCCGCCGATGGTGCTGCCACGCGCTTGAGTTCCGGCGTGCCACCTTCCAGCTTGAATACCGACACCAGCCGCGCCAGCTGTGCCGCCTGGTCCTGCAGGGATTGCGCTGCCGCGGCTGCCTGCTCGACCAGCGCGGCGTTCTGCTGGGTCACCTGATCCATTTGCACGATGGCCAGGTTGACCTGCTCGATGCCGGCGCTCTGCTCCTGGCCGGCGGCACTGATCTCGCTGACCACCTCCCCTACGCGCTGCACGCTCTGGACCACCTGCTGCATGGTCTGCCCCGCCTGCTCCACCAACTTGCTGCCATTGCCCACGCGCTCCACCGAGTCGGCAATGAGCGCCTTGATTTCATGCGCGGCCGTGGCAGAGCGCTGGGCCAGTGCCCGCACTTCCGAGGCCACCACCGCGAAGCCGCGGCCCTGCTCCCCAGCGCGCGCCGCTTCCACGGCGGCATTCAGGGCCAGGATGTTGGTCTGGAAAGCGATGCCATCGATCACCCCGATGATGTCGACGATCTTCTTGGAGGAGGCATCGATGGCGCCCATGGTGTCGACCACCTGGCTCACCACGGTTCCTCCCTGGCGTGCGATGTCGGAGGCCGATCCGGCCAGCTGGTTGGCCTGGCCCGCATGGCTGGCGTTCTGCCTGACGGTCGCTGTGAGCTGTTCCATGGAGGAAGCTGTCTCCTCCAGCGAGGCTGCCTGTTGCTCCGTGCGCGAAGACAGGTCCAGGTTGCCGCGCGCGATCTCGCTGCTGGCCGTGGCGATGGTCTCGGTGGAGACGCGTACCTGGCTGACGATGTCCAGCAAGCGGTCATTCATCTTCTTGAGCGCGCGCAGCAACATGCTGGTCTCGTCACGGCCATGCGCCTCGATGGCCGAGGTCAGGTCGCCGGCGGCCACCGTTTCGGCCACGCGCACGGCGCGGTCCAGCGGCGTGGTGATGCTGCGCGTGATCATCCACGCAATCAAGGCTGCAGCGGCGAGCCCGGCGGCGGCCAGCGCCAGCAGCAGCGCGCGGGCCTCGCCGTAGGTGCTTTCGACTTCGTCACCGGCGCTTTTCATCAACTCGTGCTGCTGCTTGATGAGGGCATCGGCCGCATTCATGGTGGCGCTCTGGACCGGCCGCACTTCGTCGATGAGCATGTCGATGGCACTTTCCTTGCCACCCTGCTGCACCATCGCCAGCACTTTGTCGCGCTTCTCGAAATAGGCGCTCTGGGCCGTGACCAGCTTGCCCAGAGCGCTGCGGCTGTCATCGTCGGTGAGCAGCTTGTCCAGCTGCGCCAGGTCTTCGCGGATGGCGCGGTCGGCCCCGGTGATGCGGTCGTATTCGCTCTTGATCTGCGGTTCGCGCTTCAACAGCAGAATGTTTCGTACCGAGCGCGCGATCAGGTTGAGCTGGTCGACGATATCGCCCGCTACCACGGTCTTGGGATACTTGTCATGGATCACATCCTTCATCTGCCCGTTGAGCTGCCCCAGGCGGGCGATGCCGCTGGCCGCCATGGCCAGCATCAGGACCATCAGCAGGCCGAAGCCCAGCCACAGGCGCGCACGAATGCTTACGTTGGAAAGTTGCATGAATTCCCCCTTGTTATCCTTGGTTGTCGGCAGGCAAGCCGATGGTGCGGCGTAACCGGAAAGCAACAAATGCGTGGCAACAAGTTGCGGCCGGCCTGATTCAGCTTAGGTGACGGGTGGCAGGAAGCCAAGCGCGACAAAGATATGTTGGATGGGAGGCCGCGCGGTCTCTTCATGCCGATACGATGGGGCTAGTGCTGCTTGGTATTGAGGCTATGATGAGGTCTCGCGAACAGCGCCCGGGAGAGAACTTGACTGCCGCATCCACCCTTCGGATCAGACCTGCCGTGGAGGGCGATGCCGCACTCCTTTTCCAGGCTGAGTACCAGACCAGCTTGATCCCCGGCCGGCTTATATCATTTCCGGACGAACTTGACCCGGCCGGCTTTGTGGCCAAGATCGTCTGGCTGCGTGAGCACGGCTGCTATCTGGTCGCGGAAGCCTTGGGCCAGCCCGTCGGCCATGCCAGTCTGGAGCCAATGCCCTTGCGCGCGATGGCGCATGTGTTCTCGCTGACCATCGTGGTTCATCCTGGCCAGACCGGCAGGGGGATCGGCCGCGCCTTGATGGCCGCGCTGTTGCATTGGGCAGAGGAGCAGCCGCACGTGGAAAAGCTGGAATTGCGCGTACGGGAGGGGAACACGGAGGCGCTCCGTCTGTACCAGCAATTCGGCTTCGTCGAGGAAGGCCGATTCGAGAAGCGCATCAAGCTGGCCGACGGCAGTTGTCTGGCCGATATTTCCATGGCGAAAATACTGCACTTCCCATGAATCTGGACGGGCAATGGGACAAACGTTTCGCTTGATTCACTGCCCCTGCATCACCACATCCCGCAACAAGCGATCCAGCACCGAATATTCGCCCCGCTCCGCCTTCTGGGGCGTCGGCACGTGCTCCAGCCGCTGCAATTCCAGTTCGATGAAACGATTGATCTCGGGGATGGCCGCGCCCTCTTCGGCCTCACCTGCGCGTCGTTTGATGACCAGGAGGGCATCGATGGCCGCGCGCAATGCCGTATCGCTCACCATGGCCTCGACCAGGTCGAGGAAACGCATCGGCACCGGGCCGCGCTGCTGCTCCACCCACAGCGCCGCCATCAGCGGCCGCAGCACGTAGAGATATTTTTTCAGGCGGACGCGCTCGCCCTGCAGGTACTCGCGGTAATTCTTGCGCGCCATCTGCAGGTAGTGGTGGAACACGCGATCCGGACGATGTACCAGGTCGGCCGCGGCATTGATCTTGTCGACGAAGCTGACATCGGCCCGGTAGACCACCGGCGACGACAGCCATTCCACCACCGTGGCGTTGCCGTTGTGCAGGAGGGCCAGCGTCTTGCGCAGGTCCCAGCCGCTGACGTCATAGGTCGCATTGACGGGCAGTTCGATCACGTCGCGCCCGGGGAAGACCGTGAGATACCAGTCGGGCCGGTGCACGTAGATGAAGCGCACGTCGTAGTCACTGTCCGGGGAGGCAAATCCCCAGCCCCGGCTGCCTGACTCGCAGGCGAACAGCACGCGCACTTGGTGCTCGGATTCGATGCGCGCAAGCGTCTTGTCGATCTCGGCACGGATCTGCGGATCAATCGGATGTTCGTGGTGCTGCCAGTCGGCGGCAGCGGTGGGTGAGGTAGCGTCCATGCCGGGGATCATAGCAGGCAGGACCAGGTTTTCAGTCACCCAGATCGATCGTCCCCGCCAGCCGCAATGCCTCCGGCGTTTCATACATGGCCACCACCCAGGCCCGATCGGCATCGCCCGCATGTTCGTTGAGCGTGGCCGCCACGAAGTTGATCGAAGCACGATCCAGGCTGGCATAGGGATCGTCCAGCAGCGTGAGCGTGGCACGGGCGGCGAAGGCCGCTGCCAGGTAGACCTTGCGCTTGCTGCCGGTGGAGAGCATGAAGAGCTTCTTCTCCAGATGCGGCGTCAAGGACAAGCATTCGGTCAGCGCCGGCAACAGCGCGTGATCGAACTGCGGATAGCGTTCGGCCAATGCCGCAAACACTTCCGGCGGAGTCATCTGGTCATAGGCCTCGCTGCGCGGATCGATGAAGAACACCTGGCGGCGATAATTCTCGGGCTCGCTGTCGAGCCGCAGGCCGTTCAGCTCCAGCACCCCGTCGCGCGCCGGCATGAGACCGGCCAGCAAGTTGAGCAGCGTGGTCTTGCCACGGCCATCGCCACCGCGCACCAAGGTCACGCCGGGCGCGATACGGGCCGAGAAATCCTGGAACAAGTCCAGGCCGGGATAGGAAAAATTCAGGCGCGATACCAGCAGCAGCGCTGCGCGGTCGGAAGCTTGGGTCATCGGTGGGATCGAGGGATGCGGTAGAGGGGGCAGGCGCAATGGCCTTCAGTTGCGCGGCCGACGGGCCGCCTGGCGCTTGGCTTCTTCAGCGGCCTGCTTCTCCTTGCGGGCATCGGCCAGCATGGCCAGCGCAAAGGCCAGCGGTGGATACAGCAGGATCAGGCCGCTCCAGTCATGGTCCGACAAAAACATCAGCGCAGCAATGCACAGGTCAACCGCCATCAGGAACATCAATGGCCACCCCACGGGCGCGCCCAGGAAGGTCTTTTGCCGCTTGTTCTTGAAATACAGTGCCATGCCGTTCACCCTGCTTTGTGTCTCGCAGCATGGCCGCCGGGTAGCGCCGCTGGGCGCGTGGATGGGCGGGCAACATGCTGGCGATGGGTTGTCTCCTGCCCCGGATTATAAAAGATGTGGGCACCGGGAGGGAGCCAGCAGCAGATCTTCCCATCCGGCAAAAATGGTCGAGCCTGTTGAAAAATATATAAAAAAAACGGTCCCGGCAGATGCCGGGACCGTTGTTCTTGGCACGACCGTAGCGAGGCGACGGATCAACGTGCCTTGGCTGCCCCCGGCCACATGCGCACCACCAGGGCCAGCACCGCTGCCACCACGGCCAGGGCCACCACGCCAATCCAGCCCCATTGCGCCAGGGCCAGGCTGCCCAGGGCGGCACCGGAAGCCATGCCGACGAAGACACCGACGAACAGCACCGCATTGAGGCGGCTACGGGCACCCGGCTCGATACCGTAGACGATGGTCTGGTGCGACACCAGCGTAGCCTGCACGCCGAGGTCGAAACCGATCGCTGCCAAGGCCAGCAACACCAGTTGGCCTTGCGTGGAGAACCAGGGCGAAAGCGCCAACGCTGCGAAGGACAGTGCAGCCAGGCTGATCCCCAGGCGGGTCACCAGTTCCGGACCCTTCTTGTCCGAGATGCGGCCGGCCAGGGGCGCAGCCAGGGCACCGGCAGCACCGGCCAGGCCGAAGGCACCGGCGGCCGCGCTGCCCAGGTGGAAGGGCGCGCCATGCAGCATGATGGCCAGGGTCGACCAGAAGGCCGAGAAACCGACCGACAGCAAGCCTTGGGCCAGCGCGGCGCGACGCAGGGCGCCATGCTTCTTGATCAGGGAACCCAGCGAACCCAGCAGCGCGCCATACGACAGGTGCGAGGTCGGATGGAAGCGCGGCAGGCCGCGCCATGCAGCCAGGCCGATCAGGGCAATGCTGGCCGAGGCGCCCACGAACATGGCGCGCCAGCCGAAGTGTTCGGCCACGAAGCCGCTGACCACGCGCGAGAGCAGGATGCCCAGCAGCAAGCCGGTCATGACGGTGCCGACAATGCGGCCACGATGCTGTTCCGGCGCCAAGGTGGCGGCTGCCGGGATGATGTCCTGCGCCATCGTGGCGGTCAGGCCGATGGCCAGGCTGGCTGCCAGCAAGGTTGCCACGCCCGAGGCGGCACCTGCCAGCAGCAGCGCCACCGTCAGGATGGCGGCCTTGATGAGGATGATGCGGCGGCGGTCGTAGCGGTCGCCCAGCGGCGCCAGCAGCAGGATGCCCAGCGCATAGCCGAGCTGGGTCGACATCGGCACCATGCCCACGGCGCGTTCGGAGGCGCCGATGTCATCGGCCAGCACGCCCAGCATGGGCTGCGAGTAGTAGAGCGAGGCCACGGCCAGACCGGCCCCGGTGGCCAACAGGCCGATGAGGCCGGTCGATAGCCCATGGGAATGGGGATGGGAAGAAGCCGCAGCGGGAGCGGCTGTATGCGTTTTGGGAATGCTGTTCATGATGGAACCTCGATAAGGTGGGTGTGGGGCCGGCCCGGGAAATCCCTCTCTTTGCCAGCGTTGGAACGGATTGTCCGCCTCCCGGCTCGCATCTGGTAGTAGCGCCCACGGCAGAATTGTTATACGTTAGCCGTATGACCAAGCCTGCCGCCCCCACCCCGAGCTTTTCCGCGACCGGCCTCACTGACCGCATCGAGCTGATCCAGACCTTCGTGCGCATCGTCGAGGCGGGCAGCCTGTCTGCCGCTGCGGCCCAGCTCGCGACCACCCAGCCGACCATCAGCCGCCGCCTGCAGGCGCTGGAGCGCTCGCTGGGCGTGCGCCTGCTGCAGCGCTCCACCCACGCCATGAAGATGACCGAGGATGGCGAGCGCTGCTACGAGCGCGCCAAGGAGCTGCTGGCCGGCTGGGATGAGTTCGAAAGCGAATTGCGCGGCGCCCGCCAGCACGCCGAAGGCACCCTGCGGGTGGTGGTGCCGCACGCCTTTGGCCAGAAGCAGCTGATCGCGCCCTTGTTGCAGTTCATGCAACGCCATCCGCGCATCACGGTGGAGTGGCTGCTGCATGACCGGGCGGCCGATTTCATCAGCCAGGGCATCGATTGCGCCATCCAGGTCGGGGAAGTCAACGATCCTTCGGTGGTCGCCATCCACCTGGCCGAGGTGCCGCGCATGACGGTGGTGGCGCCTTCCGTGCTGCAGGGACGCGCCCTGCCCCGCCAGCCGGAGGAGCTGGCCGACTTCCCGTGGATCGCCATTCCCGCCTTCTACCGCCGCGAGATCACGCTCACCCACGCCGGCACCGGTGAGCAGCGCCAGGTGGGCTTCCGCCCGCAGCTGGTCACCGACAGCCTGTATGCGCTGCGCAACATCGCCATCGAAGGCATGGGGGTGGCCGTCGGATCGTCGTGGGTGCTGGCCGAGGATGTGGCCGCCGGGCGCCTGGTGCAATTGCTGCCCGAGTGGGAGCCGGCGCCGCTGCCGGTGTCGCTGATGTACCCGTATGCACGTTTTTACCCGGCCCGGCTGCGCCATTTCATCGACACCATGAAGGAAGCGATGCCCTCCGTGGTGCACCAGGCCGTGGGACGGGGTGCGCCCGGCGTCTAGCCAGGCGCGATGTGAACTATCAGTCCAGCCGCATGGTCTTGTGGCTGGCGTAGTGCTGATGCCATGTGAAGGCTTCTGCCAGCAGATGCGGCGTATGGCCACCGGCCTGGCAGGCACGTTCGAAGTAGTCGCGCAGTTGCGGCCGGTAATCCGGATGGCAGCACTGTTCGATCACCTTCACCGCCCGTTCGCGCGGTGCCAGGCCGCGCAGGTCGGCCAGGCCCCATTCGGTGACCAGCACGTCCACGTCATGTTCGCTGTGGTCCACATGCGAGACCATGGGCACCACGCTGGAGACCGCCCCATCCTTGGCCACCGACTTCGACACGAAGATCGACAGCTGCCCGTTGCGCGCAAAGTCGCCCGAGCCGCCGATGCCGTTCATCATGTGGGTACCGCCCACGTGGGTGGAATTGACGTTGCCGTAGATGTCGAACTCCAGCGCCGTATTGAGCCCGATGATGCCCAGCCGGCGCACCAGTTCCGGATGATTGCTGATCTCCTGCGGACGCAGTACCAGCTTGTCGCGATAGCGATCCAGGTTGGCCAGGAAATGCTCATACTTGGCCTGCGACAGCGTGATCGAGGAGGCCGAGGCAAAGGCCAGCTGGCCCGAATCGAGCAGGTCGATGGCGCTGTCCTGCAGCACTTCCGAATACATCACCAAATTGCGGAACGGCGAATCCACCAGTCCGTGCAGCACCGCGTTGGCAATCGTGCCGATGCCAGCCTGCAGCGGCGCCAGCGTATGCGGCAGGCGGCCCGCTTCCACTTCGCATTCGAGGAAATGGATCACGTGGCGCGCAATGGCACGGGTCTCATCGTCCGGCGGCAGCACCGATGAAGGGCTGTCGGGCGTTTCGGTGAGCACGATGGCCACCACCTTCTCGGGATCGAAGGGAATGGTCGGATGGCCGATGCGGTCGCCCGCTGCCGTCAGCGGAATCGGCTTGCGCTCGGGGCGTGCGGCCGGCAGGTAGATGTCGTGCAGGCCTTCGAGCGCCAGCGGCATGCTGGTGTTGAGTTCGATGACGATGTAGCGCGCCTGCTCCACGAAGCTGGCCGAATTGCCCACCGACATGGTGGGCACGATCCCTTCTTCGGTGATGGCGGCGGCCTCGATGACGGCGATGTCGATGCGCGAGGGCGTGCCGCTGCGCAATTGCTCGGCCGTCTCCGAAAGATGCTGGTCGATGAACATGACCTCGCCCGCATTGATCTTCTTGCGCAGCGTCGGGTCCACCTGGAACGGCAGGCGCCGCGCCAGCAGGCCCGCTTCGGCCATGAGGCCATCGCTGCCGTTGCCCAGCGAGGCACCGGTGATGACGGTGAAATGCAGTTCTTCGTGCGCGGCGCGATCGGCCAGCGCGCGCGGCATGGCCTTGGCATCGCCGGCGCGGGTAAAGCCGCTCAGGCCGATGGTCATGCCGTTGTGGAAGAAGGTGGCCGCCTGGGCGGCGGACATGACTTTGCCGGCCAAGGCGGGCTGGCGAATGCGCTGGCTATCCATGAGAGTGTGCTCCTGCTCGGGTTCTTTAGGGGGTGAGAAGTGCATCCTTGACGGACTTCTTGCATCTTGTTTGGTCCAAGTATAGGAGCCGGCAGGTATGCACTGTATGATTAAAATTCCGCCGTTCCAGTCGGAAAATGCATACTTCCCTGCCACCCCAAAACACCGCCGAAAGCCGCTGCCATGGACATCCGCGCCCTGCGCTACTTCACCGAGACGGTTCGCCAGGCCAGCTTCAGCCGGGCCGCCGATGCCCTGCACGTGACCCAGTCCACCGTCAGCAAGATGGTGCGTCAGCTCGAAGACGAGGTCGACGCCCCGCTGCTGGTGCGCGACGGGCGCCGCCTGCAGCTCACCGATACCGGGCGCGTGGTGTATGAACAGGGCCAGCAGATACTGGCTTCCATGCAGCGGCTGGACGCCGAGTTGCGCGATACCAAGGCGCTGCGCTGCGGCCGCCTGGAGATCGGCATCCCGCCCATGATCAACATCCTCTGCACGCCGGTGCTGAAGGCCTTCCGCGAACGCCATCCCGAGATCGCCATCGTCCTGAAGGAAGACACCGGCCCGCAGATCGAGGAACGCGTGGCCAATGGCGAACTGGAAATCGGCATGACGGTGCTGCCCGCCGATCCCGAACTGGAGCTGCAGACCCTCCCCGTGGCACGCTACCCCATGTGGGCGGTGGCCCAGGCCGGACGTTTCCAGAAAAACCGCGCCACCCTGCGCTGCCGGCAGCTCGACGGCATGCCGCTGGTGCTGCTCAACAACGAGTTCGGCCTCACCCGCAGCCTGCGCGGCATGTTCGGGGAATTGGGGATACAGCCGGAGATCGTGGCCCAGAGCGCCCAGTGGGACTGGCTGGTGGCCATGGCCCTGGCCGGCATGGGGGCGGCGCTGCTGCCGGAACCCTTCATCCACCGCCTGGCCACCGACCAGCTGCAGGCGGTGCGGCTGGTGGAGCCGGAAGTGCAATGGCAGGTGGCCTACGTCACGCGCGGCGGTGGTTATCTCTCGCATGCGGCGAGGGCATGGATGGCATTGAGCGAGGAATTGTTTGCCGGTGGCCGTGTGCGCAGGTAAAGGCGAGATGGCGCAGCAAAGCGCCTCGGTGCAAAAAGCGTCAGCATTCCATTTTGGAATGGAATCGGTGAATTTAAGTCATGCCATGAATACTTCGGATTCCTATACTGGACTTGCCGATACCTGCCGCCCCTCCTCACTCGTCAATTCGGAACTGGAATGACGTCTTGACGCAGTGAGTGCGCAGGTGTCGGTACTCTCCACAAGTGCTCCACCCTCCTCCACCTGCCCGCTCCCCAGCACGATCATGCCGCCGCTCTTGTCGTCGCGTTTTCCCGTACGTTTCTCCGTCCGTTTTTCCCTTTATCGTTTCCTGCTGCTGCACTACTGCCGCCGCTGCCGCACCCGGGTGGAGCGCTGGCGCCTGCAGTTCCCGCTACGCCACGCCAACCTCTCCGAGGGCCTGCGCGCGGCCTGCGGGGCGGCCGCCATGCTGCTGCTGGGCGAGTGGCTGGGCAATCCCCTGTTCTCGTGGGCGGCCATCGGTGCCTTCCTCACCAGCCTGGCCGACAGTGCCGGTTCCAACCGCGCGCGCCTGGCCTCGATGGGCGGGTTTGCCCTGGCCTCGACGCTCGGTGGCATGGTCGCTGCCACCGCCGCCGGCTGGAGCGTGGAGGCGGGTTTGCTGGCCATCATGGCCTGCGCCGGCGTGGCCGGGTTCTCCCGCATCTACGGCGCCGCCGCCGGCCTGGTACTGATGCTGGCCGCAGGCGTGTCGGCCATCATGGCCGATGCCCCGGTAGTGCTGTGGCCGCTGGCACAAAGCCACGTCCTGATCTATTTCGCCGGCTGCCTGTGGGCGCTGCTGCTGGGGCTGACGGTCTGGCGCATCCACCCCTTCGCCCCGGCGCGCCAGGCGGTGGCGCGGGCCTATGGCACGCTGGCCGAGCTGGCCGGCCTGGCCGCGGCCACTGACCTGGACGATGCCGCCTATGCCGTCCACGCCGCCGAACTGGCCGCGCACACCCGCCGCCATGCGCGCTTCGACCTGGCCGCCGCCCATCGCGCGCTGGAAGCCGTGGCCATCGAACGCACCGAGTCGCGCCGCCTGTACGAAAACCTGCTGGTGCGCCTGGCGCGGGCCGATGCCCTGCTCGATGGCATCACCGTACTGGCCGACCTGCAGCTGACCCATTACCAGCCGCTGCGCGCACGCCAGCGCAGTGCCCGCGTGCTGGGCGCGATCGCCCGCCAGCTGCAGGCCATGCAGCGCGAGATGCAGCGCGGCGAGGCCATCGCCGCCGATGAAGATGCGCGCATCATGCTGCGCTTGCGCCAACTGGTGGCCCGCCTGCCCAGCGGTACCGGGCGGCTGCTGCAGCAGCTCGATACCCCGCTGGCGCTGGGCGCCGATGACCCGGCGCGCCTGAAGCAGGCCGCCCGCACCGCACGCGAAGAACGCCGTGGCCTGGCGGCCCTGCTGCACCGGCTGCGTGCACTGGCCCGCAAGGCCGCGCTGCACGTGCGGGCCGGGTCGGCCGAGTGGCACCACGCCTGGCGTTGCGCGGCCGCAGCGGGCGCGACCTACCTCATCGTGCATCTGCTGGAATTGCCCTTCGGCTACTGGGCCACCATGGCCACCATGCTGGTCATGCAGCCCAGCATTGCCGAGAGCTGGTCGCGCAGCATGGAGCGCGCCATCGGCAGCGTGGTCGGCGGTGCGCTGGCCGTGGCCGTCTGCCTGGTGGTGCATTCGCCGCTGGGGCTGGCGCTGCTGGTGTTCCCGCTGACGGTGCTGACCATGGCGCTGCGCCCGGTCAGCTATGGCCTGTATGCGACCTTCCTCACGCCGGTGTTCGTGCTGGTGGCCGATGTGGGCGGCGATCCGGCGCATGAGCTGGCCAATGCCGCGCTGCGCGCCGGCAACAATGTCATCGGTGCGCTGGTGGCGGTGGCCGCCAGCTATCTGTTCTGGCCGCGCCGCCAGCAGGCGGACCCGCAGCATCAATTGCGGGCCATGGCCCAGCTCAACCTGGCCTATCTGACGGACGCGCTGGCCGGACGCGATGCGCTGCACGACAAGGCCCGCCTGGCGCAACTGCACGCGCATCGGCGTGCGGCGTGCGTGGCCAATGTGGAAGCCGGCCTGCTGCTGCAGCGCCAGGCGCGCGAACGCGGCTGGCTGGAGCGCGACCAGGGGCGCGGACGTACCGCCGTGGCCCTGTCGCGCCGGCTGGCCGCTGCCGCCAGCCACCTGTGGGCGCATCCGCAACCGGCCGAAGCGGTCTTGCTGGAGTGGCTGCGCGCCCTGGCCCAGGCCCTGCAGGACCAGGACACGGCCACCCTGCACGCCCTCACGCGCAGCCGCCCGGCGCCGGTACAGCTGGCGCAGGCGGCGGCGGTGGAGACGGCCTGCCTGCTGGTGGCGGCGCTGGAGGCCGGTGCTGCGTCCTCTGCGGCCAATTAGCGGAAACAAAATCCCCCTTCCCTGTTCGAACCGGAAAAGCGCCCCGCACGTAGCGGATCGACAACACTCTGGATGGAAGGGAACGGATGAGCCTGGATCTCGATTTTCTGTACAACATGAACGAGGGGCCATTGCGCTCCGGCCTGATCGTGCTGGGCGTGGCCCTGGTTTCGGTGCTGGTGGCCATTCTCCTGCACCGCATGGGGGTGGCGCTGGTGCGGCGCCTGGCACGCGGGCGGCCCTTCACCACGACGGCCACCCAGGTCACCTTCAATGCCAGCCGTACCTGCGTGATCCTCTTCATGCTGCGCCTGGTGCTGGCCGGGGCGCCGGACAACACGCCGGGCCTCACCCGCATCTCCTACCTGACTTCGGTGGCCTTCATCCTGGCGCTGACCTGGTTCCTCATGCGCTGCGTGAAGTCGGTCAGCACCACGGTCATCAACCTCAATCCCTATGATGTGGCCGACAACCTCAAGGCCCGCCGCATCCTGACCCAGACCCGCGTGCTTTCGCGCAGCGCCTATTTCATCATCGCCTTGCTGGGTCTGGCCTTCGTGCTGCTGACCCTGCCCGGCGCGCGCCAGTTCGGTGCCAGCCTGCTGGCGTCGGCCGGGGTGGCCGGCATCGTCGCCGGTATTGCGGCCAAGCCGGTGCTGGGCAATTTCTTTGCGGGCCTGCAGATTGCGTTTTCGCAACCGATCCGCATCGATGACGTGCTCATCGTCAAGGGCGAATGGGGACGCGTGGAAGAGATCACCGGCACCTTCGTCGTGGTCAGGATCTGGGATGAGCGGCGCATGATCGTGCCGCTGCAATGGTTCATCGAAAATCCCTTCGAGAACTGGACCCACACCTCCTCCACCATCCTGGGCACGGTGTTCCTGTGGCTGGATTTCACGGTGCCGACGGCGGCCATCCGCGCCGAATTCGAGCGTGTCTGCCAGACCCTGCCGCTGTGGGACA
The DNA here is from genome assembly GCF_009668275.1 of Herbaspirillum sp. CAH-3. NCBI lineage: Bacteria > Pseudomonadati > Pseudomonadota > Betaproteobacteria > Burkholderiales > Oxalobacteraceae > Herbaspirillum > Herbaspirillum sp. CAH-3. Next base: position 189,834 of record NZ_VSWE01000012.1, on the reverse strand, counting down.
AACGGGTCTGCGTGATGCACGTGACCGATACCAGTGAGCGCAACATGCAGGTCCGCCTGCTGGTCTCGGCCAGGGATTCGGGCTCGGCCTTCGACCTGCGCTGCCAGATCCGTGAACACATGATCGGCTTCATCGCCAGCAACTATCCGGATGCCCTGCCCCGCCTGCGTGCCGAGGTGTCGCCGCGCAACCAGCCGGAGGCGCTCGACACCATCATCGATGGCGCGCCGGGAGAGAAAAGCAGCTGAACAAAACAAAGCGGGCCGCACTTTCGTGGGGCCCGCCTGGAGGGGAATCTGGCGCGCCGGCTGGTCCGGGCGCCTTTTTTGCGACCGCAACTTATTGATTCGAGATGGAGAGCTCGCCATTGGCGCGGGCTTGGGCCAGTTCGGCGCGCACTTCGTCACGGCTCTTGGTGGAGGCCACGACCTTGACGTTCTGGTCGCGATCGCTCACCAGCAGCTGGCCATTGGCGCGGGCTTGTTGCAGCTCGGCGACGACATCGGCGCGGGTCTTGGTGGAGACGAAGCGGGTTTCAGCGGGGTACTGGGCTTCAGCCATGGCAGCGCCAACGGCGGTGGTCAGCAGCAGGCCGGCAAACAGGTTCTTGGCAATGTTCATGGTGTTCATGATGGGTTCCTTTTCAGTGAGAGAGGATGCGCACGTCAACCCGTTCCGGAGGTGTTGGATCAGTCATCGCGTGCTGTCATCGTGAAACCAAGTTTAGAGAGTCCCACCTCAAAGAAAAAGCCGCAAAACCGGAATTCATTGTTCCGTAAAACACTAACAATTCAGGATTGCCGGATGCCGCCGCCGACCGGCCTCGCCGTGAGGAGATTCGCAGCTTCCTCCGCGCAGAGATCACGAAGAAAAAACTTAGAACGTCTATCGATCGTTTCTAAGAATGAAGGAACACAAAAACTTAGGAAAACGCGATCGGCAGGTTTGCCGCAGGGATGGTCGCAATACAGGGAAAATCATCCTGCATTGCGTCCAAATGGCAGGCGGGCCACACTACCGGCGACAGAGTGAGAGAGTGTCGCTTTCGTGGGCCCGCCTGGGGAGAAACGCTGTCGCCGGCCGTGCCGGCGCGGTGTGATGCTGGTGCGTCAGCAATTACTGGTTGGAGATGGCCAGTTCGCCATTGTTGCGTGCCTGGACCAGTTCGGCGCGCACTTCATCGCGGGACTTGGTCGAGGCCACGGCCTTGACGTCCTGGTCACGGTCGCTCACCAGGAGCTGGCCGGTGGCGCGGGCTTGCTGGAGTTCAGCGATGACTTCGGCGCGGGTCTTGGTGGAGACAAACTTGGTTTCCGGCACGTAGGAGGCTTCAGCCATGGCGGCGCCAACAGCGGTAGTCAACAGCAGGCCAGCGAAAAGGTTCTTTGCAATGTTCTTGGTGTTCATGATCGTTCCTTTGTGAGTGAGGAGATGAGCACGTCAACCTGGGCCGACGTTGGTGGTTCAGTCGTTGTGTGCTGTCATCTTGGGTTCAAGTGTAGAGTTACACGGCGTCCGGATAAAGAAGCCAAACCGGAATTCATCATTCCGGAATTCAGAACAAGCTCATCGCCAAAAACTTATAACTCGATATCACCAAAACTAATAAACGTGAAATTCGAAATTTAAGGTTTTAAGTGTGGAAGGAGCACAGCCATTTCCTCTCTCCACAGAGGAGAAACGAGATAAAAATGGACAGCACTTGTCCTTCAGAAAACTTAGAAAATGGGAGGGATGAAATGCATCGATCTGCAGAGGGTGGAAGCGGCTGGATGCAGCTGTGCCGATATACGCGGGACGCAGGAAAGGCAGGCGGGCCACACTACCGGCGACCGAGGGGAGAGAACGTCGCTTTCATGGGGCCCGCCTGGGGAGAGACTGTCGCAGCGGGGTCGCCGCTACGCATGCTGCTGCCTGGACCGGGTGGGTGTGCCCGGCCGGGGCGATAGGGTCCAGCAGTTGCCGATTACAGCGAGGGTGCCTGGGTGTTGCTGATGGCGCTGCCGTCGCGGCGGGCTTGTTGCAGTTCCTGCTGCACTTGGGCGCGGGTCAGGGTCGAGTGGAAGGTCTTGTCCACGGGATACTGTTCGCTCACCAGCAGTTCGCCATTGGCGCGGGCTTCCTTCAATTCGGCACGCACGTCGGCGCGGGTCTTGGTGGAGACGAAAGGCTTGTCGGCCGGATACTGGTCGGTGACCAGGACTTCGCCGTTGGCGCGGGCCTGTTGCAGGTCGGCGATCACTTCGGCGCGGGTCTTGGTCGAGACGATACGGGTTTCGGCGGGATACGGTGCTTCGGCCATGGCGGCGCCAACGGCGGAGGTGAGCAGCAGACCGGCAAACAGGTTCTTCGCAATATTCTTGGTGTTCATGATCGTTCCTTTGTGAGTAAGAGGATGAGCACTTCAACCTGTGACTACCCTTGTGGTTCAGTCGTTGTGTGCTGTCATCGTGGAACCAAGTTTAGGGATTCAAGCCGTCCGGAAAAAGCGGACAAAGCGGAATACATCATTCCAGATATGCGAACAATCAGTTTTTTCGAGGCTGTATCGGGGATTTTGTCTTGCAACTGCACATGGCGTTCTGACAATAAACTGCATATCGACCAACCTAAGGGAATAGATAACTTATTGATTTATATGGGATAAGTCCCGAAAGCACTCATATCGGCCCGATTGAAACCATTTCCAGTATTGCGCTGCCACATAGATTTTTCTATCGAGGGGATAGTGAATGCCAATGACTTGTTCAAGAAATTTGAGCAAGTTTTTCAGGCAGATGAGGAGCCAGCGTGAAGCCCGGCGTGCAGGCCTTTTCACCCTTGTTCATTCGCGGCTGATGATGAAAAACGGCAGTCCCGGGGCGTTTGCCGGGCTGGCAGTTCCTGCTTGTTACGATTGCTTGCATCGCTCACCGACGCTTGCACTTTCGCCCGAACCTTGCGGCGCAGGGCGTGCTCAGAGCTTCACGCATGACGCAAGTGGAGCTGTGCGGTGGTACGCGAAACCGCTCATCAATTTGCGGCATCGGGGAAGCTGAGAATCAGGCCTTGTCCGACATAGCGCAACAGCAAGCTTGCCTATAGTGATGGACATGGATCACTGATCCGGCGTCCCGACATTCCTGATTGTTGAAGCCTCGGGCTTTTTGATAAACACAACGCAAGGAGGTAAGCATGAAGACTCGTCACATCCTGATTTCGTCCCTGTTCATGGCCCTGGCCGGCAGCGCTATGGCTCAAAATGCACCGACCAGCGGCAACGTTGTTGGTGCAGCACCGGCCGCTCCCATGAGCGCGACTGCGACCACGCCTTCGGCAGCGCCTTCCAACGACCCGTTCGTCCAGAAGCGCCAGGCTGATGCCGACGCCAAGGCCGAGTACAAGGCACAGAAGAAGGCTGCCAAGCAAGAATACAAGGCCGACAAGAAGGCTGCCAAGGCGCAGCTGAAGCAGGAAAAGAAGGACTCCACTGCCCAGCGCAATGAAGCCCTGGCCGCATCCCCGGCCACCCCGACTGACAAGACTCCCTGATTTGACCATCTGAGGTCTTGAGGATTATCCCCGGCTGCGGCCGGGGATTTTTTTTGTCCGCGCGTCTCAGCTGCGGCGCTTGCGCGTGTGGCCGACCGACACCTCCGGCTCGGCCGCGATGCGGGCGGGCAGGGTTTCCATCAACCAGTCGATGAAGACCCGCAGGCGCTGGCTCACATGCCGGTTCTGCGGATAGACCACATGGAAAGGATAAGCCGGTGGTCGCCAGGCTCGCAGGATCTCCACCAGCGCCCCGCTCTCCAGCGCCGCACGTGCGGCATAACCGAAGGTCTGCACGATCCCCAGCCCGGCCACGGCTGCGGCCAGGTGGGCGTTGCTCTCATTGACGCCCACGCGGTGTTCCACCTTGATCTCCAGTTTTTCCGCGCCGCGCGCGAAGCGGAAGGGAAACGCGCGCCCGTTCTGCGGCGACAGGTAGCTCACCAGCCGGTGGCCGTTCTTCAATTCCTCCGGGTAGGCAGGTGTGCCGAACTGCTTCAGGTAAGCCGGCGCGGCACAGGTCAACAGCGCGGCATCGCCGATGTGGCGCGCCACCAGCGAGGAACTGTCCAGCGCACCGCCACGGATGACGCAGTCGATGTTGTCGCTGATGAGATCGGCGGAGCGGTCCGACACGCCCAGGTCGATGCGGATATCCGGATAGCGTGCCGTGAAGCCGGGCAGCGCCGGGACCAGCACGTCACGCGCAGTGGAGCCGCCCACGTCAACGCGCAGGTGGCCGCGCGGCTTGCTGCGGGCGACGTTGAAGGAGGTGTCGATATCCTCCAGGTCGCGCAGGATGCGGGTGGTCTTCTCGTAGTAGTCGCGCCCTTCCGGCGTGACGGTCACGCGGCGGGTGGTCCGCTGCAGCAGCCGCACCCCAAGGTGCGCCTCCAGCTCCTGCACCTGTTTGCTCAAGGTTGCATTGGGCATGTCCAGCGAATCAGCGGCGCGCGTGAAGCTGCCCGCCTCCACCACGCGCACGAAGCCACGAATGGCCATCAGTTGATCCATGTTGCCCGGGTCCTTTCAGCTTGGCTGTGGGGAAAGAGTCGAATTGATTATCCACCGATGTAGATAGTCATTTCGATTTTACACACTTTATCCACAAAGCCCGCCTCGCTAAAGTGCAGGCATGCCTTCACCGCAAGACGGCCCGGCCGAAGCGGCACAGGCATCAACCCTCTTCCCAATGGCAGCAAACATTTTCAAGGAGCATCACCATGAACAAGCAACTCGACGGCAAGATCGCACTCGTCACCGGCGGCACCACCGGCATCGGCCTGGCCACCGCCCAGGAACTGGCCGCCCAAGGGGCGCGCGTCTTCATCACCGGCCGCCGCCAGGCCGAACTCGATGCGGCCGTGGCCAGCATCGGCGCAGCTGCGACCGGCATCCGGGCGGATGCCTCGGTGTTGTCCGAGCTCGACCAGGTCTATGCGCAGATCGCCAAAAGCGCAGGCAAGCTCGACATCCTCTTCGCCAATGCCGGCGGTGGCGACATGATGCCGCTGGGTGCGATTACCGAGGAGCACTTCGATCGTATCTTCGGTACCAATGTGCGCGGCGTGCTCTTTACCGTGCAGAAGGCCTTGCCATTGCTGGTCGATGGCGCTTCGGTGGTGTTGACGGCGTCCACCGTATCGATCCAGGGCACCGCCAATTTCAGCGTCTACAGCGCCAGCAAGGCCGCCGTGCGCAACTTCGCCCGCTCCTGGGCGCTGGACCTGAAGGACCGTGGCATCCGCGTCAACGTCGTCAGCCCGGGTCCGGTACGTACGCCTGGCCTCGGTGGGCTGGTGCCCGATGAAGCGCGCCAGGGCCTGTTCGATTTCCTCGCCGCACAGGTGCCGCTGGGTCGCCTGGGTGAGCCGCAGGAAATCGGCAAGGCAGTGGCCTTCCTGGCCTCCGACGCAGCCAGCTTCGTCAATGGCATCGAGCTGTTCGTGGATGGCGGCATGGCGCAGGTGTGATATGCCCCAAAGCACGCAAGTAGGCTTCCCCGAATATCGACGACTATCGACGGATGCCGTCTATATTCAACCCGTCGATATTGAGTTTGCTCTGATGCGCAATTCGGTCTTGAATTGACTTTCTTATTTCATGGAAAAGTGGCTCGACTTTCTCGTCGAGCTCTTTCCATGCTTTCTGTTGCATTTCCCAATCTTCGATCTCACGGCCCATTGATTTGGTGACGCTTGCAGACCATAGCAGTTCTCTTATGCGATCGAATTGGTCACGCAGGTTTTCTGGCAAAAAGATGCTGTTTCTTGCCGAGTAGTTTTGGAACTCTCGAATCGCTTTTTGCGCCAGTGCTCCTCTGTGGTTGTCAGATATCTTGTTATAAGCCTTTTGTCGCTCGCGCGAAATATAAATACTTTTTAGATATTTTTTTTCGCTATTGCTTAAGTGTGTGAGTTCTTCAACAAACTCTACCCACTCCTCCTCCTGCAAACGGCCTACATCTACATAAGACTGAAGCGGTGAGATCACCCATTTGAGAGTGTTCATTGCTTCGTCTAGAAGCCCCCATGCCTCCGGCAGTACCTCAAACTCCTTTTGGTGAATTCGATTTAACCCACTTGCCGCAGTATCTAGTCTTTGCTTTAGCTCGGACAGTTCAAATTGATATCGATATTCGACTGATTTGAGTCGCTCGCTAAATTTACTGTCCAGCCATTTCTCTCCCAGCGTTTTGAAAAGGACAAATGCGATGGCCGCAGGTCCTCCCGCATACAAGATCATTGCCCCAAGGAATTTGGTGATCTGCTCTTCCATTGCTCCCCCTCTTGTTCTGATGAGGAATTATGTTAGCCGATCAAGCGAAGGGTGAGCGAGGACGAAGCCTCTAGAGACGTCCCTGCCGCCACAAGCGCCGCGCCAGCCAGGCCGCCGTCACCACCTGCAACAGCATGAAGGCCGCCACCGCATTCCAGCCCGAGTGTTCCCAGAACCAGCCCCCGGCCGAACCGAGGATGCTGCCGCCCAGGTAGTAGGACAGCAGGTAGAGCGAGGCCGCATGCCCGCGGCCGCTGCTGGCCATGCGCCCGACCCAGCTGCTGGCAGCCGAATGGGTGGTGAAGAAGCCGATGGTCAGCAGCACGATACCCGTGATCACCAGCGCCAGCGAGGAGGTGCAGGTCAGGAACAGTCCGGCGCACGAGGTGGCGATGCCCGCAGCCACCAGCGGTGCGCGTCCATAACGGTCGGCCAGCGAGCCGGCCCATGAAGAAGACACGATGCCGAAGATGTAGGCGCTGAAGATCAGCCCGGTGAGCGTGGCCGAGAGCGAGAACGGCGGGCTCATCAAACGGAAGCCCGCATAGTTGTACGAGGTGGCGAAGATGCCCATGTTCAGCGCGGCGATGCCGAAGGTCAGCGGCAGGCGCGCATGGCCGAGATGGCGCCTCCACAGGGCCAGGTGATCGCGCAGCTGCATCGTGCCGTTGCGCACGAAGTTGCGCGAGGCCGGCAGCATCATCACGAAGGCCACCGCCAGCGCGAGATCGAGCGCACCGATGGCCAGCATGGCGTGACGCCAGCCGATGTGCTCGGAAAGCGTACTCATCGCCACCCGCCCGACCATCCCGCCAAAGGCATTGCCGCCCACGTAGAGACCCATCGCATAACCCAGTCCCCCGGCATCGATTTCTTCGGCGAGGTAGGCCATGGCCACCGCCGGCACGCCGCCCAGGGCCATGCCTTCGAGGGCACGGGCCACCAGGATCATTTCCCAGTTCGGGGCCACGCCGGCCAGCAGGTTGCAGCAGGCGGCCGTGGCCAGCGAGGCGAACATCAGTTCCTTGCGGCCATAACGTTCCGAGACCATGCCCGCCAACAGGATCGACACCGCCAGGAAACCGGTCGACAGCGACAGCGCCAGCGAAGCGCTGGCCGCTCCGATATGGAATTCACGGGCAAAGGCCGGCAGCAGCGGTTGCACGCAATACAGCAGCGAGAAAGTGGCGAATCCTGAGCAGAACAGTGCCAGCACGATGTTGCGGTAGGCGGCCGAGCCGCGCACGGCCCCGCGCGGCAGGCTGGCTGCAGGTTTCCTGGCGGGAGCGGCGGCGCTGTGGCCGGCAGCGGTGCCGGCCTTGGGAGAATCCGAGAGGGATTGCATGGCAATGTGCGCACCGGGAAGGTGGCCGGTGCACGGGGTGTGTTGTGGAGGAAGGCAGTCTGGAATAAATCCGCTATATTGTCCAATATATGGCAGACACCCTGCCCATCTATGAAACAGATATCACAAGACCTGCCCTCTCATCATCATGGAACTCCGACACCTTCGCTATTTCCTCGCCGTGGCCGAACAGCGCAGCTTCACCCGCGCAGCCGAGAAGGTCGGCATCGGCCAGCCTCCCCTGTCGATGCAGATCAAGGACCTGGAAGCCGAGATCGGTGGCGCCCTGTTCCTGCGTACCTCGCACGGGGTCGAGTTGTCGGAGGTGGGCCGCGTCTTCCTGCCGCACGCGCAGAAGGCGGTCGACGACGCCGAGCAGGCGCTGCGCGCGGCCCAGCAGGCTGCCAGCGGTGAAGTGGGTTTGTTGCGGATGGGATTTACTTCATCGGCGGTGTTTCATCCGGTGGTGTCGCATGCCCTTCAGCAGTTTCGCGAGCGTCACCGCAAGCTGGAGATCTCCCTGAGCGAAGGCATCACCGAACAGTTGCTGGCCGATATCGCCGCCTCACAGCTGGACGCGGCCTTCGTGCGCATCGTCACCACGCCCTCGGCGGAGCTGGGCGTGGTCGAACTGCCGGCGGAAAAACTGAAGGTGGCGCTGCCGCGCTCGCACCCGCTGGCGCGGCGCAAGTCGCTGCACCTGCAGGACCTGGCCGGGGAGAATTTCATCATGGTCCCGCGCGGCAAGGGGTCGGCGCTCTATGACAATATCTTCAGCGCCTGCCAGGCCGCCGGCTTCGATCCGCAGGTGATCCAGCTGGCCCCGCAGTTGACCTCGGCCATCAACCTGGTCGCGGCCGGCCTGGGCATTTCCATCGTGCCCGAGGCGATTGAACAGGTGCAGCTGGCCCAGGTGCGCTACATCGACATCCGCGAGCCGGCACCGCGCGCGCAACTGTCGCTGGCCTATCACCGGCAGTCGATCGCGGCCTCGCGCTTTGCGGCGCACTTGCAGCGTTCGCTCAAGCGCAGCGCGCCTGACAAGTGAATGGAATACAAGCCTTAGTTGGACTTGAAGCGCCCCAAGACCGAGTTGGCCTGCCGCAGGAAGGCGCGCGGATGCGCTTCCACCAGCAGTTCCAGCGCGGGCAGCATGCGCTCCAGGGCGATGGTCAGGGCGATGTCGCTGATCTCCTCGCCCCACAGCACCTTCTGCACGAAGGCCGCCGGGCCGATCTCGGCGATCAGGCTCATGCTCATCTGGCGTTCCAGGGTATCGGTGCGCGGACCGAAGGTCTCGTCGAAGATGCGCAGGATGGCCTCTTCCAGCTCCACCCACTGCGCGCGCTGATCCGCTTCTGCTTCGGCTTCGTGGCGCTGCTTCTCCAAGAGTGCGGGATCGATCGGCGCCGGCATCTGGCTGTTCTCAATGAGTGCGCTGGCTTCCCCGGCCATGCGGCTTAGTTGCTGCACGTGCAGCGTCAGTGCGCTGATCTCCGCGAGCAAGGTGCGCAGCGGCATCTGCTGCGGCATGTCTGCTCCGGCTGGCCCTGCTGGATGTGGAATCATCTTGTTGTTGTCACTCAGGCCACAGGCCCGGTCCCGTGCAAGCTGCTTGAATCGATCGCGCCAACCTGGCCACCCCCACGCGGCCCTGCTGGCTCCCAGTCATCCGGCCTGCGCAGCCGGTCATTCATTTCCATGCGGAAACAAAAATAAGTATAGTGCGCTGCAAAAATTTACGCATGGAAATTTCAACGGAATTCGGCGAAGAAGCGACACCAATGCCGTGAATATTGCTTGAATGATAAAAGAAAATGACGGAGTTGCGTTTCTTTCATTATCTGTAATCCAACACTTTGATGCGGATTGCACCGGTTCTGCTGCGGCATATCGCCGCAGCAGAACCGGCAAGCCCGCAGGATGCGGCTTGGCGGGCTGACCCGCGTCACCGTTCGTCAGGCGTTTCTCAGGGTGAAGCAATATAATGAGAATCGTTCCTGAATCCCGATCAGAAGAAAATCCATGCGTCTTACTGAATTAGCCAAGGGGGTCGGCGCCATCGTCGACCAAGTGACCGACCTGCACGCCGCCGACGCGGTCGCCGCCCGCCTGCGCGATCTTGGCTTCGTGCGCGGTGAGCCGGTGCGGGTGGTGGCCAGCGCCCCCTTTGGCGGTGACCCCATCGTGGTGCAGATCGGTTCGACGCGCTTTGCCCTGCGCCGCGCCGAAGCCGAGCGCGTCAGGCTGGCAACGGGAGCCGCAGCATGAGTAGCGGCTCCCTCAACATCGCCCTGGTGGGCAATCCCAACTGCGGCAAGACCGCCCTCTTCAACCAGCTGACCGGGGCGCGCCAGAAGGTCGCCAACTATGCCGGCGTGACGGTGGAACGCAAGTCCGGTGCCTTCACCGCCCCTTCCGGTCGCCACGTGCGGGTGGTCGACCTGCCCGGCGCCTACAGCCTGCAATCGGTGAGCCCCGATGAACGCGTGACGCAGGCGGTGCTGCAGGGACGCTATCCTGGCGAAGCCGTTCCGGACCTGATCGTCTGTGTGGCCGATGCCACCAATTTGCGCCTGCACCTGCGCTTCGTGCTGGAAGTGCGCCGCCTGGGCCGGCCCATGGTGCTGGCGCTGAACATGATGGATGCGGCCGCCCGGCGCGGCATCCGCATCGACGTGGCGGCGCTGTCGCAGCGCCTGGGCATGCCGGTCATCGAGACCATTGCCGTCAAGCGCGGGGGCACGCGCGCGCTGGTGGCGGCCATCGATACGCAGGCGCCGGTCCCCTCGGCGGCGGTCCAAGAGCCCGACGACCTCCACGCGGAAGTGCGCGCGCTGCTGGCCGACACCGTGGTGATGCCGGCCCCGACCGATCGCCGTGATGATGCGATCGACCGCATCGCCCTGCATCCGGTCTTCGGGGTGCTGTTGCTGGCGCTGACCATGTTCCTGGTGTTCCAGGCGGTGTATGCCATCGGCAAGCCGATGACCGATGCCATCGCCGATGGCTTCGGCACGCTCGGCGGCGTGGTCGGTGAGTGGCTGCCGGAGGGCCCTTTGCGCGGGCTGGTCACCGATGGCCTGCTGGCCGGGCTGGGCACGGTGCTGGGCTTCCTGCCGCAGATCCTGGTGCTGTTTTTCTTCATCCTGCTGCTGGAGGAATCCGGCTACCTGCCCCGCGCGGCCTTCGTGCTGGACAAGCTCATGGTCTCGGTGGGCCTGTCGGGCCGATCCTTCATCCCCCTGCTTTCCAGCTTCGCCTGCGCCATTCCCGGCATCATGGGCACGCGCAGCATCACCGATCCGCGTGACCGCCTGGCCACCATCCTGGTCGCCCCGCTGATGACCTGTTCGGCGCGCCTGCCGGTGTATGCCCTGCTCATTGGCGCTTTCATCCCGCATCGTCCGGTGCTGGGCATCTTCAACCTGCAAGGGCTGGCGCTGTTCTGTCTCTATGTGGCGGGCATTGCCGCCGCCATGCTGGTGGCCTGGGTGGCCAAGCGCATCGGCCGCTCGCGCCAGGAACGGGCGCTGTTGATGGAGCTGCCCTCCTATCGTCTGCCGCACTGGCGCGATATCGCGCTGGGCCTGTGGGAACGCGGTGCCATCTTCCTCAAGCGCTTGACCGGCGTGATGCTGGCGCTGACGGTGCTGATGTGGGCCATCTGCACCTTCCCCTCGGCACCGGAGGGCGCGACCCGCGCCGCCATCGACTATTCCATCGCCGGTTACATCGGCCACAGCCTGCAAATGCTGTTCGCTCCGCTGGGCTTCAACTGGCAGATCAGCCTGTCGCTGATCCCCGCCTTCGCCGCGCGGGAGACCGCCGTGGCCACGCTGGCGACCGTCTATGCGGTGGGCGGTGAAGAAGGCGCGGCGCTGCAAAGCGCGCTGGCTGCGCACATCTCGCTGGCCAGTGCGCTGTCGCTGATGGTGTGGTTCGCCTTTGCGCCGCAGTGCATGTCCACGCTGGCCATCATCCGCCGCGAGACGCAATCCTGGCGCATGGTGGCGCTGTCCTTCGGCTACATGTTCTTGCTGGCGTATGCCGCTTCCTTCCTGACCTACAACATCGCAAGGTGGCTGGCATGAATCACGCGCTGTGGTGGCAATACGCGGTCATTGCCGCGCTGGTGATGGCCAGTGCGCTCTACATGCTGCGCAAGCTGGCGCCTTCGATGAGCTGGCGCTGGCAGGCGCGGCTGGCGAGCTGGCTGATTCGTCGTCGTGCGGGGATGTGGCAGGCCCTGGGCCGGCGCTGGTTGCCGCCCGCCAAAAGCGGTGGCTGTGGTGGCGGTGCGTGTGATGGCTGTGGCGATAGCGGTGATGCCCTGCCGCCGCTGGAACAGAAGATCCAGTTCCATCGCCGCCGCTGAATCCCGGATCCGGCGCGGCGGCGAGGCTTGTGCTCAGTGCAGCTCTTCGGCTTCGAACCCGGCCGCGCGCAAGGCTTGCAGCACCTGGGCCAAGTGCGGGCGACCACGGGTTTGCAGCACCAGTTCGATATCCACGTTTTGTGCGGCCAGGAGCGTAAAGGCGCGCTGGTGGTGCACTTCATCGATGTTGGCACCGGCTTCGGCGACGATGCCGGTGATGCGCGCCAGCGTGCCGGGCACGTCGCGTGAACTGACCTTGACGCGGGCCAGGCGTCCGGCACGTACCATGCCGCGTTCGATGATGGCGGTGAGCAACAGCGGATCGATGTTGCCGCCCGACAGCACCAGTCCCACGCGCTTGCCGCGGAAGCGGTCCGGATAGCGCACCAGCGCAGCCAGTCCCGCCGCACCAGCCCCTTCCACCAGCGTCTTTTCGATTTCCAGCAGCATCAGCACGGCCTGTTCGATATCGCCTTCATCGACCAGCAGCAGCTCGTCGGCTTCGCGCGCGATGATGGCGCGGGTCAGCGTGCCGGGCGTGCCCACGGCGATACCCTCGGCGATGGTGCTGGCGCCGACCGGGTGTTCGGTCCCCTTGACGGCATTGACCATGGTCGGGAAGCGGCGTGTCTGCACGCCCACGATCTCGATCTCCGGCTTGATGGCGCGTGCGGCCACGGCCATGCCGGCCAGCAGGCCGCCGCCGCCGATGGAGACCACCAGGCAATCGAGGTCCGGCACGGCCTTCATCATCTCCAGCGCGACCGTCCCCTGGCCGGCGATGATGGCTTCGTCGTCATAGGGATGGACGAAAGTCAGGCCCTCTTTCTCGGCCAGTTCATAGGCATGGGTGCGGGCCGCTTCCAGGGTGTCGCCATGCAGCACCACGTTGGCACCGAAGCCGCGGGTGCGTTCGATCTTCACGCCGGGCGTGAAGCGCGGCATGACGATGGTGGCCGGCAAGCCCAGGCGCTGCGCGTGATAAGCCACACCCTGTGCATGGTTGCCGGCCGACATGGCCACCACGCCGCGCGCACCGCCTTCGCTGGCGGCGACGTCGACCATCTTGTTGCAGGCGCCGCGCTCCTTGAAGGAGGCGGTGAATTGCAGGTTTTCGAATTTCAGGAAGACCTGGGCGCCGACGATCTGGGACAGCGTGCGCGATTCCACACAGGGTGTCTCCAGGATCTGGCCTTGCAGCCGCTGGGCGGCGGCTTCGATGTCGTTGAGCGTTGTCATGCCGAGATTGTAGAGCCAATGGGGTGATTTGTAGCAGTTCGGGCATACCGCCACCAAGAACGCGCCGAAAGCAAAGTCATGGGCCGTTCCGCTTGCAAATTCGAAAATCCATCGCGTAACTTTTTGCCTGCTCGGTGATAACCAGTACCTGGGCAATTGCAGTCCAGACAACACAAAATTTCTTTGCAAGTGGCCATTGAAGTCCGCCGCAGTGCCGACTACAGTAAAGACTCGTCGCGCCGCCAGCTGCTTCCACCAGGAGACAACAGCCAGCCCGGATGCGGCACCCGGAAGTGGCGCGCGCCCTTCCTTCTCACGCAGATCCGAACAGTCTCAGCAGTTCTCACCCAGGAGATACCCATGAGCATGGCCACCCGGCAACCGGATGTCCGATCGTCCCCGCCCCTGCCCTTCAGTCCCCTCGTTCCCCCGCGCGAACGCGCGCGCTACCACCAGCGCACCACACCGCTGCTGTTGAAACTGGTGGAACTGGATCCGCGCGAAGTCGTGGACGGCATCATGACCCCCAACGGCTTCCTGGCCGCTGACGTGACGCCGGTGGGCCCGATGCGCGAGGCTTGCCCGCATTGTGAAGGCGTGGCGCTGCAGCTGGTGTTGCGGCATCACCATGTCAAGCGCAGCCATCTGTTCTGCCGCGTATGCACGCGCGTGTATGACGCGTTCAACGAGAGCGGGCATTCGGTGTTGACGGTGTGAAGCCGTTCAATAGCGTGAAGCAAGCGTCGATGTTATCGGCGCTTTTTTTTTGCTTGCAGCAAGCTCCGGTCATCCCATTCCCTGCGTAGGGTTTGTTGATAATCGCCATTTTTGGTTGGAAGCAATTTCCATATGCCGAACGGGTCGGGCACGGGCCTGTGGGGTTTGTCCATGAGCGTAGTGTCGATTGCGATATGAGGATGCGATGTTCCCCTGCCAGCATCCATTTCGCCATCGAAGTTTCTGGAACATTCTTGACGACCTCAAGCGGTAACACAGTAGAATCAGCCCCCTCAACGCAACAAAAGAGATGCCAATGGAATATGCGTACAAGCTGATGGCCTCCCCGGCCGGTTTGCTCAAGTTGGTGGCCAAGGGGGATCACCTGGCAGCTATCCTGTGGGAGGACGACGACGCCCTGCGCGTGCGCCTGGGTGAGATGGTGGAGGATGAAGACCGTCCGGTCCTGATCGAAACCGAACATCAGCTGCGCGAATACTTTGCCGGCGAACGCGACAGCTTCGACATCCCGCTGCATTTCGAAGGCACCGAGTTCCAGCGCCAGGTGTGGTCGGCCCTGCTCGACATCCCTTATGGCCAGACCCGCACCTATCTCGATATCGCGCGCCAGCTCGGCAACGAGAAGGCGGTGCGCGCCGTGGGGGCGGCCAATGGCCGCAATCCCATTTCCATCATCGCGCCCTGCCACCGCGTCATCGGCGCCGGAGGCGAACTGACCGGCTTTGCCGGCGGGCTGCACGTCAAGAAACTGCTGCTGGCCGTCGAGGGGATTTCCACCGAGGGCTGCGATATCGGCCAGGTCATCGATCCGCGCCGCAAGGCGCAATCGCGGCGACGCGAAGATCCCAACCAGCTGTCGCTGCTGTAAGTCCGAAAACGCAACTAACTTCCCTGCAACAGCCAGCCTGGCCGTGCAGCGTGCTCAGCGCTGCATGCCCCACCTCTTCACGGTCACGCGTTCCAGCGTATTGAAGACCAGGTTTTCTACCAGCAGACCGATGAGGATCACCATGGCCAGGCCGGCGAAGACCTTGTCGGTATAGAGTTCGTTGCGATTCTGGAAGATGTACCAGCCCAGTCCGCCTTTGCCGCTGGTGGCACCGAAGACCAGCTCGGCAGCGATCAGCGTGCGCCATGCAAACGCCCAGCCGATGCGCAGTCCCGCCAGGATGGAGGGCAGGGCGGCCGGCACCAGCACCTGCAGCACGAAGCCCAGGCCGCGCAGGCCATAGTTGCGGCCGGCCATGCGCAGGGTCTCCGAGACCCCCAGGAAGCCCGCATAGGTATTGACCGCCAGCGCCCACAGCACCGAATGCACCAGCACGAAGATCAGGCTGCCTTGGCCCAGCCCGAACCACAGCAGGGCGATGGGCAGGAGCGCAATGGCCGGCAGCGGGTTGAACATCGAGGTGAGGGTGCCCAGCAGGTCGCGCCCGAATTGCGTCGATACCGCCAGCGTGGTCAGCACGAAGGCCGCCACGATGCCCAGCAGATAGGCCTTCAGCAGCACCTGCAGCGACAGCCAGGTCTTGCCGAACAGCTCGCCCGTCTTGAGACCGTCGAGGAAGGCCTGCGCCGTCTGCAGGAAGGTCGGCAGCAGCAGGTCATTGTTCTGCCAGCGCGCGATGCCTTCCCACACCAGCGCCAGCAGCAGCAGGATGGCGCCCTTGCGCACCCAGCCCTGTTGCCAGATGCGCTGGGGCAGCGAGAACTGGCGCTGCAGCACCAGGCCGGGCAGGGGAGTCAGCGGCAGTTCGTATTCGTCGCGGATCGGGGGAGTCTGGGGCATGGCGTATTTCGGTCTTTAGTAAGAAAAGCGGACATCGCTGAAATTGATGACCGGTGCCGCTGCGCTGGCCGAGCCGGTTTCGCCGCCTTCATCGAAGAGCAGGCGATGGATGCGCTGGGCGGTCTGCTGGAAGCCCACGCCACCCAGGCTGGACAGATCGTACTGGTGGCTGTTGATCTCGGCGCGCACGCGGCCCGGATGCTGCGAGAGCAGCAGGATGCGGTTGCCCACCACCAGTGCCTCTTCGATGGAGTGCGTCACGAAGAGCAGGGTGAAGCGCACCTCATCCCACAGCGCCAGCAATTCTTCCTGCATCTTGCGGCGGGTCAGCGCATCGAGGGCGGCGAAGGGCTCATCCATCAGCAGCATCTTGGGTTGCATCGCCAGCGCGCGGGCAATGGCCACGCGCGCCTTCATGCCGCCCGAGAGCGTATGCGGATAGGCATCAGCAAAGCGCGCCAGGCCGACCTTCTCCAAGTAATGGCGGGCGCGCTCGGCGGCTTCGCGCTTGCCCAGCGTGCGCGAGGCCAGGAGCGGGAACATCACGTTCTGCAGCACCGTCTTCCACGGCGGCAGCTGGTCGAATTCCTGGAACACCACGATGCGGTCCGGCCCCGGTTGATGCACCACCTGGCCATCGAGACGGATCTCGCCACCGGCCGGCGGCAGGAAGCCCGCGACCGATTTGAGCAGGCTGGACTTGCCGCAGCCCGAGGGGCCCAGGAGCACGAAGCGATCCGCCGGATGCACGTCGAAACTGACTTCATGCGTGGCCTGCACCACGGCCGTGGCGCTGCGGTATTGCAGGCTCACGCGGTCCACCTGCAGCAGCGGCTGCAGACTGGCGGCGGCGCTCACGCTGGCGGTTTCAGCTGCCGGGTTGTGCATACGCTTCCTCGAAGAAGTAATCCTTCCAGCTGCTGGCGCGATTCTTCAGCACGCCCAGCGCATGCAGCTGCTCGGCATAGACGAAGGTGCGCTCGGGCGAGACGGTGAAGTTGATTTCCGGGTCTTCCACGATCCTGCGCACGAACTCCGGCGCGAGCTTGGACTTCTGCACGCGGATGAAGGTATCGGCTGCCTTGGCCTTGTTGTTGCGCACGAACTCGGCCGCTTCCACCAGCGCCTTGTAGAAGGCACGGTAGGTCTTGGGGTTTTCGTCGTGGAATTTCTGGGTGGTGTAGAGCACGTTGAAGGTCGCCGGTCCACCCATGATGTCGTAAGAGCTGATGACCTTGTGCACCTTCTTGTTTTCCAGCGCCTGGTACTGGAAGGGCGGGCTGGAGAAGTGCGCATTGATTTCCGAGCCGCCCGCGATCAGGGCCGCCGTGGCATCCGGATGGGAGAGGCTCACGCTGATGCTGTCGAAGCGCTTGAAATCTTCCTTGCCGAATACCCTGGCGGTCTCGATCTGCAGCGTGCGCGACTGGAAGCCCACACCTGCCGCCGGGACGGCGATGCGATCCTTGTCGCTGAAGTCCTTGATGGTCCTGACATTGGGATTGTTGCTCAACAGGTAGTTGGGCATGGATCCCAGCGAGGCAATCGCCTTGACGTTCTGGCGGCCGCGCGTGCGGTCCCACAGCACCAGGGCCGGCGGCGCACCGGCCGAGACCACGTCCAGGGCCCCGGCCAGCAGGGCTTCGTTCATGCCGGTGGCGCCCGACAGGCTGGTCCACTCGACCTTGATGTCCACGCCTTCCTGCTTGCCGTATTTTTCGATCAGCTTCTGGTCCTGCACGACGTCGAGGATCAGGTAGCCGATACCGAATTGCTGGGCGATGCGGATGCTGCCTTCGGCGCGCGCCATCAGCGGCGCGCCCAGCAGCGACAGCGCCAGGGTGGTGGTGAACAGACGCCGCAGGCGCCCCTTGGAAGAGAGTCGTGTAGTCATGGTGTCCTGTACTGTGGAGTCCGGCCGGCTTCGGTGGAGAATCCGGCAGTGGATGTGCGGTGTCGGCTTAGAACCGTCATGCTGGTAAAACGCGGTTCTTTATTCGTTCGGAGTATATAAAGGGCAGGGGAGAAAGAAAAACTCGATTACCGCATATCGATATGCGGCCGGGGTATAGGCCGCAAGCCCTTGTCCGGCGCGGCTTCCAGGCGATATGAAGATTTTTTCGGCAGTGCAATTCCGGAACCGCGTCCGTGCGCGGCTGTCAAGTTCCGCAAGCCAGGCGAGAGGCGCGCGCGCAACGCCAGGAGGTCGTCAGCGGCATTTTGAGCGCACCACGGGTAGAGTGCGCTAAAGTACGCGTCCTGCCCGGACAGTGGCCAGCCCTCCCCGCCGAGGGTGGCGTCTGCCCCCAGAACCTGTCCGCCGGCACTCTATTTGAAGAAGCAAAGGGAGCAAGATGGGTTCATCTCATACCAATTCAGGCCTTTCCCTCCGGTCGACCAAATTCCACCTGATTACCCTGGCGGCGCTGGGTGTGGTGTTTGGCGATATCGGTACCAGCCCGCTGTACGCATTGAAGGAATGTTTCAGCCCCGACCATGGCATCGCCTTTTCCCCGGGCGCGGTGCTGGGCATCATCTCGATGCTGTTCTGGTCGATCTCCATCGTGGTCACCATCAAGTACGTCATGTTCGTGCTGCGCGCCGACAACAACGGCGAAGGCGGCGTGCTGGCGCTGATGGCGCTGTCGCTGCGGTCAGCCATCTCAGGATCGCCGCGCGCCAAGCTCTTGATGATGCTGGGTGTCTTCGGTGCCTGCATGTTCTATGGCGACGTCGTCATCACGCCGGCCATCTCCGTGCTCTCGGCGGTGGAAGGGCTGGAGATCGCCGCGCCGAGTACGGCGCATGCGGTCATACCGCTCACCTTGGCGATCGTGGTGGTCCTGTTCCTGATCCAGCGGCATGGCACCAGCGTGGTGGGCCGCTTCTTCGGTCCGGTGATGTTCCTGTGGTTCTTGTCGCTGGCGCTGCTGGGCCTCTACAACATCGTCAAGGCGCCGGAAGTGCTGGTGGCGATCAACCCGTATTACGCCGTGCACTTCATGGCCGAGCACTCGCTGCAGGCCTTCATCGTGCTGGGTTCGGTGGTGCTGGTGCTGACCGGGGCCGAGGCGCTGTATGCCGACATGGGCCACTTCGGCATCAAGCCGATCCGCTACGCGTGGCTGTTTACGGTCATGCCCTCGCTGCTGATCAATTACTTCGGCCAGGGGGCCAACCTGATCGCCAATCCCAAGGCCATCACCAACCCCTTCTACCTGATGATCCCCGAGCCGCTGGTGCTGCCCATGGTGGTGCTGGCCACCTGCGCCACCGTGATTGCCTCGCAGGCGGTGATCTCGGGTGCCTTCTCGCTGACCAGCCAGGCCATCCTGCTGGGCTTCGTGCCGCGCATGCGCATCCTGCATACCTCCGAGGATGAACAGGGCCAGATCTACATCCCCCTGATCAACTGGATGCTGCTGGTGGTGGTGGTGGCGGTGGTGCTGGCCTTCAAGAAATCCGACAACCTGGCCGCCGCCTACGGGGTGGCCGTGACCACCACCATGGTGATCACCACCATGCTGCTGGGCGTGGTGATGCGCCACATCTGGAAGTGGCGCATGCCGGCCGTGGTCGTGGCCATCGGCTGCTTCCTGGTGGTCGACGTGGCCTTCTTCGCGGCCAACCTGCTCAAACTCACCGAGGGTGGCTGGTTCCCGCTGGTCATCGGCGGCGCGGCCTTCTTCCTGTTGATGACCTGGTACTCGGGCCGCATGCTGCTGCGCATGCGCATCAAGGATGACGGCATTCCCATCGAGCCCTTCATCGAAGGCCTGCTGGCGCATCCGCCGCATCGCGTGGGCGGTACCGCCGTCTTCATGACCGGCAACATCGCTACCGTCCCGGTCGCCCTGCTGCACAACCTGAAACACAACCGCATCCTGCATGAGCGCGTGTTCTTCCTGAAGATCAGCATCTGGGACGTGCCCTACGTGGCCGACAGCGAGCGCCTGACCATGAAGGAGCTGGGCGGCGACGTCTACCTGCTGCGCGCGGCCTTCGGTTTCAAGGAAGCGCCGGAAGTGCAGAAGGTCATGACGCTGACCGAACAGCAGTTCGGCCATCACTTCGACCTGATGGATACTTCCTTCTTCCTGGCGCGCGACACGGTGGTGCCGAGCAAGCTGCTGGGCATGTCGCTGTGGCGCGAGCGCCTGTTCGCATGGATGTACCAGAACGGCGCCAAGCCTTCGGACTTCTTCCACATCCCGGCCAACCGCGTGGTGGAGCTGGGCACCAAGGTGGAAATCTGAGCGGCACAGCACTGGCCGCGTGAGACAAAGGCAGGGCCGTCCTTCGGGGCGGCCCTGTTTTTTTGCGGAGGCGCCGGGAATTATCGTGGCGGCAGCGTGATGGGCAGCGGTGAGGTTGGCTTGACCTCTTCCAGGCAGATCATGGAGCGCAGCCCGGCCACACCGGGGACCTGCATCAGCCGGTCGGTGAGGAAGTGCGACAGGCTCTTGAGATCCTGCGAGACCACCTTGAGCAGGTAATCGAAGTCACCCGAGATGGTGTAGCACTCGACGATTTCGGGAAAGGCCTTGATCACCTTTTCCACTGCGCGCACCTGCTTGAATTGCGCCCGGTCCAGCGAGAGCGACACGAAGGCCGTGACATTGAGCCCGACCTCAGCCGGCGCTACCAGGGCGGCATAGCGGCGGATCACGCCCTGCTCCTCCAGCGCACGCACGCGTCGCATGCACTGCGGCGGCGAAAGGTGGATGCGCTCGGCCAGGTCGACGTTGCTGATCTGGCCGTCGGCTTGCAGCAGTTCCAGGATCTTGATGTCGATCTTGTCCATATGATTCATCGCGGAGAAATAATATTTCGTCATCATGGCAAATCATGACGAAAAACGAAAGCCTGTTTCGCTCCGTTGTCGATAAGATTTCATCCATCGCCACTGCCGAGGCAGCCCCTGCACAAAAGGCTGATGCATCATGGTCAAGTACATCGGAACGTCGGACCTGCAAGCCCATCTGGCCAGGCATTGCTTGCCGGAGGTGATTGGCGGCATGGTGCAGTACCTGCGCGAAGACTTCCTGCGCTGGCCGCAGTTCGACAAGAGCGCACGCGTGGCCAGCCACTCGGCGCGCGGGGTGATCGAGCTGATGCCCATTTCGGATGGACGCTGGTATGCCTTCAAGTACGTCAACGGCCATCCCGCCAATACGGCGCAGGGTTTGCTGACGGTCACCGCCTTCGGCGTGCTGGCCGAGGTGGCCAGCGGCTATCCGCGCCTGCTGTCGGAACTGACCCTGACCACGGCCTTGCGCACGGCGGCGACCTCGGTGCTGGCGGCGCAGCACATGGCGCGCCCGAACAGCCGCAGCATGGCACTCATCGGCAATGGTGCGCAGGCGGACTTCCAGGCCATTGCTTTCCATACCCAGCTGGGTATCACGGAGTTGCGGCTCTTTGATGTCGACCCGGCTGCCACCGACAAGCTGGTACGCAACCTGCGGAACTGGCCTGCGCTGCGGCTGGTCCGCGCACGCAGCACGGCCGAGGCGGTGGCCGGGGCCGACATCGTCACGACGGTCACGGCCGACAAGCGCCGTGCCGTGATCGTGCATCCGGACATGATCGAAGCCGGCATGCACATCAATGCCGTCGGTGGCGATTGCCCCGGCAAGACCGAATTGCATCGGGGCGTGCTGGAGAAAGCGCGCGTGGTCGTGGAATTCGCACCGCAATCGCGTATCGAAGGGGAAGTGCAGCAGATGCCGCCGGACTTTGCCGTGACCGAATTGTGGGAAGTGCTGGCCGGCAAGTGGCCTGGCCGCCGCGATGCCCATGAGGTGACGGTCTTCGATTCGGTCGGTTTCGCGCTGGAGGATTTCTCGGCGCTGCGCTACCTGGATGACCACATCGGTGCGCATCAGGCGCAGCAGATCGATCTGGTCCCCGCACTGGACAACCCCAAGGACTTGGTTGGCTTGGCCATCCCCGTCCTTCCCTACAAGGAACAGGCAAACGCATGAACAAGATCAGGATGATGGGCGCCCCCACCGACGTGGGCGCCAGCCGCCGTGGTGCCTCCATGGGACCGGCCGCCCTGCGCGTGGCCGAGCTGCAGCGCAGCCTGCAGCAGCATGGATTGGAAGTGATCGATGGCGGCGACCTGGGCGGTCCGGCCAATCCGCAGCAGCCACCGGTGCAGGGATTGCGCCATCTGGAACAGGTGGTGCAGTGGAATCAGGCCGTCTTCGATGCGGTATCGGGCAGCCTGGCCGAGGGCGAAGTCCCGCTGCTCATGGGCGGTGACCATGCCCTGGCAGTCGGTTCGATTGCCGCCGTGGCGCGTCGCTGCCGCACCCACGGCAAGGACCTGCGCGTGCTGTGGCTGGATGCCCATGCCGATGCCAATACCAGCCAATCCACCCCGACCGGCAACATCCATGGCATGCCGGTGGCCTGTCTGCTGGGCGTGGGGCCCGACGCGCTGACCCGCATGGGCGGCCAGACGCCGGCCATGCAGCCGCAGCAGATCTGCCAGATCGGCATCCGCAGCGTGGACCGCGAAGAAAAGCGCCACCTGCGCGAACTGGGCGTGCGCGTCTTCGACATGCGCCACATCGATGAATACGGCATGCGCGCCACCATGCAGGAGGCGCTGGCCGGCATGGGGCCGGATACCCACCTGCACGTGAGTTTCGATGTGGATTTCCTCGATGCCGCGCTGGCTCCGGGTGTGGGCACGGCCGTTCTGGGCGGCCCGACCTATCGCGAGGCCCAGCTGTGCATGGAGATGATCGCCGATACCGGCCGTCTTGCTTCGCTGGACGTGATGGAACTGAACCCGGCCTGCGACGTGCGCAACCAGACCGCTGAGGTGGTGGTGGACCTGGTCGAAAGTTTGTTCGGGAAATCCACACTGATTCGCTGAGTTTGGCTGACGCCTCTCATTGCATGCAATTGGAGGTTGAAGGATTGCGGGCAATGCCCGATCATTCAGGGTTTTGTCGCGTCCGGCGGGCAGGAGCAGGGTAGTCACCTGGCATTCCCGTGCGCCGGGAAGCGCCCGCACGCCGGGGCGGAAGCGATGTGCGCACGCATCTTGCTCTCCCGGTTCACTCCTCCGTCAGAAAGAAGTCATCATGTCCTTCAAGAAATTGTTCACCCTGGCCGCCAGCGCGCTGGCCCTGTCCTGTGCTGCCGGCAGCACCTTCGCGGCTGACCAGACCTACGTGGTCGGCGCCGGCGGTACCTACCGCCCCTTCGAATTCGAAACCCCGAAGAAGGAACTGGTCGGCTTCGACATCGACCTGATCAAGGCCATCTCGCAAGCGTCCAACTTCAAGATCCAGCTGGTGAGCACGCCCTGGGAAGGCATCTTCGCCACCCTCGGCCAGGGTGACCGCGACATCATCATCTCCGGCATCACCATCACCGACAAGCGCGCCCAGATGGTCGACTTCTCGCTGCCGTACTTCCCGGCCGAGCAAGTCATCATCACCAACGCCGATGCCAAGATCACCTCGCTGGCCGACCTGAAGAAGACGCAAGTGGCCGTGGTCAACTCCACCGCCGGTGACATCGTGGTCTCCGAAGAACTGGGCAAGGCCAGCACCGCCATCCACCGTTTCGACAACACCGTGCTGATGCTGGAAGAACTGTATCGCGGCGGCGTTGACGCGGCCGTGGGCGACGTGGGCGTGATCAAGTTCTACATCAAGAGCCATCCCGAGAAGAAGTTCAAGGTCGTCGGTGACACCAAGTTCGTGCGCCAGTACTTCGGTATCGCCGTCAAGAAGGGCAACAAGGAACTGCTGGACAAGATCAACGCCGGCCTGAAGCAGATCGTCGCCGATGGCACCTACGCCAAGATCTACAAGACCTGGTTCGACGGCGAAGTCCCGACCCTGCCGCTGAAGTAATCCTTCCGGCCCCGGGCCCCGGTGGCCGGGCGCCTGCCTGAGCGCGGCTCCGCCGGGGTGCGGGGCGCGCTGCCTGTCCTGCTTGTTCCGCGTTTTCCGCGTTCCCTGCTTTTCTTAACCTCTCCGTTTGAACGGATTCATCATGCATTCCTTCTTCCAATGGGAAATCATCGGCGAATACGCGCCGCTGTTCGTCGAAGGCACCTGGATGACCCTGAAGGCCGCGATCATCTGCGTCATCGCCGGCACCTGCTGGGGCCTGGTGCTGGGCGTGGGCCGCCTGGCCGAGGCACGCCATGGTTTCTGGAAATATTTCCTGTGCTACTGCGTGCAGTGGCCGATTCGCTTCTACGTCAGCTTCCTGCGCGGCACACCCCTGTTCGTGCAGATCCTGCTGATCCACTTCGCGCTCATGCCGATGTTGATCAACCCCAGCGGCGGCCTGATCCTCTCGGGCGACCTGGCGCGCGAGATCCGCTCGCACTACGGTGCCTTCGCTTCGGCGGTGCTGGCCATCACGCTCAACTCGGGCGCGTATGTCTCGGAGATCTTCCGCGCCGGCATCCAGTCCATCGACCGCGGCCAGAGCGAAGCCTCGCGCTCGCTGGGCATGAGCTACCTGGGCACGCTGCGCCGCGTGGTGCTGCCGCAGGCCTTCCGCCGCATGCTGCCGCCGCTGGGCAACAATGCGATTGCCATCGTCAAGGATTCCTCGCTGGCCTCGGCCATCGGCCTGGCTGAACTGGCCTATGCAGCGCGTACCGTCTCGGGCGCCTATGCACGCTACTGGGAGCCGTACCTGACCATCTCGGTGATCTACTGGGTCATCACGCTGGCACTGGCGGCGCTGGTACGCCATCTGGAAGCACGTTACGGCAAGGGAGATGCACGATGAGCACGATGATCAAGGTCAATCAACTGCAGAAGCGCTTCGGCCAGGCGCACATCCTGCGCGGCATCGATTGCGAGATCCGCGCGCGTGAAGTGGTGTGCGTGATCGGGCCGTCGGGCTCGGGCAAGAGCACTTTCCTGCGCTGCCTCAACGGGCTGGAAGAAGTCAGCGATGGCGACATCTTCATCGAAGGCGTCAAGCTCAATGATCCCAAGGTCAACCTCAATGCGCTGCGTGCCGAGCTGGGCATGGTGTTCCAGCGCTTCAACCTGTTCCCGCACATGACGGTGCTGGAAAACCTGATCATGGCGCCCATGCAGGTCAAGAAGCTGTCCCGCCGCGAAGCCGTGCTGGTGGCAGAGAAGCTGCTGCAGAAGGTGGGCCTGCTGGAGAAGATCGACGCCTTCCCCAACCAGCTCTCCGGCGGCCAGCAGCAGCGCGTGGCGATTGCCCGCGCACTGGCGATGGAACCGAAGGTGATGCTGTTTGATGAACCCACTTCCGCGCTGGACCCGGAACTGGTGGGCGAAGTGCTGACCGTCATGAAGCAGCTGGCCGAGGAAGGCATGACCATGGTGGTGGTCACGCACGAGATGGGCTTTGCCCGTGAAGTGGCGGACCGGGTCTTCTTCATCGACCAGGGCGTCATCATGGAAGAAGGACCGCCGCAGCAGGTGCTGGGCGAGCCTGTCCATGAGCGCACGCGCGATTTCCTGCGCAAGGTGCTGTAAGCGACAACGAAAAACGCCGGGATTGCTCCCGGCGTTTTTCGTTGCAGGCTCAGTGATGCGCCCCCAGCACGATGGCCCCCGCCGCAATCACCGCACAGGACAGCACGCGCCGCAGGGTCAGCTTCTCGCCCAGGAAGAGCGTGCCGATCAGGAGCGCAAACAGCACCGAGGTTTCGCGCAGCGCCGAGACCATGCCCATGGGGGCGAGCGTCACGGCCCAGATCACGATGCCGTAGGCCAGCAGCGACATCACGCCACCCGCCAATCCTATCCAGCTGTCCTTGCGGGATAGCACCACCGGCGAGCGTCCATGCTTGTACTGGTAGAGCAGGGCCAGCGGAATGCTGTCGGCCACGAACAGCCAGCCCGCATAGGCGATGGCATCGCCCGCGAGCCGCGCGCCGATGCCATCGGTGACGGTGTAGGCCGCAATGAAAGCCCCGGTCGCCAGGGCCGCCAGCGGGCCCGACAGGTGCTCGCGCCGGCGCATGGCGCGCAGGTTGGCCAGGCTGACGATGCCCAGCGAGACCAGGGCGATGCCGACCACGGTATGGATTCCCAGCTGCTCCCCCGCGAACACTGCCGCGCCCAGTGCCACCAGCAAGGGCGAGGAGCCGCGTGCAATCGGATAGGACTGGCCGAAGTCGCCGATGCGGTAGGCGCGGATCAGGAACAGGTTGTAGCCGGTGTGCAGAAGACCCGAGAGCAGGATGTAGAACCAGCTCTCCGCCTGCGGCCACGGCCGCCACAGCACCAGCGGGATCGCCCCCAGGCCCGCGCCCAGGGTCATGAGCGAGAGCGAGGCCAGGCGGTCCTGGCTGCTCTTGAGCAGGGCGTTCCAGGAAGCGTGCAGCAGTGCGGCGGCCAGGACCAGGGCGATGACCGGGAGCGTCATGTGCGGCTGCCCGGCAGCGCCTGCGCATCCAGGTCGGCCACCACGCGCCACAGCGCATGGCCCGACGCCAGGTACTTGCGCTCGAAGGGCGTGATGGGCTGGTCCGGTTGCCAGGCCTGGGCATCGAAACTACCCGCAGTGAGCTGGTTCAGGGCTGATGTGAACTCTTCGACATAGATGCGCCAGTTGCTGCGGCATTCCAGCTGGCCGCCCAGCGCCACGATGAAGGGAAACACCGGATGGCCTTGCCAGCGCCGGGACAGGTGGCCGATCTTGGGCCAGGGATTGGGGTAGAGCAGGTAGTGCCGCGCCGGACGCAGCCCGGCTTGGTGCGCCAGGCGCCAGTAATCGACCAGGTCGGCGCGCACGAAGCACAGGTTCGCGGGTTCCGGGCCGTCCCAATGCGTATTGCGGGCCAGGCGGTCGGCCGACTGGTCGATGCCGATGACGAAATGATCCGGGTATTGCGCCGCCAGGTGCAGCGTCGACAGGCCCACGCCACAGCCGGTATCGAGGATCAGCGGCGGCTCGCCCGCGGCGTGCCAGGCTTCCATGCTGGCATCGAAGGCGCGCTGGTTGTAGCCGGTGACGGGTTTGCGGAAAGGATGGGCGGGATCGGCGTGGCGCGCCACCAGGGCGGCCAATTGCTCATGCACGCCGGTCTGGGCGCTGCTGATGGGGGATGAATTCACGACAAGGCGGTCAAGGCGGCAAAACGCCATTTTAATGGACGCCGCCTGCCCGCCGCTGATGGCAAGCTGACCAAAAGAAAACGCCGCGCAGTGGGCGCGGCGTCATTGCCTGCAGAACGGGAGGGTTGACCCGATCAGTGCAAGGTCATGGGATGACGCATCATCACGTCATAACGGCTCAGGAAGTTGTCGATATCGTCCATGGTGGGTTCGGACGCGATCAGCTCCTGGACATCCTTGCGGAACAGTTCGGCCGCCGGGCCATCGATGTAGATTTCACGCTGGCCGGACTTGTCCATGATCTCGTAGCCGCCGAAGCGCAGGGCTTCGTGGTCGGAATCGGCACCGAATTCGACGACGCTGTACTGCTCACTGTTGTAGATCAGGTTCATAGTGACTCCTTATGCTGGAATACTGCTTCGAAAAGGAAGTGGCGCCTTCACCGTAAATTTCAAGACCCTTCACCTGGGCCGCGCCTCGTGTGCATCTCTGCTACTTCGATACAGCTCCCTCGGGGAACGCCGCGTCGCTTGCGCTCCTGGGTCTGTTGACGGCAGTGTTACGGAAAAACTTTGATGCCTGCCGTGTTGCCTTTCCGCATGCACTAAATCTTGCATGTTTCTTCATGATGCACTGTCACCTGCTGAAGATAGATGACAAGCCCGCCCGGAAGTTCATCGCCCTGCAGCAGGCCGGGTTGCGGCCTGGCAAGCCTCATCACGCCTTCAGCATGCCGCTGTCGGACGCAAAAGAACATCAGGAAATTTCTGACGCCGCCACACCCCTGCGGCGGACTGCACCCCAACACTTGGCCAGACTACCAAAAGAAACGGGATCGCGCTGCGATCCCGTTGTCTTGATGTTCATGCCGGCGTGGTTCAGTGATTCTTGCGCGCCAGCTTGCCCGGTTCCACCCCGAGCTGCTTGAGCTTGCGGTAGAGGTGGGTGCGTTCCAGGCCGGTGCGTTCGGCTACGCGTGTCATGCTGCCGTTTTCGCGTACCAGGTGGTATTCGAAATAGGCACGTTCGAAGGCATCGCGGGCTTCGCGCAGCGGCAGGTCGAAGGAGATGTTGGCGGCATTGTCGGCCACCTGCCCGAAGGGGGCGGCGGCCGGCGTGCCGTGATGCAGCGGTTCGCTGCCCAGCGCGGGCGCATAGGCGGCCACCGGGGCGACATGTTCGGGGGTGTGCAGGCCTTCGGCCGCACCATTGGCCACGGCCGCCACCGGGGCCGGGCGGTAGCTGGCCGGACGCACCGCTTCGCGGCTGTGCGACAGGCCCTGCTGCACGGCCTTGAGCAGCTTTTGCAGCGCGATCGGCTTTTCCAGGAAGTTCAGTGCGCCGATGCGGGTGGCTTCGACGGCGGTGTCGATGGTGGCGTGGCCGGACATCATGATGACCGGCATGGTCAACAGGCCATCGCGCTGCCATTCCTTCAGGAGCGTGACGCCGTCGGTATCGGGCATCCAGATGTCGAGCAGCACGAGGTCGGGGACACCGGCCTGGCGAAGCTCGCGTGCCTGCTGCGCGTTTTCCGCAGTGGTCACGACATGCCCCTCATCGCCCAGAATTTCTGAGAGCAATTCGCGGATACCCATTTCGTCATCGACGACCAGGATGTTAGCCATGTGCTGCTTTCCTCGCTGCTAGTTCATTGTCCAAGTTTTCGATCTTGTTCCGGGCCGGCGCGCTCGACGCGGCGTTAACGAGCGTGCCTTGATGAACTGCCGGATCCCTCCCGGCGCCTTGCTGTCGAATCTTGACCCTGGGGACGGTTTCCTGAGAAAACTGTCTCTTAATCAATAGGTGCTAACTTTACCAGCAAAATTACAATTTTTGCGCCTCTGCCATCGGTCCGATTCTGGATATCGATGCGCCCGCCGTGTTCCTCGACGATTTTCTTGACCATCGCCAGTCCCAGTCCGGTTCCCCGGGCCTTGGACGTGACGTAGGGTTCGAAGGCGCGGGCGAGGATGGTGGGCGAGAAGCCCGGGCCGTTATCCATGATCGACAGACGCACGGCCGGCCGGCGCTGGCCGTCGGTACCGGCGATGTCGATCTGCTCGGTCAGCACGTCGATGCGCGGTGCGCTTTGGCCCTCATCGGTCACGGCATCCTGGGCGTTTTGCAGCAGGTTGTGGATGACCTGGCGCATCTGGGTGGCGTCGCCCATGACCTTGCTCATCTCCGGGGCCAGGCGCGCGTGGATCACGTCGCGGCCGTCGCCGGCCAGGTAGAGGTTGAGGATCTCCTCGATGAGCGCATTGAGGTCGAGGGCCACCGGCTCGGCCGGCGGGGTCTTGGCATAGTCGCGGAAGTCGTCGACCATGCGCTTCATGGCCGTGACCTG
Organism: Herbaspirillum sp. CAH-3; assembly: GCF_009668275.1. Taxonomy (NCBI): domain Bacteria; kingdom Pseudomonadati; phylum Pseudomonadota; class Betaproteobacteria; order Burkholderiales; family Oxalobacteraceae; genus Herbaspirillum; species Herbaspirillum sp. CAH-3. Next base: position 160,593 of record NZ_VSWE01000012.1, on the reverse strand, counting down.
GTTGACGATGGTGGTGGTGCCCTTGTCGAGGATGGCCGCATCGGCCGGCATGAGCTTGTCGGCCAGGCGATGCTGCAGGCGTTCGGCGGAGAGCTGGATGGGGGTGAGCGGATTCTTGATCTCGTGCGCCAGGCGGCGAGCCACTTCGCCCCAGGCAATCGAGCGCTGGGCCGAGATGACGTTGCTGATGTCGTCGAACACCACCACGTAGCCCACGCCGTTTTGCACCGGCAGGTGCGAGCCGCGCGCCAGCAGGGTCAGCTTGTCATGGTCGGGCTTGCCGCCTTGCTCGTCGCTGGTATCGAGCACGGCCCCGGGCTGGCGCGACAGTTCGAACTGGCGCTGCCAGTGCAGGCCGTCGGCGCTTTCGCTGCTGTGCTGGGCCAGCTGTTCGGAGAAGGCGCGGATGATGGCCTGGGCAAAGGGCGCCTGGCTCTCGATGGTCTGCAGGGGCGTGCCGATATTGGCCGAGAAGTCGTAACCGAGGATGCGGCGCACCGAATCGTTGGCGCTGACGATGTTGAATTGGCCATCCAGCACCATCACCCCGGCCGACATGTTGGCCAGCACCGATTCCAGGTAGGCCTTGGCATTTTCCAGCTCGGCGCGGTTCCTTTCCACCGAAGTGCGCGCCTCCAGCAGCTGGCGCGTCATGGTGTTGAAGGATTGCGTGAGCGTGCCCAGCTCGTCGGACGTACTGACGATGGGCCGGGGCGAGAGATTGCCTTCGGCCACCGCCTTGGTGCCCTCGGCCAGCAGCAGCAGCGGCTTGGCCAGGTCGCTGGCGATCAGGAAGGCGCTGGCAATGGCGGCGAAGATGGCCAGCAGCAGCGTCAGCGTCAGCGTGACCAGGTAGATCTTGCGCAGCCCCGAGCGCGAGACCGAGCGCTGCTGGTACTCGTTGTAGGCCAGCCGCAGGGTTTCGGCATTGGTGGCGAGGTAGTCGGGGACCGGCTGCAGGATCTGCAGGTAGCGCGTTTCGTTCTGCAACGACATCCCGCGGCTGGGTGCCGGCACCAGCACCACCACGTGCAGCCGCAGGTTGCCGTCAGTGTCGGAGGCGCCGGGCGGGCGGGTGTCGTCGCTTTCCACTGCCGAGAAGGCGCGCGAGACCCGTGCCTGGCGCATCGCCTGGCTGCTGGGCAGGATGGGCGTGAGCGAACCGATGGAGCCGCCCACCGTACTCATCACCTGGCCATTGCCGTTGACGATGGTGATCTCCATGTTCTGGTCACGCTGGCGCGAGAGGTAGGTCACCTGCTCGGAGTCGCTCATGTCGGAGAGCTCCTGGGCCATGCCGCGCGCCCGCGAGACCAGGTCCGAGAGCGAGGAGTCCAGCGCATTGCGGCCCAGGTTCAGGCCCGATTCCAGCGCGGCTTCCATGCGTACGTCAAACCAGGATTCGATGGAGCGCGACACGAACTGCACCGACATCAGATAGATCACCGCCCCCGGCACGATGCCCACCAGGGCAAACATCAGCACCAGGCGGGCCAGCAGTTTGGAGCCGAACTTGCCGCGCCGGTAGCGCTTGTAAAGCCGGCCCAGCAGCAGCAGCACCAGCCCCAGCAGGGAGATGGCGGCCAGGCCGTTCAAGAACAGCAGCCACGGGTAGTGCTGCTCGAAGAGGGCGGAGTTTTCGGAGGCCGAGGCCAGCAGGAACAGCAGGACGCTGATGACGCCCCCGCCGACCACCAGCAGATAGCGTAAGGTGCGGCTCATTCGGGTTTGAAATTGAATTCGATCCAGTCGGAAGACAGCCGCCAGTCACTGTTGTTGAGCGCATTGACCTGGAAGGGCTTGGGCAGCTGCGCCACGTCCAGCCGCATGCGCAGGCCGACGTGATAGGTCTCGCCGCTCTTGAGCGCGTTGTTGTCGGCGATGATCCAGCGCGGCGGGCGGCGGATCAGGGTCAGGGCGTCGTCCAGGTTGGTGAAGCTCTGCTGCAGCTGGCCGCTGATGGCGGTGTGGTACTGCCGGGTCAGCACGTTGTAGGACAGGCGCAGCGTGCGTGTGGCCGACAGGCTGGTCTCGTCGAACCAGTACCAGCGCCGGCGGGTGAGCTGGATGTCGGTGGTGAAGTAGAGCGGCACACCGCGCGAGAGCGCATCTTCCAGGCCGCGGTTCAAATCGAAGTCATAGGACACCGAGAGCCGGTAGCCTTCGTCGCTGGCTTCGATGGCCGCCTGGTTGACGGTGATCTCGGCGGCCTGGACGGCCAGGGTGGAACAGGCCAGCAGCAGCGCCAGCATCCATTGCAGCACCGCGCGCAGGAGCGCTGGCCAGCCGTTGCGCATGGGCGCCGGCATCAAGGCGGGGGAGGGGACCGATTGCGTCAAATTCATGCACCAGGTTTTTGGAACAGCGCATAGAACAGGCCATCGTGATCGGCATCGGCACCGGCGGTGGGCAGCAGTTGGCCTGGAGCGGGCAGCCGGATGGCATTGTTTTTCTGCGCGAAGGCGATCGCTTGCTGCTCCGATTCCTGGGGCCACAGCGAGCAGGTTACGAGCAGCAATTTACCATCGGGCCGCAGCATCTGCCAAAGCTTGTCCAAAATTTGCGCGGAAAGTGTTGCAAGCTGCGCGGTGTCGGTCTTGCGGCGCAGCCAGCGGATGTCCGGGTGGCGCCGCACGATGCCTGAGGCCGTACAGGGCACGTCGGCCAGGATGCGGTCGAAGCCCTGGCCATCCCACCAGCCGTCTTCACGGGCGTCGCCAGTCTTGAGCGCGGCCTTGAGCTGCAGGCGATCGAGGTTCTCGGCGATGCGCTGCAGGCGGCGTGGATCGTGGTCCAGGGCCTGCAGGTCGAGCTCGGCCAGTTCCAGCAGGTGTCCGGTCTTGCCGCCGGGCGCGGCGCAGGCGTCCAGCACGCGCATGCCATCGGCCACATCCAGCAGCGGCGCGGCGAGCTGGGCGGCAGCATCCTGCACCGACACCACGCCCTCGGCAAAGCCGGGGATTTGATGCACGGGAACCGGCTTGTCCAGCCGCACGGCATAGGGGCCGACGGCGCGTGCGCCCATGCCGGCCTGCTGCAGGGTGGACAGGTATTGCTCGACACTGGCACGGCGGCGATTCACGCGCAGCGTCAACGGCGGCGGCTGGTTGCCGGCATGCAGGATGGCTTGCCACTGTTCGGGATAGGCGCCCTTGAGGCGGTCGATCCACCAGGTCGGATAATTCCAGGTACCGGGCGGGGTCTTGGTGGCTTGCGGCATGAGCGCCGCGCGTTCGCGCAGGAAGCGGCGCAGGATGGCATTGACTACACCCTTGGCGAAACTCATTTCCTGGCTGATGGCCGCGGCCTGCACGGCCTGGTCGACCACGGTGAAGCTGTCGTAGCCCGCCTCTTCTTCATTGACCAGCAGCGCCAGTGCGGTCACCAGCAGTCCATGCAACACCTCTGGTTGCGGCGGCTTGTTGGCCAGCAAGCTGAGCAGGCTGTCGGTCAGCCCCAGGTGACGCATGGCGCGGTAGCTCAGGTCCTGGATGGCGCCGCGTGCTGGCGGCGGGGCATCGCTGCGCGCGAAGATCTGCGCCAGCGCCTGCGGCAGGGCGTGACCGGCGCGCACGGCGGCCACCGCCTGGGCAGCATAGGCCAGCTGATAGGCCAGGGAATCGGCCTTGGCGCCGGGGGGAAGAAGAGAAATCTGGATCACGTCGTTGCAGGTTCAGGAAGATAAGGCGGCGCCCTTGTTGCAAGGAGGCAATGGTCGATGCAAGTGGCGCGGGCCGCCAGTGTACCAGCGGCCAATGGTGCTCACACCTGCCAGTTGCAATTGAGCCTGCGCGATGCCATCGGGCGGCCTTCTGCAACGCGCTGCGCACGCGCAAAAACGGCTGCCGCGGTGGATGATCGCGGCAGCCGTTTTGCTGGTGTGTCAGGCCGGGAGCTGCCTGGCCGGCCGCTGGCCGCCTGCTCCCGGAAGGGCTCAGACGCCCCAGAGGATGTCGTGATTGCCCTTCTTGGCTTCGCGCAGCATGTCCAGCAGCGGATAGGCGCGTGCCGAGAAGCTGACCGGCTCGATCTTTTCGTGGTTGTGGTCGTCGACGTCGGCGTTGTGGTGGGCGTTGACGTCGCGCGCCAGGGCTTCGGCCGCTTCATGCGACTTGCTGGCGGTGATCTGCTGCTCCAGCAGGGCGATGGCGTCACCCGCCTCGGCAGCGGTGATCACGCCACGGGCGGCGTCCTTGTGCAGCAGGTCCAGGATGGGTTTGGCGTGCGATTCGTACATCACCACATCGGCAGCCGCTTTTGATTTGAATGTGATCAGCATATTTCCTCAGGGTCTTTGAATGAAAACGTTTTTTGGAGCGCCCGCCTGGGGCGGGGCGCTGGAAATGCGCTGCAGACTGCATCCGCATTTCTGCGGGAGTACCCGTTTGGAGTGACGGGCAGGACAAGAATACTCCGGGAGCCAGAATTTTGTCATCCGGCCCGGTCCCGCTCAGGTTGGTTTGAAAGAGCTGAAAAAGGTTTCAATATTTTCCTCTGTGAAGGCCTTTTCCTCTCCCACGATGAGAATCTGGTACACCCGGCGCTCCCGCACCGCCAGCCGTGCCACCAGCCGCAGCGGACGGCCGCGCGACACTCCCCGAGCGTCCAGGTCCAGCGTGCGCGCCAGGCCCGTGGTCTTGCCCGGCCACAGGGGCGCGCCCTGCGGCTGGCCGCCGATATTGTTGAGCAGGGCGGTGCGCATCGCTTCCAATGCCCGGTTGGCCGCTGCCGCATCGGGCAGCTCGGCCGTGCCCACGGCGAAGGTGAGGCCATCGACCTCGGCGGCCGTCATGCTCATGTCGACCTTGGGACCGTCCAGGTCCACCGGACGCGTCACGCTGGCCGGCTTGGCCGGTAGCAGCACCACGAAATGGGCGCCGTTGTCGCTGGCCTCGCGCCAGTTGTAGCGCGGTGAGCAGGCCGTCAGGCACAGGCAGGCTACGGACAGCAACAGCAGGGCAGGACGGAGGCGGGGCATGAGAAAGGTCCGGAACGGGGAGAGGGGCATCATATCAAAGCTGGGTTGAGGCGCATGTGAAGCAAATAGCGCGATTGTCCGATGGCCGTACGGCAATTCTTGCGGTATAAGAACGCATCGAAACGGAACCCTTTCCCGATATGAATCAAGACACCCAAACCGGCCTGCCGGAACTGACCCTGCGCGGAATGCTGCTGGGCGCGCTCATCACGGTGGTCTTCACCGCCTCCAACGTGTATCTCGGGCTGAAGGTCGGCTTGACCTTTTCCTCGGCGATCCCTGCTGCGGTGATCTCGATGGCGGTCTTGCGCCTGTTTTCCAATGCCAACATCCTGGAAAACAACATGGTGCAGACCCAGGCCTCGGCGGCCGGCACGCTCTCTTCCATCATCTTCATCCTGCCCGGCCTGGTGATGATGGGCCACTGGCAGGGCTTCCCCTTCCTGCAGACGCTGGGCATCTGCGCCGCCGGCGGCATGCTGGGGGTGATGTTCTCCATCCCGCTGCGCCGGGTGATGGTGGTGCAAAGCGCGCTGCCCTATCCGGAAGGCGTGGCAGCGGCGGAAATCCTGCGCGTGGGCAGCGCCGACGCCGACGGCGGCGAGGAAACCCGGCGCGGCCTGCGTGACATCCTGTTCGGGGGCACGCTGGCAGCGGCCTTCAGCGTGATCGCCAGCGGACTGAAGCTGTTTTCCGAAAGCATCAGCCTCTGGTTGACCGCCGGCGCCTCGGTGGTCCGCCTGACGATGGGATTTTCGCTGGCGCTGGTGGGCGCGGGCTACATGATCGGCATCGTCTCCGGCATCGCCATCCTGATCGGCCTGGTCATCGCCTGGGGCGTGGCCGTGCCTTACCTCACCGCCGTCACCCCGCATGCCGCCGATGTCGCCCTGGCGGACTTTGCTAACGGGTTGTGGAAAAGCCAGGTGCGCTTCATCGGTGCCGGCATGATCGGTGTGGCCGCCGTGTGGACCCTGGCTACGCTCTTCAAGCCCATGCTGGAAGGCGTCAAGGCCTCGCTGTCGACGCTCTCGCGCCGTCAGCAGGGCAGCACCGAGCGCACCGACCAGGACATGTCGCCGCGCTGGATCATCGTCATCAGCCTGGCCATGATTGCGCTGCTGGCGGTGGTGTTCGCTTCCTTCCTTTCCGAAGCACCGGTGTCGCCAGCGCTGTTCATCGGGCTGATCGTCTATGCGGTGGTGTTCGCCTTCGTGTTCGGCTTCCTGGTAGCGGCGGCCTGCGGTTACATGGCTGGCCTGATCGGTTCGTCTTCCAGCCCGATCTCGGGCATCGGCATCGTGGCCGTCATCCTGGTGTCGGTGCTGCTGCTGGTGTCGGGCGCGGTCGATCCGCTGCTGGCCACGCCCGCAGGCAGCAAGCTGGCCATCGCGGTGGCGCTGTTCGTCACCGCGGCCATCATTGCCGTGGCGGCCATCGCCAATGACAACCTGCAAGACCTGAAGACCGGCCAACTGGTCGGTGCCACCCCCTGGCGCCAGCAGGTGGCGCTGCTGGTGGGTTGCGTGGTGGGCGCGCTCATCATCCCGCCGGTGCTCAACCTGCTCTACAACGCCTATGGCTTTACCGGAGCCCTGCCGCGTGCGGGCATGGATGCAGCCCAGGCCCTGGCGGCCCCGCAGGCCACCCTGATGACGGCGATTGCTACCGGCATCTTCACCCGTGAGCTGAACTGGACCATGCTGGGGGTCGGTGTGGCACTGGGCATCGTGCTCATCGTGATCGACTGGCTGCTGGCCCGCCGTGGCGGCGTGGCGCGCTTGCCGGTACTGGCAGTGGGCATCGGCATCTACCTGCCGCCGATGGTCAGCAGCGCCCTGTTCCTGGGCGCGGTGCTGGGCTGGCTGGTCGAACGCGCGCTGCGCCGCCGCGCGCAGGCCGCCGGCGCGGATCTGGAAGCCTATGCCGACAAGCCGCGCCAGCGCGGCATCCTGGTGGCCTCCGGCCTGATCGTAGGTGAGAGTCTGGTGGGCGTGCTGCTGGCCGCCGTCATCGGTTTCACCGGCAAGGATGCGCCGCTGGCCGTGGTGTCGGGTGCGTTTGAATCGACCGGGCAGTGGCTGGGCCTGGCCGCGCTGGTGCTGGTGCTGGTCGCGTTTGCGCGCCGTATCTTGCCGGCGCGCTGAAGACTGAGCTAGCGAGAATGCGCTGCTGGTGGTGCTTCAATGCACCCACCAGTAGCGCAGGATATGAAAGAAAATCGGTGCCGAGAAACTGATCGAATCGACCCGGTCCAGCATGCCGCCATGGCCTTCGATCATGGCACCCCAGTCCTTGAGTCCGCGGTCACGCTTGATCGCCGACAGCACGAAGCCCCCGAAGAAGCCCAGGATGTTGATGGTCAGCGCCACCAGCGCTGCCTGCCAGACATTGAAGGGCGTGATCCAGTACAGCGCAGCGCCGACGGCGGTGGAGGTCAGCACGCCACCGACCAGGCCTTCGAGCGTCTTGGAAGGTGAAATCTGCGGAGCCAGCTTGCGCTTGCCGAACAGCTTGCCCCACACGTACTGGAACACATCGCTGGATTGCACCGTCAGCACCAGGAACACGATCAACTGCAGGTTGCGTGCCTCGAAGCCCGCGATGGGCAGCGTCAGCAAGGCCGGCACGTGCGAGATGCAGTAGACGCAGATCATCAGCCCCCACTGCACCTTGGCCGCACGCTCCAGGAAGTGCTTGGTATCGGTGGAGAGCGAGGCCGAGATCGGCAGCAGCAGGAAGGCGTAGACCGGAATCAGGATGGAGAACAGGCCATACCAGTCCATCCCGATCAGGACGTACTGCAGCGGCAGGAATACGAAGAAGCACCACAGCAGCGCCCGATGGTCGCCCACGCGGGTGTAGGTGACGGAAATGAATTCACGCAGCGCCTGCAGCGAGATGAACGCAAACAGCACTACCACGCCGGTCTTGCCGATCCAGAACGCGATGGCCAGTGCGCCGATCATCCACCACCAGGCCTTGATGCGGGCATTGAGATTGTCGATGACGTTGCTGCTGCGTCCGGCCAGGCGCCAGCGCAGCAGGCCACCGACCGAACTGGCCAGGGCGAGGACGGCGAACACGCCGCCAAAGAGGGCGAAGAGGGTATCTTGGGGAGTCATGGTCGTTCGTCGCAGATCATTCGGCCACGGGGGCCAGGGCGAGCAGGGCCTGGCGGGTGCGGGCCAGGAACTGTTCCTTGCTTTCGTCGGGGCGCAGCATCAGGGGCTCGCCGAAGCTGAGGGTGCAGAGCAGCGGCAGCGGTACCAGATGGCCCTTGGGCATGGCACGGCCGAGATTTTCGATCCACACCGGCACCAGTTCCACTTCCGGATGCGCGCAGGCCAGGTGATACAGGCCGCTCTTGAAGGGCAGCAGGCCCTCTTCCAGGTTGCGCGTGCCTTCCGGGAACAGGATCAGCGATTCACCTCCCGCCAGCACCTGGCCCATCACGCCGATAGGATCGGCGCTGCGGCCGGCCTGGCGATCCACCAGCACGCCCCGGAACACCCGGTTGATCACATAGCGCCGCACGGCACTGCTGAGCCAGTAGTCCGACCCGGCCACTGGTCGGGTGCGCTTGCGCATGGCGCGCGGCAGCATGCTCCAGACCAGCACGAAATCACCGTGGCTGCGGTGGTTGGGATAGTAGACCCGCAGCTTGCCGGGATCGGGTGCGGCAAACCAGCGGGCACGCACGCCCGTGAGCACGCGGGCGAAGGTGCAGATGGCGGAGGCGAAGAGGCGGTCGATCAGCATACAAATTCAGTCTTCAAGATTCAGGAAATGAACAGCAACGCCAAGGTGGCCACCCAGGCCGCAAGCTGCAAGGCCAGGCATCGGACCTGATTCTTCACCAGGCGGCGTACCCCGGCGATGCGTTGGGCCAGCGGGCGCGGCGCCGCACTGGCCTTGGTGCCCAGACCGCTGTCTGCGAGGGCCAGGTCGAAGGCAGCCAGATCGTCCTGCGGTGGACTTCCCTGGTGCCAGCGGCGGGCCCATGAGGTGAAGATGGGGACATCGAAGGCGCAGCGCAGGGCGAAACCGCATTCGGCAACCCCGAACACGATGGACAGCGCGAGCGCAGCCCAGGCTGCAGGGCCGCCCGGATGCAAGACCAGCAGGACCAGCGCACTGATGCTGAGCAGGCGGCTGGTATTGTCCAGCGGACGGCTCAGGGCCAGGATCGCCAGGGCAATGTCGGCCTGGTGGGCTGCCTGCCGCGCAGCTGGAGAGTTTTCAGGCGCGAGACCTTGATGGGCAGCGTCGTTGGCGGCATCGTTGCCGGATCCTTGGCGCAGGTCAGGCATGGCGTTCTCCCTTCAGCAGGCGCTGCTCGACTTCCCGCAGGCGTTCGCGCAGCGCAGCGTTGATGACCACCGTGGGGCGGCGTTCGGCCAGCAGCGCAAGAGCAGCGTCCATGTCGGGACAGCGTCCGCTCAGGCAGAGCCAGGTCGCCACTGCAGCAGCGCTGCGCGAATAGCCCAGCGCACAGGCCACCAGCACTGGTCCATGGCTGCGCAGTGATTCGATACTGCGGGCGGCCGCCAGCAATTGATTGGCGTCGGGCGTGACCAGATCCAGCCAGGCATGGCCGGCATAAGCCCACGGACCGCGCGGGGCGGGCAGTTCGGCGCAGAGGTCGCACAGGGCGGCGAACGGGCCGGCGCGCAGCTCGGCAGCGCTTGGCAAGCGGCCCAGCCAGACATCCCCGGTGATGGGATCTGGCTGCGGACGGCGGCGGGTCCACAGGCGGGCATTGATCCAGGCACCCAATACATGTGGAGCCAGCAACCAGGTGACGGCCAGCGACCGGCGGCCGTCGTGCTTCTGGAAACCGGCGGCACCGGCATGGGCGTAATTCCAAGCCACGATGGCCAGCGACAAGGCCAGCCAGCCCAGTGGGGCGGCCAAGGCGCGCACGGAGATTGCCAGCGCCAGTGCCAGCAAGGCTCCCAGCGCGTAGGCCAGCGCCAGACGCATGCGTCGCGCACTGCGCTGGCCGCTGCGGCGCAGCGGCGTATCCCCCTCATCCGGCCACAGCCACAGGCAGAACAGGCCCAGCATGGCACCGGTCGGGATATCGATGAAGTGATGCTGCCAGGTCGTCAGCACGGACAGGCCGATCAGCAGCGCCCAGCCATGGATCACCAGCTGCCAGAACCAATGGGTGCGCAGCCGGGCGAACTGGACCCAGATCAGCACCAGCAGCGCGATATGCAGCGAAGGCGCCTGGTTGAAGGGCAGGTCGAAGGCCGCCAGTGAGGCGAAGAGCGCGCCAAACAGTCCGTCGGTGGCCGGCCGCTCGAAGGCAAAGCGCAGCGGAAAGGCCAGGAAGCAGGCCACCGCGATCAGTTGCGTCGTCAGCAGCCGCAGCGCATGGCGATCGGTCTCGCGCGGGGTACGGCAGCACAGGAAGGAAAACCCGTAGAGCAGGTCGATGGACCAATAGGGCAGGATGGACCAGGGCAGGAACGGGATATGGCGCTCCCAGCCATAGAAGAAGCTTGGCACGCTGGCGCGCGCGGCCGCCGCGTGGTTGGCGAAGCCATAGCTGAGGAAGAACAGCGGCCCCAGCAACAGCAGCCAGGCCACGCCGCGTTTCCAGGGCAGCAGGGTGGCCGGTGCCGCCGCGGGCAGCAGGCGGTCGGCCTGGCTCATGCCGCCTTGCGCCGGGCCAGCGAGACGGTAAAGATGCCCCACTGGTCGATGCGCTGTTCCATCTTTTCGAACCCGGCCTCGGCCACCAGCTGGTCCATCTCGGCTTGCGTGCGGCGACGCATGACCCAGGCCTGGCCGCCGCGATGGCTGGTGAGGGCGCGGGCGATCAGTTCCAGCTGCGGATGCCAGGGCTGGCCGGTATAGACCAGATAGCCCCCCGGTGCGATGGCCTCGGCCAGGCCGGCCAGGGAGGTGGCCACGGCTTCATTGTCCGGGAACAGTTCGTAGAGGCCGGAGACGATGCCCACCGTCGGGCGCGGCGTGACGGCGGCCAGGCTGGCGCGGTCGAAGGCGTCGCCCTGCACGAAGCGGGCGATGTCGGCCAGGCCCTTCTCGGCAATGAGCGCCGTGCCTTGCTGCACGTTCAGTTCGCTGTAGTCGCGCAGCAGGATGGAATCGGGACGCGGTCCCTGGCCCAGCGCTTCCAGCACGTACCGGCCATGGCCGGCGGCGATATCGAGTACGCGCAGCGGCTGTCCGTCCGCCTGCAGGCGCGCCAGGGCCGTGCGCAGCAATTCCTCTACATGCAGCTTGCGCTGGCGGATGCCTTTCCAGCCGATCGCCTCCAGGTACTGGCGATCGATGGCGCGGCCCAGCGGACCAACGCCTTCGGGCGTGTTGCGGTAGACGTAATCGAGTGTGCTGCCCGAATCAAAACCGGTGCGATGTCCCAGCGCCACGCCCTTGGAGAGCAGGCCGCCCAGCTTCATGTTGGCGCGGTAACTGGCCCAGTACAGGCCCTTGGGGCTGAGGGCGGGCAGCGCTGCGGAGAGCTGGCGCGACTCTTCGAAGGTCGGACCTTGGCGGTGCGACTGGCGCAGGTCCGGCCGGGCCCAGGGTTGGGCGAACTGGCGCAGGATGAATTCACGCGCCAGATCGGTGGCGATCTTGCGGTCCTTTTCGCCGAAGGTGTCGTGGTAGAAGCCGGGGAGGACGTGCTTTTCCTTCACTGGTGTGCCCAGGCGCGCGAAGAAATCGTGCTGGGGGCCATGGTGCACCACCCAGTCCGCGCCGGAAATGAGCAATTGCGTGGGAATGGTGATGGCCTGGGCATCGGCGACCACGCGTTCGGCCGCTTCATACAGCGCCAGCAGGATGTTCACGGAGATCGGGCGGCTGATCAGCGGATCGTTGTCGTAGGAGGCCTGGCGCTGCCGGTCGTGGGTCAGGTACTTCGCCTTGACGTAGCTGTTGACGAAGAAATTGCCGCGCAGCTTCTGCTGCAGGGCCAGTCCTGGACGGGCGAAGGGAACATAAAGCTTCACCTTGAAGGCCGGCGAGGCCAGTACCAGGCAGCGCACGCGGGGCGCGTAGTCATGCGCCCAGGTCGAGACCAGCACCGCGCCCACGCTCTGGGCCAGCACGGCCATGTCTTCCTCGGCCACCTGCCACTGGTCGCGCAGGTGGTGGATGAAGGTTTGTACGTCCCGCACCGAGTGCGCAAAACTGGGGGAATAGCCACGCGGGCCCGGCGAACGGCCATGGCCGCGCGCATCCCAGGCATAGAAATCGAAATCGGGGAGGCCAAGTTCATCGACCAGGTGCTCCATGCGCCCGCCGTGCTCGTGGCCGCGATGGAACATGACGACAGCGCCGCGCCGCTGCGCGCCGGTGGCCGGCCAGCGGCGATAGAACAGGGATTGGCCGTCGTGGGTGGTGAACTGGTGTTCCTGGCAGGATCGTGTCATGGGTGGGAGGCGGCGCGCAGGCCGCTGCGGATGCGGTTGATGATATTGAGGAGGATGGCGATCACAGCCAGCGGCAGCGCCCAGAAGATCCAGGCCGGGAGGCTGCCGGCCAGTCCCAGCCACAAGCCCAGTGCGCCGAACAGGAAGGCGCGGTCGCTCTTGCCCATGGGGCCGTCGTACTGGCGCGGCGCACCGACCATGGGGCCGAGCGCCCCGGCCATCTCCGACACCGCAGACAGGAAGATCACCCCGCCCACGCTGGCCCAGCCGAACGGGGCCACCAGTGCAAAGGGCAGGTACAGGGCAGCATCGGAGATGACGTCGGTCAGCTCATTGAGATAGGCCCCCAGTGCCGACTGCTGGCCGAATTCACGCGCCAGCATGCCATCGACGGCATTGAAGGCCATGCGCAGGAACATCCACAGCGGCAGCAGCAGGAACAGCGCCGGCCGCTGCGGCCCGGCCACGAAGAGCAGCGCGCCCAGTGCCAGCGAGACCAGCATGGCAAGTACGGTGACCGCATTGGCCGTCACGCCGGCCTGGGCCAGGGCGCGCACCATGGGCCGCAAGAGCGCCTGGAAGCGGGGTTTGAGTTGATAGATGCTGATCATGCGGCACCTGCCGCACGGCCGTCGGGGAGGGGAGAGGGCATGGAGGATCGTCCTTGTTGTCGATTCTGATTTGTTATTTGTTGTGTCGGGCGAAGCTCACCTTAGGCAACGCAATGGCGTCTTCTGTTCCCGGTTGATGCGAGCAGAAGTGGAATTTGAGGGAATGAGCGGGGAGCTCTCGTCGCCGTTCGAGAAGCGCGTTGACTCAATGTCATCGGCTTGGGCGACGTTGCCGCCGGCAGGCGAGCGAAGGTGTGACAGCGATGCGCTCGGTGAGCGGATCGCTGCTTCAGGGGGGCGGGTCGGAGGCGTTCAGCGCCGCTGGATCAGCATATGGACGGCCAGCCCGGCCAGCACGCTGCCCATCAGCCAACGCTGCAGGCGTTGCCAGCCGGGACGCTTCGCCAGCAGGGCGGAGATGGAGGCCGCCGAAAGCGTGATCAGCGCGTTCATGCTGATGCCCACCACCAGCTGGGTCAGCCCGAGGGCGAAGGACTGCAGCAGCACGCTGCCGTGGTCGGGCTGGATGAATTGCGGCAGCAGCGAGAGATACATCACCGCGATCTTGGGATTGAGCAGGCTGGTCAACAGCCCCATGCTGAAGAGCTTGCGAGGACTGTCCGGCGGCAGGGTGCGCACTGCAAAAGGCGAGCGGCCGCCTGGCTTGAGCGCTTGCCAGGCGAGGTAGAGCAGGTAGAGCGCACCCGCCAGGCGTAGCGCGTCGTAAGCCAGGGGCAGGGTCATGAGCAGGGCGCTGATACCCAGGGCGGTACACATCATGTAGAACACCAGCCCCAGCGCGATACCGGCCAGCGAGATCAAGCCGGCCTTGCGGCCCTGGCAGACCGAACGCGAGACCAGGTAAAGCATGTTGGGGCCGGGAGTGAGGACCATGCCCAGGCAGAGGGCGGCGAAAGCCAGCAGGGTGGAGACAGTGGGCATGGCGACAATTCTCTTTCGGTCGGCAGGTGGCGGGCGGCAGTCGATGCCGTGTGAATTGCAAGGCTAAAGCCCGGCCGAGCGAGGGAGAAGATACAGAACGTCCTGTTGCTTGGCGCAACAGGGAGGGTGCCGCTGTCTGGTGGTTCGCCTGGCTGCCGCTCAATGCGTGGCCAGCATCCGCCGGTATTGCACTGCCTCGGCCACGTGCGCCTGCGCGATCATGTCCGACCCCGCCAGATCGGCGACCGTGCGTGCCAGTTTCAATACCCGGTGATACGACCGCGCTGACCAGTTCAGCCGCAGCATGGCGGCCTGCAGCAATTGGGCGGCGGCCGCGTCGTGCTGGCAATGCCGGTCGATTTCGCTGCCACTGAGCAGGCTGTTGGGTTTGCCCTGGCGCTGGCGCTGCCGTTCAAAGGCGCGTGCGACACGCTCCGCGATGGCGGCGCTGGTTTCGCCCGGTTGCTGGACCGCCAGTTCGGCCGGGCTCAGGGCGTTGACGTGCAATTGCATGTCGATCCGGTCCAGCAGCGGACCCGACAGGCGTGCCTGAGTGGACATCACCAAATTTAAGCTAACGCACAAAATGAGACAAATCAGGGACTTAGGGGGCGTGAGCTTAATGAAAAATTAGCCGTAATCGTCACAGTTGCACTGATATTTGTACTCGTCTATGAGTTGGGCCATTTAGCCCGGTTTTCTGGCTCTTTGGCTTTCATTCCCGCGTGTTGTCTACATGGCGCGAGATGTGAAGTACATCGAAACGGGGTTCTCTCGTGTTTTAAAACTCAATCGTTTATTCTCGACTCAGCCGTTCTTACGTTGTTTTTGACGCACTTTACTACTGCAAGGAGCGTTTTCATGGCACCGGGATTTGCTTGAATGAGTCAGGTGTTCTCGGCCTCGTTGTCATACCTCTGAGCGCTTTTTGCATCGGTACGTGCCTTCTCCGCGTCAGAATCCGAAGATATCGGGCTTTCTCCGTGCAGTTGCTTGCTTCATAGTTCCCAGGCCATTTCGAAGACGCTGCACGCATTTGGTCGCGGCACCGGCGGCGCTTTCCTCCATCAAAGAACTGAAACCAGCAGCACGCACTTTTCTGGGGTTGAGGTAATCAATACGCTCAAATTCTTTATTGGGGAACGGCCTACTCCCTGCACATGACGCCGAACGTGATGCCATATGTGTCGGAGAGATATCGCTCGGTGACCGCAAGCAAACGTAGCTGATTTTCCGTGGCGGAGACTTTAGATAGGCCAGGTTGAACGACAAAGACTTTGAGACGCATATCGAAGCTGCGGCTCATGTTTTTGATTTCTAGTAGCGCAGCTGAGTCACCTCGTTCGAAGCGGGACACCTTGCCAGCATCAATTCGTGATTGATTTCGTCTTAGCAAATTAACGAAAAGGTCCGTTCGACGTCCCTGGCTAGCCATCCATGTGGCGCTACGTTGCGCTTGGCCACAGACTACATACAGGTCGTCTACGCTGTTTCTTGGTTCTTTGCTGGTGTACTTAAGATGATAAAGCTCGACCTCAAGATACGTGCGTACCTCCTCCTCAATAACGCGAATTGCAACGATGTCTGCAGCCTCTCCAGAACCGTCATCATCAAAGATAACTCGATAGGACGCATCTCCTTGCAACATTCGAATGACTTTATGTTGAATAGTGTCTGCCTTCTTGCTAAGGCCTTGGGATTCAGCCGTAACATCGATACCGCTCCAATCCACGGGTATTAAGAGCTCGGTCCTATATGGAAGCAATGTAGCGGGAGGGAGCTCGGTGAACTCTGTACCCTCCAATGAAGAGCCGTTCGCAAACCAGATTGTTGGTGGATGCTCAGTGAGGAACTCACTGAGCAGGACAGCTTCGCTTCGCGAGCCAGGAGTGATGAAGGGCTTCGAGCCTCCTACGTGTGTGAATGAAAAATCACAATCATCATCTCCGCCAATTAGGTCTAGACGATATAGAGCATGCCAATTCTCCGAAAAGACCTTCAATACAATCGGGTCTGAATCGTTGCGCATATCAACTTCGATATCTACGAAGATGGCAGTTGTTACAGAAACATTAGACACCCCGATTTGGGTGGTGCTGAGAGGTTTATCCCATATCTCTTTTGGCCACTCAACGCATATTGCGGGAAGTTGCGGAGTTGTGCCAATCTGACGCGGTTTCAGTGTTCCTTCGAGAAGAGCCGTAGTATCTATCGTGTCGTCTGCCAGTTTTTTTCCTAACTCGCGGGCTCACTGACTGAAAGAATCGATACGCAAGCGTAAAGTTGACCAAACGCGCCCTCGCTTTGCAGCTCCAACGGTGACCCTTGCACCGTCTTGGTATCCCGTGCCGGCGAGAACTGCGCGTTTGGCAGTTCTTCGAGCATCCTGACCTATCTTAGCTTCTACATCAGACCCCATTCGGCCGGTGTAACGAACTTGTCTACCGAGATGTTCTTCGAGACCGACATTGTTCATCACCAAACGTTTGACGCCATCAAATGAGCGAAAAACTTCCGGGGCAACAATTAGTTTTACCTCCTTCCCGCAAATCGCCTTCGCGAATTCTCTGTATTCGCCGTTAATACCAGACCCGTGGATGTAAAGAAGCTCAAGTGTGCTATCCCAAATAGCGATTAGCAGCTCCCAATTTGTCTCCCGAATAGATTCGACATCACTCCAGCGAACCGTGTCCTCGGTAGCAGCCAAAACGACAAGCGTGTTTTCGTCCCGATTAATCGTGTGAAACAGTTTGTCGCGAGACGAGCGGCGGCGGAATCCTTTTCTAAAGTTTTCGGGTTTCCACTTACCGCAATCAGTACGGTACACGACCATACTAGCTGCTGGTCTAAGGTCCTTAAGCGGAACCTGGTCTAAGAAACGTGCAAATCCTTTAAAGAATTTTTGAGTTGCGACCTCATCTTCTATAGCCGCTCCGCTGAGTGCAGGAAGAAGCTCATTCCAATCTGGGTCGCGCGAATAAAGTTGCTGCAATTCGTCACGAACTTCAATAAGAGCAATATTTGTGATGAACAGAGCATCGCCCAAATCAGGCCGGGAGCGTGTGAAACGGCCGGCAAGTTGAAGCGTGACTGAGAGACTCTTTCGGATGTCGTGAAATGCTGCGATTTTCAGCTCAGGAAGGTCAAAGCCTTCTCCGAGCATGTCGACGCAAACGACAATCTTTGCATCGCCATCAAAAAGTTTTTGCTTTTCGATGCGAATTGTGGAGGCTCTCATACCGGAGTGAATTACTATGGCTTCATGCCGCCCTTTGCCGAGCTCTTGATATAGCTTGAAGATTTCCTCGGCCCTTGCTTTGGAGTCCACTCGTGCCATCACGATATGTCTGCCTGTTCGGTCCTCGTCCAGGGCCTTCAAGGCCGCTTTCGCAATTTCGATGTCGCCTGTCTTGCTATTAAACTCACTTATGGGATGGAAGCGAATTGGTTTGAAATAATTTTCTTCCTGGGCAGCCTTAAGGGAATAGATGTAGATGAACTTCCCATCGAGCTTTTGTCCATCTTCTCGGAACGGTGTGGCGGTGAACTGCAGGACGAGTTTATCTTCGAAATTTTCTCTGAAATTCCGCCAAGTCTTTGCTTCTGCGTGATGCGCTTCGTCGATAAAAAGATGTGAGCAAAAATGTGCGATTCGTTTTTGCACAGCCCTGCTTAAACCGCTAAGAAGTTGGCTGGTAGTGACAATCACATTGCAGCCCGAAAAAAAAAGCGTCGACATCTTCTACAGATTTCGGACTTGATAGAAGACGACCAACAACTGGCCACTGCGCAGATTCAGTCAATATCCGACTTCCCCGCATTTTTAGCATGCCCAACGTTTCAAATTTCTCTGCAATTTGCGTCCGTAAAGCGTCCGATGGAACTACTACCAAGACTCTCTCGCAGCAAACCGAAAGCAATACGGAGAGCATTGTTTCGGTTTTCCCCGTCCCCGTCGGCATTACCAGTGTTGCTGTCTCTCGGCTGACGGACCAGTGAGCATGAATAGCGTGAAGGGCACCCAGTTGAGGCTTACGCAAGCCGATTAGCTCTGGATTTTTTGGGTCTTCGGGAAAGAATTGAAAAGCACCGCGCCAAGACATGCGTGCAGCCGCAGAAGCCTTTTGCGCAATAGATTTTGCGGGTGTCATCCCTGCAGCTGACCACCACTTCTTGTCTGACAAATCAAGCTCAGAATCGTCAAGAGCCTCTACCTTGGCTATCAGTATTGGTGTTTCGGTAGAAATTGCTCCCTTTGGCTTTGAGGCAAATATGTTAGCGTGCTCGGTGCCTTGGTTATCTCTCAAAACATAACCGACTGATTTCTCAAGAGTGAAGGGGATAAGGGCCCCGTCCACTGTGGTAGACGGCCTTGCAATTTGAGTTATTACGCCATAGTCGGACTTCTCGCTCAAAGAAAGTAAAGCCGGCAGTGTTACCTGCATTTTCCCTCTCCCCGATATTCTTGTTTTGGTTGAGGAGCTCCCCAGCGTGCTCAACCAGATTCATGACGATTGATGAGATGCATTATGCATGCATTTCAATTTCTGCAATGAGAAAAGGATGATGCGCAGCATGAGGGCCTAGGCTCAAGGAATGCGATGCGGCTGCGATGAGCTGGCTGGAGAGAAGCGAAGGCACCTGGTTGCAGAGCGCGTCGAATTCGTTCCTCTGCAAACGGGCGATATTGGGAAGGCTGTTCGCACTCGAAGTCGAGCTACTCGGCTTTGGGGATAAAGGGGCTGTAAAGTAAGCCTGAAGTAAGTGGAGCCGACTTTTGGGTCTGCTTCTTTTTGGGCGCTACTGCTGCCGTGGTCAGCTACATTTAGCCAAGATTCCGGCTATGCTTTCGCGACAACGCAAACAAAGGGGACCGCATGGCGAATTACAGAATAGTCTTGAGGGCTGTGGTTGGGACATTCTTGGCCGGCATGGTGGGTGTAGCTGCGTCACAGACTCCGGCACTACTTCTCTTTGGGGGACACAGCCATGACAAGTTCTTGGGCTGCTTGAACTGTAGCGAACACGATAACGGTTCGGTCTGCAATGAATACGGCTCGTACGGTTCCGGCTACAACTCGGACAGCATCTGGAATAGCTACGGCCAATATGGCTCAAGCTACAGCTCTCTTTCCCCGTGGAATAGTTACGCCAGTGACCCACCGGTGATTGTTGATAGGAATGGACGCTTCTATGGCTATTTGACAGCTAATGCATCCCGGCCGAAGCGTACTGAGATTAAGGGGCTTGTCGCGCTTACTGATGCCGCGGAGAAATTCGACGATTTGGACAAGCTCCGCGAGGCCTTCTGCGAGAAATGAGTCCGTCGTAGAACTGGGCAGCGAGGGAGGAAGCGATGGCGGCCGATTTGGTCGCATCGCTTAGCAGGCAGCCGGAATTAAGCAGACTTTTTGAGTTGCGGTAGTGCAATAGGCGGAGGAGAATACACTGGCACTGGCCGTAGACGGGCAGCAACCCCTGGAGCAGGTCTGTATTTCCCAAGGTATGTTCCATCTATTTTGTCTTGCTTCAAATAAATAGTAACCACCGTCAGGTACTCCTGAGTCGGGATATAACGGAGAACAAGCAGCGCCGACGGATTTAACATCATGTTAATTTTCGTCTTATCCTCAGCCTCGGTCGAGTAGACACTACCCGACTGTTGAAGCTTCAAGTGCACCATGCTCGCGGGTGTATGCTCCTGCTTAAGCAGCCAAGCACCATGGCGTTGTTCGATGTGTTCAACACCCCATTTTTTATTGCCATGTTGCAAACGAATGGGGAGAGGCTTGTCTACACCCGAAAAGATGCCTGCAGGCATGAGGCCGAAATCTGTCGAGCCATCAACAGTCCAAAAGCCATATTGGTCGTACACAGGCCCCCTCTTTATTTTTGTCTGAATGACCATATTATCTAGCAATCTAGGCCGGAGCAGCAGATTTGGTATTTACATCATGTGTTTACTCAAATTTGAGTATGGCCTATACTGAGGTTGTCGCTTGATAGACGATATGTCCGCCGGAGTGGCACGAAGGCGAGACGAAATAGCAGGGATAGGGCCACAGTTAATGCCTATCTGAGCGTGGTGTTTGAGACGTATGTCTCGGACTCAGGAGTCCTGAGGGGTTACCCTCTAATGGATACTGCGGGCGCCGCTCCGACAATGTTTTTTAAGAAGCCACCCTTGCGGTGGCTTTTTCTTTTCATCTCCTAGAACAGCGAGCCTGTCTCTGGATACTCCACTTTCTTCTCATCGGCGCTCTTGTTTTTGCGGACCACTGGCGTCTTCGTGGAAGTAGCCTTTGGCCTCGGTGCCGGCTAGGCCTTCAGTAATTCAGCAGGATAGAGCGACAGCATCAGCCGCGCGACTTCTGGGTCTTTGACGTTTAGCCATGCCTCATATTCAGAGTGCGGCGCTATCACAACGCTTCGCTTCTCATCCCCGGCTTGTGAAGTCGCCTCATTAGTGGATGCTTGTCCGTATTGATGGTCAACTGCGTGAACTAGAACGAGAAGGAACCCTGTTCTTCCTCCATGCCTTCCAAAAACCAGCGACACAGAACGGCTGTTCGTCGGCCAGACGAAGTTTTGTTCGCCAAATTCACCAGTTCATGGGGCGCTAGTCTGAAGTCCAGCATCTTGAGCCTTATCGTCGAAAAATGCACTTAATGCTCATTATTCTGGACCTTGAGTCTTTCAGCAGCTGCGGTGAGACATGCATATCCGCGAGCCAAGAACCAAACGCGGCCCATCATCTGAGCCGCGTTCAGTTTTGGCGACTACCGGCAGGTCGAAACCTGTTTCAGGAGGAATTCTTGCTCTTTCCGGAGCGCTGCAAGCTTTTCTGTCTTTTCAGGGGTGTTGATGGCGGTGATATCCTTCCCCTCCAGCCTGAATTCGCTGACGTAGGTGATATCGGCGATATCGGCGTCGACGCGGTCGAGGCGCTTCTTCACGAAGGCGCAGTTGGGTGCCGAAGCGGAATTGGCCTGGAGCCGCTGGACTTCCTTTCCGGCGATAGCGAGCTCGCCCTTCTTGGCTGCCAGCTGTTCATTTGCCTGCTTCAGCAGTTCTTCCGCCCGGTCAGCTCTGGATTGCGCGTTGGCCAGTTGCACCGTCAGGGTCGAGAGTTCCTGCGCCTTTTCAGACTGAGCTTGGTTGAGCGCATTTCTATATCGCAGTTCGCCGTCCGCATAAAGAGTGGAGCCGATGCCCGTGACCACTCCGCCGACGAGCGTAAGCACTGGTATCCAAGGGATGTTGCGCTTGGACCCGGATGGAGGCGGTGATGCGGGGCCGCCAAGTGATGCGTTCGGGGCGAGTTGTTGCTGTGTTGTCATGTTGATACTTTCGAAAGTTAAAAAGAGGGTTTAACGGACCCACTGGAAGAGCGTACAAGGCGTTTTGTCGGGTGCAACTTTTGACAGTCGGCATTTCGCGAAAGGAAGATTACGAGCTTTCCGCTTCGCAAAATGGTCACGAAGTGCCCTCCAGGAGGCGTTATCTCAGTAAAACCACGCTTTTTATTTCCTTTTTCGCGGATTACTTGCTTTTATCGCAACGATTGTTGTCGCCCGGGCGGTTAAGTTCTTGCGGGATGTAATAGTTACGTTTGCTCTTTGATAAGTTCGGCCGAGGTAGGATATAGTTGAGCTGTGGTAGCACCCAGCATGCATCTCTGCTGGTTGCGCTGCGCGTTACCCTGCTGCGACATGTCGCCCAAGCGAGCAATCGCGAGTGCGTCATCGGCGGAAACCGCGGTGAGCGGCTGACCTCGTCTGAGGCAGTCAGGAACCGGGCAGCCGACGGAGGCCAGGAGTCGCCTTCTTCCCCAAGAATTGACGGGAAGGCGATTAAGAAACGTGCAGGGCGGCCGGCGCGCGGAGAGGCGGGTGCGCCCGAAACGTCGACGTGCCGTAAGGACACGCCCGCGCGCCTTCGTGGCTACTTCCGCGCTCTTCGCAGGGTGGCCGCCGTGATTCTGGTCGTATTTTCGATGAATATCGGTATGGAGGGCAGTGGAATGAGAAGCATTTACATTTCGGCGGCGGCTGTGGTGGACGGGGTCGACCAGCATGCATCTCTGCTGGTTGCGCTGCGCGTTACCCTGCTGCAAAATGTCGCCCAAGCGAGCAATCGCGAGTGCGTCATCGGCGGAAACCGCGGTGAGCGGCTGACCTCGTCTGAGGCAGTCAGGAACCGGGCAGCCGACGGAGCTTATGGTCGCGGGTCTTGGGGTTTCAGTCGCCCGCGGTTCTCCTAATGACGAATGCCTTTCAAAAAGCATTATCCACAAGTGCGTTGCATGACGCCTGGCGGGAAATGCTGACCAAATCCTCAGCAGCCTCTCGAAGAACAGAGGGCGTTGACGGCACCTCTATCAATGATTTTGACCAGAACGCAATGGCGGCCATACGTAGGCTGTCGGGCGAATTGCGGTTAGGAGAGTTCCAATTCCAGCGGTTGAAGCCGGTGACAATCATCAAGCCGAATGGCAAGAGACGGGTCATTGCCATACCGACGGTAAAGGACCGGATTGTCCAGCGCGCTCTGGTGAACTTTTTATCTGAGAAGTACGCGTACAAGCTGGCGAACGACATCAGCTATGGGTTTATTAAGAAACGCTCCGTGAAGCAGGCTGCGCTGAATGCTGTGGCCATGCGGAAGGCGCATCCTTGGGTTTTTAAGACGGACGTCACGGCATTCTTCGACAATATTCCGCGGGAGAAGCTAAGGGCTGCGATTGAGCGATTCGTGAAGGACCGGTCGCTACATGGGATTCTGTTCCAAGCGATGGAGTGTGAAATTGAGGATGGGCGGAAGGGAGTAGCGAAGAAATTAAGGGAGCAGGGGATTATTGCAGGCCAGGGCATACGCCAGGGCATGCCTTTGTCGCCTCTATTCTCGAATTTGCTGCTCCACGATTTTGATGCGGCCATCGAGAAGAAGAGATTCAGCGCATTGCGTTACGCGGATGACCTGATTTTCTTCGGGAACGACCGCAAAGAGTGCGAAGCGGCTGCAGATTTCTGCCTCGCCGAGTTGGGGAAACTGGGCTTGAGCATCCCAGCCCTAGACGCCCCGGACACAAAATCCTTCATAAGCGCCCCTAAAGAACCTACCGAATTCCTTGGATTGGAGCTTTCCCCTAACAAGGGCACATACTCATTGCGCCTCTCGAATAGACAAATCCAATCGATTCGTGAAGACATGCTGAGTATGGGAAGCGTCTCGCATCTGCTGTCACAGAGCATCACGCTAAAAAAACTGGGTTCGCTGTTGGTGGCCAAGAGCAACGGTTTCCTGGCTGCGTACGATTTGTGCGAGAACATCAACGAAGTGAGGAACAACCTAGAAGACATTGAGCAGAAAACACTGCGTGCTCTGTATACGAACGACCTCGGCATAGACATCCAAAAGCTCTCGAGGGGAGCCAAAACCTTCCTTGGCCTAAGGTAGTCGCAAGTCTTTCGCCGCACTTCTGAGCATATAGCAATTGAGCTGAACCACTTTGTGAACACAAAAAATAATTAAATTTCACGCATTATAGAAATGGCGCTAATTTGAGATTAGCGGAGGGCTTCTGTGAAACATCCATTAAATTGCATTCTCGGGTTCAGAAATTGCCAGGGAAGTATCGAGCTACGGTATTAGTCGGGCCACGCCATAGCTAAAGGAGAAGGACGGAAATGGCCTCAATAGAGGCCGAAGTATTTATTCAAAAATGGGGAGCTAGAATGTTCGACGAAATACCTTTGCCTATTCGTAAAGCTATAGAGTCAGGGGATGCGATTCTATTTCTTGGTGCGGGGGCCTCGTTTGATGCTTTACTGAAGGGAGTTAAAACAAGAATTACTGGCGATGAGCTAAGAGATAGACTGTCGAACGAATTTCTCGGCGGACAGCACAAGAAAAAGCCATTAATGGCCGTTGCTGACTATGCTCGCAACGAAACTTCATTGGTCAAGGTCCAGACATTTGTCCGCGGCGTCTTCTATGACTTGGCGCCGGCGGAGTTCCATATGCTTGTGCCCAAATTCCGATGGAGAGCTATCGTGACCACTAACTATGACTTGGTCGTCGAGCGCGCGTACGAAAATTCACCCGGTGCGCTACAAAGTCTGGCTCCCGTTACGAGGGACGGAGAGGAGCTAGAAAAGGCTTTGGCTGGACAGAACACTGTTCCTTACTTGAAACTCCACGGTTGCATTAAGAATTATGCGGATGTCAAAACGCCTATAGTGTTGGACTCGCATGAGTATGCAAAATTTAAGGCAGGTCGAGAGAACATAGTTCGAGCTTTCAAAGAGTGGGCCATACAAAGTCCCATTATTTTCTGCGGTTACAGCTTAAACGACGAGAACATTAAAGACATACTTTTTGACATAGGCGACGCAAGTCAGAGTCGTGACACATATCTATATGTCGATTTGGAATTTGATGACATCCAACGTCGGTATTGGGCAGCCAGACGTATTGTTCCACTCGAAGGTACTTATGCAAAATTTTTGACTGAAGTTGATGCTGGTATTTCGTCCAACAATCGTCGGCTAGCAAGTCTTTTCAACAAGAAGGACTTGTCGATAGCGAAATGGATTCCTTCTCATAATTCACCATCAGACAATTTGGTCCAGTATCTCAACGAAGAGCTGCTGCATGTATTGCCAGACCCTCCTCCATCGCTTAGCGTCGACCCGAAGGGCTTCTACTCCGGTCTCGATTCATCTTTCTCGCCTATTTACATGGACCTCGATGTGCACCGTGGTATAGGTGAGCGTGTCTTGAACCGTGCTGTAATCGATACGCTTGAAAGTACACAGCCGAAGCTATTTTTTATTACTGGTTATGCCGGCTGCGGAAAATCCGTCCTGGCGAAACGCAGCGCTTTCGAGACGTCGAAGCTTTTGGATACCCCTCTGGTTGTGTGGTTGAAGGAGGGGGCAGTTCTACGTCCAGAACTTATCATCGAATTACAAGAGCTAGTCCAATCAAGATTGTATCTTTTCATCGATGATGCTCTTGACCATGAAGATACTTTACCTAGTTTCGTCGAGCAAATTTTCCAAAAATCATCGAAGATATCCATCGTTGCTTGCGCCAGAACTAACGAGCTCAATATTTACGGGCAAGCGATGCGTAAGCGTATTAATGAAACGTTTGAGCTTCATGATTTAGCTGAAAAAGAAGTTTTAGCACTGCTGAAAAACTTATCGAAAAGTAAGGTTCTCGGCCCGCTCGAACAATACTCTGAAGACGAACGTAAGACGTTCGTGCAGAAGTTCTACGAACAGCAGCTGCTGGTCGCACTTCATGAAATAACCTTCGCAGATAGCTTTGAGCAAATTCTTGTCAGCGAGTTCGAAAAAATTCTTCCCCGGGAAGCACAGCAGCTCTACTTGGATATTTGTACGCTGCACCAGTCAGGTGTTGGCGTTCGCGCGGGGCTCTTGTCACGAATTAGTGGACTACCAATTACGGCCCTCAACGAATACTTAGACGGCCCGCTGGCCAGGGTGGTTCGGATTCATTTCGAAACTAGGTTTCGCGACTATGTTTATAAAAGCAGGCACAGCGAAATCTCAAAGATGGTCTTCTCTTTGGTTATTCGTGACCAAGAACAGCGAGCACGTCAGCTGACACGCATCTTGTCCATGATTGATTTGGACTACTCAAGTGATAAGAAAGCATTTTTCGATTTAGTCAAAGGCAGGCGACTAGCAGAGATATTCGATAAAAAGGAATTTGCACTGCAAGTATTTGACGCAGCTGAAGAGGCGAATGGCCCGCCAGCATTTCTGCTGCACCAACGAGCCATTCTCGAAATTGCACACCAAAGCGGAAATCTCGACGTTGCAGCCGAGTGCTTACGCCTTGCCGAAATTGAAAATCAACGAACCGGTTACCGTGACACCTCGATTCAACACACTAGGGCCAATCTTTTTAGGCGTAAGGCTCTTTCGTCGAACTCCGAAGTCGAGCGTGACCGCTACAGAGCGGATGCCCGGGCGATTTTGAAGTCTCAAGTTAATCGTACGTCTACTTCATATCCGGAGCATCTCTTGGGGCAGGTTCTTTTGGACGAGTTGAAGGAAACCTTCAGTCTTAGTTCTGAGGATGATGGCAATACCAAAGATACGACCGATTTGAAAGAGCAAGCGGTAATTCGTATCACCTCTGAGCTTTCTCAGCTTATCGAGGGGCAGCTTAGGAGAGAGCCAAATGATGCATCGATGACGGTCCTGCGTTCGGAATTCTTAAAGGTGATAGGACAGCAACCGCAAGCGCTTACGGTCCTGGAGCGTTTTCACACGAAGGCACCAGACAACTCGGTAATTACGAGAATTTATGGGGAGGCACTGTCGTCGGCGGACCAAATTGATAAAGGAATTGAAGTTTTAAAACAGGCTGTTTTAGCTTCGCCCGCGGACAAAATGGCTGGTTTGTCGTTAGCTAAACTCTTGATTAAAAAAGATGAGTTTGGAAATGCTGCGGGAATTCTCTCGTCATTGCGTCGTAGTTTTTCGGATGGTGACAGTCATTACGAGGCTCGCTTACTTTACGCGCGCTGCTCTCTGCTCTATGGAGACCTCGAAAGGGGACATGCAGAGTTTCGGTTGCTAAGAGACGTCTTTATTGAAAATAAGGACAAAGTTTCATTCCGAGTGAAAAACCTTGATGGTACTTCTCGTAGATATTCGGGAAATGTCGTTACAAAGCAGGCCGCATTTGGATTCTTGCGCTCGAGCGAGCTACGCTTCAATGTCCACTTCAATAAGAGCAAAAGTGGGCTCAAAGCTGGAGTATGGGAAGCCGTGTCGAAGGGTACAATTTTTGAGTTTACTCTGGCATTTACCTATCGCGGACCTATTGCGATTGACTTGGTCTTAAAAAGCTAAGAGTACACTGAAGTGAATTGTTTTATCCCTAGGTATAGCGCCAACTTTGCTGCATGAATTTATAATTGACCTCGGTGTTGGTACACATAACGTTTGACTTCTGATTACAATATCGCCGGTGCGAGTGGGCGTAAGTTAATATTTCCGGCGTTGATGGGGGAATGTCTAAGTAGAGCTGCCATTGGAGTAGTCAGGGCTCTATTTTAATCAAGTCAAACCGAAGTCTCATAATGTGATGTCGGTGCCATTGAGCTTTCGACGTCACGATGAGGCACTTACACAATTATCAAAATAATGACGAAACGAATCTCCGGGGCAGAATATCCTCTCGCTAAAATTTTTAGCTCAGAATTTGACTATACGATTCCAAGTTATCAGCGGCCTTACGCATGGACGCCGACCCAGGCGGGCGAGCTATTTTCTGACCTGTATGACTTTTACACCAAGGAAGATGCCGAGGACAGCTACTTCTTAGGCAGCATCGTGCTCATTAAGCAAGAGGACAAGCCTGCAGCAGAGGTCATTGACGGCCAGCAGCGTCTTACTACGCTGACGATTTTGCTGGCACTCCTAACAGACCGCTCTGAAGAGCCTATTCGTGAGTCGTTCCGCAAGTATCTCTGTGAGCCAGGCAATTTGCTGGAAGGGCTGGAGTCCAAGCCTCGACTGACCCTCCGTGAGAGGGATTCGGCCTTCTTTGAAAAGTACGTGCAGAATGTCGCCATCGATGAATTGGCTGGCCTAGACCCGGCAAAACTGGATAACGAATCACAGCGAAACATTCGTCTCAACGCAATGCTCTTCCGTCAGCGCCTTGAGGACGCGTTCGGCAGTGACCAGAAGGAAGCGACTCGATTCGGCAGCTTCCTCGTGCAGCGTTGTTTCCTGGTCGCGGTATCGACGCCTAGTCAGCAATCAGCTTTTCGAGTGTTTTCTGTTCTGAATAGTAGAGGCTTGGACCTGCTGCCGACGGATATTATTAAATCGAATGTCATTGGGAAAGTTGCGCCTAGCAAGCGTGACCATTACAACGACATCTGGGAAGAACTCGAGGTTGAGACAGGGCGCGATGGATTCGCAGAGGTTTTCGCTCATATCCGGACTATTTATGCCAAAGATAAAGCTCGACGAGCATTGCTTGAAGAGTTTCGTGAGCGTGTAATCGATAAAGTCCCGTCAGCTGAAGGGCTAGTGGACGACGTTATCGAGCCATACACGCAGGCATATTTGGTGGCTAAGCATGCACAGTTCGTGTCCACCGCCAACGCGGCTGAAGTGAATGCGCTGCTTCGCTGGCTCAATCGAATCGATAATTCCGATTGGTTGCCAAGCGCGATGAGCTTCCTCGCAAAATATGACTCGGAGACCGAGTACGTAAGCTGGTTCATGCAACGGTTGGAGAGGCTAGCCGCTTACATGCATGTTTGCGCCTTGGATGTGAACCAGCGGGTAGAACGCTATGCATCAGTTCTCCGAGAACTGGAAGCTCCGTCCAGCATGGTCAACCCTGCGACCGCGGTCGAGTTGACGACCGTAGAAAAGAACAAATTTAAGGCTGCACTCGATGGTGACGTCTATGAGCTGACCGCGCGGCGGCGTAACTACATTATTCTGCGCCTAGACTCCTTCTTGTCAGATGGAGCTGCTATATACGACCCAACTATTTTGACCATCGAGCATGTCCTGCCGCAGACCGTTGACGAAGATTCTGAATGGGCAAGGCTCTGGCCGTCATCGAGCGCTCGCGAAAAGTGGGTCCATCGCATTGCTAATCTTGTTCCCTTGAATCAGCGGCGAAATTCCAAAGCGCGAAACTATGATTTCGAGCGGAAGAAGGTGGCGTATTTCACCGGAAAGAAGGGCGTGTCGTCGTACGCACTTACGACGCAGGTTTTGCATATGCAGGAATGGAGTCTCCAAGAAGTCGAGAGACGGCAAAGACTGTTGCTCGAGGTATTGTCGGAGGGATGGAGTCTCACCTAAGGACGCTGGGAAAAGGAGCCGTATTAAGCGGCTCTTTTTCATGGCAAGACAATAACGTGAGTTTTCGAGGCCACTTCCACAACGAAATCGTGTGGTTCTCGTGCCGGAGTATCTCCAGTGGCCACCAAGCCCGCAGCAATGCACCGCGGCCCCTTTTCAGCTCCGGTTGCTAAAAATAGAGCTGTTAAAATTCAATCCCAATGAGCTTAGGGATGTTTGAGCTGAGACAAAATAGAAAGGGCTGTCCGTAGATAGCCCTTCGACCACCTTCGATTATGTCTTGCGGGATATATGGGCTAAGGCCAGCCTCGCTTGGCAATGCCGGCGCGCTCACGTAGGTCCTGTTGCATTACCTTCTGCTTCCTCATCACGTCGGGCATGAGAGTCGCTATGCCTCCTAGATTGCGCATCGATTCCTTTTGAGACTTAGTTCTGGGGTGCGCAGCAAAGTAGGATTTCAGTGAAATATCCTACTTTAATGACCATGTTTTACCTAAATTGAGACGCCATATCCGCTGAGGACACGCCAACGTAGCGCAGCGGACTAAATCTTGATATTTTATGGTGCCTTAAATCCTTCGTGCCGCTTCGGTGTGAGCCAAAAGCCAGCAAGAAGGTCTAGTTGAGAGACTAGCAAGGCTTAGCATGAGCGGGTGTTCGTTGTAAAAGCTAAGCGCCGCCTTATTGTTGAATGAGGTTCCACCTGGAGTGGAATAATAAAGAGAAGTCCCGCGACCTATTCCTCGAAGACGATTTCGTCGACTTCCCATTTTCTAAGCGATAAAGCCCGCTCGAGATGCCGAATCGGTGTGCGGCGTCAAGAGCTAGATTCCGAGGCTGATTCAGCGGTGACGCCGAATTTGGCCGAGCGCTTAGGTATTACAGCGCGTTGTCTACTTCTCTGGTGAAAGCTGATTGAGCTTTTCAATTGCAATCTGCACCTTCGTCTTCACCACTGGCTCAGTCGGCTCCCACTGCGTCGGAACTGCACGTGCGGCCGCTTTGGGCACGATAACCATTTCGTAGCCCAATCGGTCGAGCACCGCCATCAAGGTGGTGACCTTGTAATCGGCCTCTCCGCTTAGTACCCCGGTCAGCGTTCGCCTGGCAATCCCGGCACGTTCGCGTAGGTCCTGCTGCGTTACTTTCTGCTCCTTCATCGCATCGCGCATGAGAATCGCGATGTCTCCTAGATTTCGCATTGATGCCTCTCGAGTCTCAATTCCGGATGCGCAGCGAAGTAGGATTTAATCGAAATATCCTACTTTGATGACCATGTCTTGCCATGTTCTAAGGCGTGCATCTCATCGTGCCGAATGCTGCGGCAGTTGCCGACAGCCTGCAGCGCATCGCTGCTCTCTGCCTTGTCGGTCACGGTTAGATTTCTTCTCTATAGCATTTTAGTTGTAGGCCCACCGAATGCTAGGCGAGAGCGGCGTTATACCGCGTTATACCGGAATTGGATAATTATCCGATTTAAGATAATTCAGGATAACGGTGGCTTAGTTGCCAAGCTATGGTGAGATTGCGCATCTCGGTTCGCCCCTTAATCTGGTCGGGAGATGAAGGTCCCACACTTCGGTCTTGTCCTGGACCCACACGCTAATCCGAATTTACGATATGCCAGGTGCCCGCCAGTTAATGCTCGCGGTTGCAATACCTTCCAGTATCCACCTGAACGAATCTGTACGGGAGCGTATTCGTAGGGACTTGGCCTCTCGCTTTGGCTGCCGGCTGAATGGCGACTACCTGGCCGCGTTGCACGTACGAACGTCCTTCCGCCTCGCCGAGAACTACTCTGGGTTGAGTCTCCGGGCCGTCAATGAGGTCGCTCTTCGATACCTGTTGGAGCACGTGGACAGTATCGCGCCCCCTTTGTATTGAAGTTTGCGCTTAATGCGCCAGCTTGCTAAGCTGTATGAAAGGGCCTCTTGAGCCGACTCGCGAGGTCGCCCACCAAGTGCTAACTGGTCTAGCAATCGCTAGGTAAGAGGAATCGGACCCGATGGACCAGAGGCCCCGCTAGTCGGGGCTTCTGCATTCTCAAGACTGGCGTTGAACAAGAACCCAAGTTATCCATAGCCCTTTTGGACTAGGCTCTCAAGGCACCAAGGTACGGATTTTCTCTACCTTTTTGATTTTCGCTTCTTGGTGGTTTCCGGTCGTGCAGCCTCCATGATAGTTTTTACGACACTAGGATTTGCCTGGACGAGCCTTGCGTTCTCTGCCACGTAGCCATACAAATCCCTCAGGGCGGTTACAACACCGGCTGACCTTGAGAAGCCACCCTCGCAGTGGACGAGCAAAGTGTGAACGGTATCCGGAAGTGCCTGGGCGAATCGCAATATGTCTTCTGCATCATCCTCAGTCATTGCCGCAGGAAGTTTCTGTGCCGCTCGTGCTGAGAGCTCGCCAAGGAAATCGACGTCTGCAAAGCTTAGTCTCAGCAAATACTTATACTCAGGCAGGTGGGCCGGATGTTTTTCAGGGGCAGTAATGGAAATCATGGCCACCCCGTCAATCAGCGGGATGCGTTCCGCGTCCCCTCGGGACAGGGCGAATACCTGCCTGCCCTGCGCTGACGGGCGGTACAGTTTGGCGACGACGTCTTTGACTCGAGTGTTCATTGGATGAATTTATCGTTCCTGTGCGACGCCGTGTCAAGGTCCAGCCGGGTGTGCATGACTGTTTTTAGTTGGCCTCTCCTTTGCAAACTCCAGAGGTGTCGTCTAAAACATGAGTTTTTCTTGCAGTGGAGGATGTGATGGATATAGCCAAGCTACTGTCGAGAGGTCGAGCTAGTATCTGCGCGACTACAGCAAACCAGCTTATCGCCGGCGTCGAATACAGCCCTTTAGAGGAGCAGTGCAACTTCAGTTATAGCCGGATGTGGAGAACGTGGGACTATTCCTATCCACTGTCACCTCACCTTCCTCTCAAGGAGGGCCAAGCTCCCTACAGGGTGATTCGCGACCATCTGTTGAACCTTCTGCCAGAAGGAGAAGCGCTAGGGGAAGCCGCTCGCCGATATCAGCTCAGTCACGCGAATGCTTGCGCAATGGCCGTCTATCTATGTCGAGAGCCGGCGGGTGCCGTGGGATTTGACCTGGATGTGGAGGAGTTGAGCGTCCCCGATGATAGACCGCCAGTCGTCCGTGAGCTGCCAACAGCGGAATTGTCCAAACGTATCCGACGCAGGAGCACCATCCCATTCGCTTTCTGGGATGACGTTTTCTACCAGTCGTTAGCCGGCGTCCAAGATAAGCTCCAGGTGCGCTTGGACGGCGATGACATCCAGCTTGTCGGCGGATGTTTGAATTCGAGCCACATACTGAAACCCGAGCCCCACGGCCAAAGCAAGCGGCGCATGGTCGCTAACGAGCACTTCTGCATGTCTCTCGCTAGAGCGGTGGGCTTACTTGCAGCCAACGTTGAAATCCGACGTGTTCCAGAACCCGTCTTGCTGGTGGAACGCTTTGACCGTGCCAGAAACATTATCCGGCACCCGGAAATGGTTGAGCGTGTACACACCTTGGATGCGTGCCAGGCGCTTGGAGAACATCCCTTCTTCAAGTACGAGTGCCCAGAGGGGCATGGAGGCGGATATCGGGAGAGGCGTATCGGTATTGGCTTCAGTGAAATGTTCGAACTGGACCGACATTTCATGGTGCTACGCGAGGGAAGGATGGCCATCGTGAGATGGGCACTTTTCAACATGCTCATTGGAAATAGCGATGCGCACGCAAAGAACTTTTCGTTCTTCCAGCATAGGCTCGGAATCATGCCGACCCCGGCCTATGACCTCGTCTGCACGCGCGTCTATGACATGGGTATTGAAATGGCGATGGCGTTCGGTAATGCCTTCTTGGTCGAGGACGTCGTTGCTGATGACCTGACGATTTTTGCGGAAGAAGCAGGTATTGCACGCGACACGCTTGTTGAAGAACTCAAGGCCTTGGCTACTGCAGTGAGGGCGCATGCTCCAATTCTGGCAAAGAGCGACGTCTACACGCAGCAAGAGCGGACTCTGGTCCGCAAGATTGTCATTTCAATCGAGGGCCGTGCAATACATTTGTTGAAAGTTGCGTCGGTGTTGTTCAGCCAAGAGTAGTTGAGAACGATTCACGAGGCCGCCCATATCAAACGCTACCGTCAGATGTACTACTATCTTTCGAACACACACGAATATTCAAAGCATCAATTTTTTCTTTTGGAAATCCAGTGTTTAGATAATCCAAGCGTCGCCGTCTAAATTCCTTACAAAGCTATTAGAACTCCTCACCCGATTGTCTTAGTTAGTAAGATAAGCACGCGAATCATTCAAGGAAGCGGAGCAAGTTACGCCATTGCGTGGAGCAAAAATGGGAAAGCACAAGAATCAGATAGAGGGGAAGTTCGAGGCACTTTGGACGTGGATAGCAGCTCAACCCGACTCGAGCAACGTTGAACTTTCAAAGATTCGCGAGAGAGCTGAAACGATGGGACTCCCTGTGTATTCGCTCGAGATTAAAGACGTTGGTATTTTCCGGCTAACTCCGGCCGTTGTTTTATCAACAGGAGAGCAAACCGCCTGTTTTCCCCTCCATAAAATTGGAGCAGACCCAGAGTGGGTCACAAATCTTGGGCACGCGAATCGAGAAGCGGCATTATGGGCTAAGATGGAATGGTTTTCGCCGCTATGGGTTTCACGCGGAGATGTCGCTCCTCTCTTGGCGGACGTCGTGCAACGTGACCGAGAAGATGCGCTCCGGAAATTTGAATATCACACCTCAACCATCTACACGTTGCCCTTTCAGGCTGTATGTATCGCGCAGCTTCTACCGAAATCGCGCATTCTTTCTGAGTTCGCACCGTTAATTCGCGAGGCCTACCTAGGCTTTTACAGTGGTAGTCGCGCTTCAAGCATCGCCGCCTTGATACCGATTCTTGAGGGGGCGATTAAGCGAATCGCGGGTGCTAGCGACGGAGCCAAGATTCTGGACGAAATCGACAGAGTCGTGGACCGTGCTATCGAGCTGGCAGCAAAACTTCATTTCTACGGTCAATGGGTACCTAGCGCTTACAGAACGGTCCAGTATCTGTTTAGCCAAGATGAAAGAGTTTTTACTTTCGAGACTTTTCGACGGTGGTTGAAATCCTCGTTTTTTCAGGACACCAAGAAATACGACGGTCTAACTTGGTTAAATCGGCATCTCTTTGCACATGGTATGTCATCCAAATGGCAGGATGGTGCCAACTTCCGACGGTTGGTCGTTGCGATTGCTACTCTTGGTGTTATTGAGTCTTGGCATGACAACTCAAACCAGGTGTCGCTGTTCTTCCCATCAATGGATAAGGATGGAGAGCTTCTTTGGCAGCAAGCTCTATTACGTGCTCACTTGCAGTCAATGTTGGCAAAGCATGAAATCAAAAAATTCCATGAGCAAGGGCGTCTTGTCCCGGAGTTGGCTACAGACGACGGTGTTTTGCTTCGCAGAGCCATTTTGTCAGAAGATTGCATAACCGACGTCGTTCGACCATTGAGAAATGCCGGTTGGTCTGTGGAAGTCGGGAAGCCTGATGAAAGCGCTCTATACATCCTGGCTACCGCAACAAGCGGTGAAGAAACATTCACTGTGGCACTGCTGTACTCTTGCGCTACAGATAACGAACTTTACAAAGAGCTGTCGATGAAAACCGACGCCATTCTTTATCGTGGTTCTCCATATGAGCAGGAATCGTTTGCACGAGGTATCACTGTGCATGTTGGCCCTGCGGCCGGGTGGCTCCCACCACATCCACAGTCAAGGCCAGGGGTAATGTTTGGATTGCGAGGTATTCTCGGAAATGTACGATTGGCGACTCGTCAGCTATGGCTTAAGACATTTTCCGTATTCAAAAAAAATCAGACCTGATGCTGGCATCTATCGATGCCGCCTTCTGAGCTTGAGGGATTTCGGAGAGAAAGCGAGTCGGTTGATACTGTAGTCATGGCAGCACGACAACGCCTTCGTCCCTTGGCCTAGAATAGCCAAGCTACTTAGTTGGTTGGTGCTAGAGCTCAGCAAGCGACGGACTGAAAACTACTTCTCGCTGCTGGGGTAGATTCCCAAAAATGCGTCCACGCTGTTCCAAAGGTTCCTATCCAGTTCCTGCGTTATCATTTTCGCAAATCGGTCCCGTACGGTGCAACCGGATAGCTCGTCCCCAAACCGCCCAGTGAAGCGCCGCCGCATATTTTTATTGCTGCTGCGAATAAGCGGCTCCTCTTGGTCAGCCAAATTCCTTGCGTACGTAAGAGTGCTAAAGAATTCGGATGGCCTAGCACTGCTAACGGCCCTGTCACGAAGCTGCTGTATAAGCGCCTCGACCTCTTCGTGTGACATCTTGCATATTGTCTCAACGCAGGTGTCACTCAGTACACTTAGTAAAAAGATGAGATAGTCGCGGCAGAGAGTGGTCCTTTGGTCGCGAGAGCGAGGTGTCACCTCAATGCGCCGCTCTATGGCGGTACATAGAGTAGTGAATTCCTCTCGTGTAGCGCGATGTCGGTGCTTTACCAACTTATGGATGGCTTTTGCTTCCGACACATTTAGGGCGCGTCTTAGACTGGATTTCGTTACCGCAAGTCCGTTCTCCTCAAAGTGCTTAATGACAGTGACCACCTGACTCTCAGTTACTCTTAGTCGTTTCACCGACAATTTTTCGCTGATGAAGGACGAAAGCCAGGTTGGCTGAATGGCCCAATTGCTGGAAAAATGAAGCCTTGATATTTGAGCCGCTCGTGCAGCCTCATAAAAATTGTTCGGCCAAGAAGCGAGGAGCCAGTAGGCGCCTCTGATTATTTGGGCTCGTTGCTTCACTGGCAGTAGCTCAACATAATGAGCCCCAGTAACAGTCGGAGCACTAACGGCAACACAATC
Source organism: Herbaspirillum sp. CAH-3 (assembly GCF_009668275.1). NCBI lineage: Bacteria > Pseudomonadati > Pseudomonadota > Betaproteobacteria > Burkholderiales > Oxalobacteraceae > Herbaspirillum > Herbaspirillum sp. CAH-3. The sequence goes on along the minus strand of NZ_VSWE01000012.1, from coordinate 124,869 downwards.
AGGCAAGAATTTCCAAATTCTCTGAGCGCCGGAGCGAATAAGAAGTTGAGCCATTGTCCAAAGTGCGTCAAATAACTCTTGCGCGCTGGCTACCTGCGGCATCGAACTTGGCACGGTGCCAGAAGTCACACAAAGCCAGAGGGCATGGGCAATGTCTTGCATTTCTTTGTCGATACCGTCATTGCCCCCTAGAATTTCTCCGCAGCTTTGACATCGCGACAATTCGGTGGGTGGCCGGCTCAGAAGAATACGCTGAGATGCCGGCCACATGGGCTCTCCGCAAGTGGAGCATGCTTCGGTAAGGACACAACCATGTCGAGGGCAATGGGTCATGAACGCGAATCGCCACGCCAGCCGGAAATACGGGGTAGCATCCTCTGCGAGGCATAACGGGCAACACGTGCTTCTTCCATCTGAGGGACCTTTTATATTGCATGGGACCACCCATCGCCGTCGCTTAGCCATTGTTAGCCGAGCAGATATCCGCTGTCCGACGTTTTCAAGGCACAGTGCCTGAATGGTGTTTTGGGGCAGGCGACTCGTTTCACTCAACCATTCCATTTCTCCGTCCTTCGGATACCCGTCAGGCTCCAGCACGTAAGAGGATGAGGAAGGCCGCGGGTAGATTCTGAATCCATTTGCCATGCCGCTTCGCTGTCGCCAGGAAGATAGCGATTCATCCGAAAATGGAGCTGGCCGGACGAGAAACATTTATTTCACCGCAGCATAAAAAAGCCTGTCTGCAATGGAGAGTTCATTGCTAAGACTTGTCCATCTCGACACTCGGGAAGTCATATCGTCAATTTTAGAATTCACCACGGTTGAGTAGAGAGGCCAGTCCGCAGGATTGCTTGCCATCGTGCGAAGGTGCGCGCACGGTCGGACTGCCTTCTTGCGGAATTCACTCCATATGTGGGGCAGATTTGGTTCTGACTCGCGGCCCGGCAGGCAGCGATTTCGCAGCCCGTTTAAGGTGTCGGTCAGATGGTTCGGGTCAAAGCGAGGCGTCCATAAGTCGTCTTCAAGTTCTGCAGCATGGAACCAGCCAGCCCACCAGAGATGCAACGTAAAGTTTACGTCGGTGCCCAAAATATCCGCGGCCTCTTCGAGAGAGACTGTTGCTATGGACGTATTTTGCCGGAGGACAAGCCGTGTGGAATCGCCCAAGTCAGAACGCACTTCATCCCAGATACTGTAGGCTGCCTTGGGAAGGGTGACATTTTTCAACCCGTTTATGCGGACAGCAATCGCACTGGTGTATGCATTTTTCTCTTGTTTTGGTAGCGAATAAATGAATTTTCTCAAGGTCGTCGGCCATTCGGTGACGAAGCTCTCAAACGACAAGAACTCGGTGAGCGAAATCCAGGCGTAGGGAATTTTAGTTTCCGGTTTCGATAGAAGCGCGCGTACGACTTTTGCTGCTACGTGGCAATTCTGCCTGTCGTCATCGCCGAATTCGTTTGCTACAGGCGTGTCACCGCTAAAATACTTGCGAAAGAAGTCAGGGAGCCAGTTTGGAGGAGAAATCTGCTTCGAACTTGCCAGCGGAAAGCCGCAATTGCAGGACTTAATCTGATGCCGTTTATAACTAAGTGTGCTCTTACAGTGTCCGCATTCGTCAATAGGCATCAGATTATGCCTGTCGCACGGAATAGGAAGGTGCGCACTCATCGCCGCCGTAGCCGGTAGCTCCTCGGCAATGCACGCAGGACATATGCGTGCATTTTTCCCCATTTGGCGAAGACCACTCCTGTTATATTGCTTCTGAATAGGCTCGCCGCGCATCAGACCGTTGAGCTCTTCAGCCTCGATTTGAACCAACATGTAATACGCCACGCCCAGAACCGATGAGAGTTCGTGGACGGTGAGCAAGTTGGCGGCAGCTAAACGCATGAGGAAGTCCTGTCGGTCTGGATAATGGCTAGCGTTGAGACGTACTAATAGACGTGTTGCTGTGGCTGCTTGTTTATTCATCTAGTTATTGTTTTGCATTCCGATACCTCTTCCAAGTATGAAGGGATGAGGTATCAGATAACTCGACCCTCTAGGGGACGCAGATTATGTAGGACGGTTATGCCAAGGCTATCTCGACTTCGGCCCCAGTGACCTTATCTACAAGCTCTTGTTGGGGAGCATTTCCGGGGGCTGGTTCTGGTGTTTTCTTGGAGGTTTTCTTGGCCAGCTTCTGTACGGCCTTCGTTTCCTCCATCGCTGGTGTCTTCTGCTTCGGCTGCAGCTGAGGTTTCGGTTCTGGTTCTTTCGCCGGATTGGACGTGTCATACCAGTGATGGAATAACTCATCCTCCCGAGTGAGAGCACGAGGAAGCTGGACGCTGAATGGATTAGTGTCGCGGTGATGTTCTCCAAAAAGGCGTTCAAACGCCTTTGCCAAATCCTGCAGAATCAGGTGCTCTCTTTCGTTGGAGACTGCAATGTCGACCGCCTCTTTTGCCACGTCCAACATCAGGGAGGTGACGCCATTCGTGGCATAGATGAAGCGCAATGCGATGTCAGAATCGACGAGTTTAGAGTGCTCGGCTAGCGGCAGAGCTTTGTCCAAGTTGTCCAGAAAGCGCTTGGTCCGGGAAATGTTGTCTGTGCCGGTCATCGAGAAATATTCAATGCGTTGATGTTTCATAGCGCGTCGGTTCAGTTGGTCATTGCCGCGCACCACATCAATTGCAGCGAATGTGCCTAGCATAACAACAAGGCATTTGGAGCCATCGATGAGGTCTCGAATCCAATTGCCTAGTTGAACCACACCTTTTACTCCACGCTTTTCTGGAATATCTTGGATATCATCAATGAAGATGATTTCAGTCCCGACCTTGGACATCAGTATCTCTGCGCGCTTTGACATTTCGGCAGCGCTCCCTTTCGGTCTCGGGTCTCCAAGCGCGGTAAGGAGTGCTGTGGCGAGACCCCGCTGAGTAGGAGCAGACGGAATCTTGAAGTACACTGTTGGTACCTTACTGACATCTCCTTCGTCATCGCGTGGCATTGTGTCCTGTATGTAGTTCGCCAGATATGTCTTGCCAGCACCAGAGCCAGCCATGGTCAGCAGGCCTCTTCCTTTTTTCTCCAATTTGCATTTCTCAGCGATGAGACGAATTTCACTGATTGCAGCTGAGCATTGTGGATGTCTGACGAAAAATTGTGAGCTCGCCATGTGAAGCCGTCGTGCGTTGATGTCTGCGCCTCGCCATTTATCCCGCGCGGATACAATACTTGCCTCGTCTTCTATCCTTTGTGTCTTGGTAGACTTAGGGGAATTCATAGTTTTATCCTCAACTTGGGGCGGAATAGAAGCGGGGATAGCCCCCCGTCGCCCCGGCATTGTTCATTAGCTTATTGCGACTACTCAAAGGCGGAAGTCGGTTCGGAAGGGTCTCGCCATTCCTCCTCATCTTCCTGTTCTAGCGTAACCTCGTCGATTTCTCGCAGCTTCGCCTCAAGGTCGGTCATTAGCCTATCCTCCATCGCCGCTGCTTCATTCCTAGCCTCCGTGCCTCCGTCAACTGTAGGCAGCGGTGGCAAGTCACCCACTCGGTTGGCCACTTTGCGCTCGCGTAGCTTTTTGGATGTGCGCATTTCCGCTGTCAGGTTGATGAGGTCCTCACGGCAGCGAAGCATGAGCGCCATATCCGGGTGGCTATTGCGGCGTTCGCGGGCCATCTTCACTATCAACTTGTGCTGGAACAGCGTCAGGCCAGTCGTGTAGGCCAAATTCGCGCTAGCCACGCGAAGCCATCGCGGCGGAGGTGGATTACGAGTCGTGTTCTCAGTACCCGCCGGATATTTCACCCAGATGAAACTCAAGTCATCAGGGTCGAACCGGAACTCAACACGCAACGACTTGCCATAGGACTTCTGCCATAACGAAAAGGCCGTGTGGTAATACCTGAGCCCGTTATAAAACTCGACGCCAACTGGCCTTAGCTGCACGGAATGTGGCCTCAGTGCTGCTAGTTCAATGTCGTGCACGTTCCCCGGTAAGCGTGCACGCCTTCCCTCCATCCCCCGCATGTACCTTTCCTTTGGCGTGAAGCCGTCATAGCCGGCCGTATGACAATGAACGTCATACACCCACTTCATGAATCTCCGTCTGAATTCCTCGGTGGTCAATATCGCACTGCTCAGCCCCGCTTCGACTGTGTCTCGCACATGCTTCTTCGGCCCCACATATCCTGGTAGGGTTTCCAAAAAGCCCACCGACACGCCGTTGAAATTCTCCATTGTTGACTTCTCAGTCGGAGTTCCTGGAAGAGCGAACTCGGTGGCTGCATTTGCAACTGTTATGACTGCGGTTGCCACCTCCTGCGTATGGTTGTAGCTGGCGTTATCGAAAAGGATGAGCGAAGGTCGCCCCATGTACGGAATCTCATTTTGTACTTCAGCATAGTCGCCATGTCCCCTCAGCTTAGGCATAACAGCATTAATCACCGTTCTGATTGCAGACTCGGTATTTCGAGCGCCGGAGCCAATGTTCAGCCCGGTCGGGACATTAGAAAATTGGTCAACAGCTGAGGTAATCCAAATCCTTCCGTATGGAAGCCCTGTCCTAGAGTCGACAGCGAAAACACCTGAGTCCTTATCGTCACATTCAACCACTTGTCCGGTAAAGGTGGCTCGGTCTCGCGGATACCAATCACGGAATTCCTCCTTTGCTACTGCGAGGCTCTTGTTCCGCCTGCAGATTTCGAACTCTCCCAGACAGCGCTTCGTCTCCCGGGTCACAGTCGTCAGCGACGGTCGCAGTGCTTGTGCCTTCTCAACGCCCACCGTCTCGTTTAACTCGTGCTGAACGTCTTTATGTACCTCGGTGAAACGAACTTTCGCGTTGCTGGCCGCGAGTCTTCTCAAGACCTTATCGATTGCTTCCTTTACTGCCCTTGCAACACGGAACTTTCCTCTTCCGCCACGTCGTGAGAACTGAGGAAAGGCCGCTTGTAAGTCGCCACCTGCGCGGTCGATTTTTCTTTCGCACGCATAGAGCGTCGATAGCTTAGGTGGATTTTGGTCATGCTTCTGCTTTGTCAACCGTTCGTAGTCGATTTTTTTGATGTTTGTCGGCCGCATAGATGTGTGGCCGAGCTTCTTCATCTCTCGGATATAGGCGAGGCATTTCAAACCGAAGTGACGAGCTTTCTCACCAAAGGCCAGCATGCCACCCGTTGTCTCGAGACCTTTCCAGATGTCCTGCATCTGCTCCTGCAGGTCTTCCGAGGCAATGGACGCGGTATCCGCATATGGAACTAAATCCCCCTTTTTGTAGGCGGCCCATAAGGTTTCTAAATTTATCCACTTACGCTCGTGCGTAGCGCAGTGTTCGATGACCGCGCGGCTACCCTTTAATTCGTTGATTTCGAAGACGATGCTTCCCATACGCAGGCGAGTTCCTGCTTCCATCGCGAATTGCGACGGCCTAGGGGTATTCATGTGTCCCCCGCTTAGTAGTTCGTTAGGGCCGACCACCACTCATCCGCACCCTTGCTGCCTCCCAAGAACATACCGATGATGTTGTCTTGCTCTGTGGTGGAGATGAGTGTGTCTAATGTGAGAGGCTTCGTCAGCGGGAGATACACGAGGCCTTTCCATGCCGCAGCATAGACAGTGTCTCTGTCAAATTTCGAGTCGGGGGGGAGGCTCCCGATGGTGGCTCTCGCGCCTTGCGCGTCAACCCAATTAAGCAGTTCTCGGATTTCAGTCTGCGGAATATCCGCGTTGCTTGCCATACGCATATGCATGAGGTGGTCGCGCACAGGTTTGCTCAATGGCGTGGCGTCTGTCCATACGATGTAGGCGATGTTCAGTTCGCCAAATTTTGCCCCGAGCTCGTCAAGCTCCCACAGTTTCGCCGGCGAGAGGAACCGATGCGCCTTGGTCTCAATGACGCAAAGGCGGAGCTCCTTGAGGCTCGGCACTCGAATCAAGAAATCAGGAAAAATCTCGCGGCCGAATTCTTCCATTGATGTCTTGAAAGGCTGTGCCTTTGCTTGCTGGATGTACCCCAACTCCATGAGGTATTCGATAGCCAGGGAGGAACAGTATTCGTTGCGTCCCTGAACTCTTATCATGCCGAGATGCTTCGAATCGTATGTGTGAAGCTGGGTCCGGCGAGATGGCCCCTTAAGCTCACGGGCTGGATTGGAGCTGAAAATGGCTTGGGCCCATTCTTCGGTGCCCATTTTGTGCTTTGGTGCTCGCATAACTTCCCCTTTCTCTGCGCGAATTGCGCTTAGAAAACTTAAAAATGGTGTGACTGGTACTTGACCAGTGGACTCGGGGAAGTTACCTTCAAGGCTCCTACACCTCTTGTGAAGGCAACTTCCTAGAGTCAAAAGCGGCAATTACTCTTATGTAATTCGCCGCTTTTTCTTTTTCGGGCAGTGTTTCATGCCATCCCTTTCTGTGCAGATATTCAGTTGTTCAACGCCGGGTATCTAAGACCCGGGACCTCTTTCTTTCTACGCTTCATTCCACGCCGGACCTGGCATCACCAACCGGCCCAACACCCCCCTTAACAAGGCTGCAAATGAAATCGGGGGAGGGGTGTAGCTCAACCATAGGTGAGCGTAATTCACTCCTTTGCCGGTTGCTGGAAATCGTTGCAAAGAAGAAATTCGAGAAAATTCTTGGCAATACTTTTCCGGAAACAGCAGGAAACAAGACTTTTCTAAAAGCAACATAATTGTATTTATTGCAATATGAAAAGCTCGTAGCGTGGGCAGCTCACCACAGATTCTGTACGGCAATTTTTCAAGAAAAAAGGAGGGTTGGGAAAATTACTCGCATTTAATCGAGGGCCTATGAGATGGAACGGAGTTGAGTTTAGGCACAGATTTTGTCGAGCGCAAGATTTTTTCCTGCACATCCTCCACTGCGGGAAAGCCCTAAGATGAACAAAAAACGAGCAATGAGGCGTAATTTCTGACGAGAAATGATGGTTTTGATAATTTTCAGAGTGGCATTGTCAAACGCATAACGTATACCATTAAACTCGCATTTTGCAAAATGTTGAAATTTTGCCTGGCGGTGTTACCTGGTTCTCCGGCTGGTGTACTTTTATTTCATTGCGGTTTTTGAACAAATGAAGTTTCCAAATTTTTGCATTACTCAAAGCTCTTCTGCTTAAGAGGTTTTACGAGTTGCTGTGGATAACTTTATGGATAACTAGGTCGTGTTGAGTGTTGTAGCTTCTCCACAGAGACAGGGGATTGATGCTGGTCACCCCTGTTGTGGGATAGCGAGAAGTTCGAAGTTTGAGTCTTACTTTGATTATTTATTAGGCTAACTTCGGCGATGTCCACTGATAGCGCTTGACCAGTTCCGGCGTGCAGCGGCAGCGTCCCGAGGGATCGCCATACAGCCCGCACGGACAGGGATTCATCGCTTGTGTGGTCAAGCGTTTTTTTGCGGATTTCGTTCCTAGCAAAAAGCTGAATGTTGCTTGTGGGGAAGCTGCGGATTGGCGGCCTGTTGCGTTAGCCAGCCTTAGATGAACTGCGATGGGCGTGGTAGTACACCAGGATTAAGTCCTGCAGCGTGGTTTTGTGCTTTGGGGACAGGGTGCGCATCTTCGTGATTAGAATTGGATCTGGGAAGTTCGTCTTCTGATCAACCGGAGCAAAAAGTGTCCATACTGGAACATTGAAAAATGTTGCCAACGCATCAACTTGGTCGAGAGACGTATTTAATCGACCATTCTCAAATCGAGAGATCGTCTCAACTTCGACACCCAAAGCAGCAGCAAGTTGCTGTTGAGTAAGTGAGCTTACCTTCCGCAGCGTGGCGATATTTTTACCAAGTAACTTGGCAGCAGGAACAGGTAACTGGTGATCTCGGGTCTTTTTCATGGGCAAGCTCAATGTCTTGCACATGGTCTCTTCATCTCTTCTCGCGTAACAGGGCCTGTTGGATCAATAAAGTTGACGTAAAGGATCAAGTTAAACTAGTATCCGCGGATCTTTATGCACCGGAAATGCCGATGGGGCCGACGCCTCAGGCGGTTAAGCATCTATTCATGTTCATCACACATCCCACTTGGAAGGTTGAAGGAGCCCCTGGCGCTCTACTTACTCCAGCTATTCCTTGGCACTCTGCTTTATTGGATGTTAGTGAGCCCTGCTTTATTGTGGCCCCCAACGTCAATGCCCAAATTCCACTGACTCATATTCGATTGTTCTCGGATATAGATGAATTGCTTGCCCATGTTCACTGTGAGATCGATGACGAATTCATTGTGTATGCGCTGTCTCGATTTGATGACGCACTATCTATATCGGTGGTGACCGCTATTGGGTCGTATCCATGCCCACAGACCGGTATCAAACTGAGGGTCTATTTTGATGATGGCGAGCAGCCAAGGCCTGCGCATAGTGGGCAGCCGCAATTCGACGAGCAACGTACTTTCGATATCGAAGCGAGTTTTTCTTGATTCGGAACATGTCCGTATTTGATAGGCCTCGGCCAGTATTTCCATGACATTATTAGACTCCTTGGACGAAATTGATCTGTCCGTAGCTTTGCAAACGTTGTATGAATTGGCGTTGCAAGACGGAGATCTCGGGCGCGACTACTGGCGACAGATATCCGAGTTACTCAAAGAGGCTGCCAGTTTCCGGCAAAGGGCCTTACTTGCAGAGGAACAGCTGAGAAAGGCTCGGATGAAAACATCTCAGCGGAGGTCTGGGGATGCAGTAAGATCCAAGGCGTTGTCATCAAAAATGCAGAGGCGAATCGCTACGGAGTATTCACTTGATCTGGCCAGGATGCAGCGAGTACTTCTAGCGGCAGGCAAGGACCATCATACTGACCAGATTATTTCGGCCTGGCACGAGTATTCGTGCCAGGTGGATCTTGTGTGGAGAACATTACCCAAGACTGATGAAGAACTGCTCTTGCTGCTACTCAGTGCAATTGAGTAATAACGTCTTAAGCAACATCGAACTGGTTTCGTGGGTACATACGATATTGTGGATTTGAGAGATACGCGCCAAGGCTGACATGGTAAGCAAACAGCCCAGCAAGAAAAATCATCCCTGCACCGCATAAGATAGCCCCAGTTTTACTGAGATCTTTGGCTACCGAAAGGTAGGCAATGACTACGAACATCGTGAAAACGACGAACATAAATGGATCGACAGAACCAGCATTAAAAACTGCATCGTTTTCCTTTTTATTTGATAAAACTGTCACCGGCGGCACGCGGCGCCGGTGACAGCATGTCGTCCCACTTAGGCCGACTCAGGGACGGCCACTGAGTTTGCGGCTCCGAGACGAGAAGCAGCTTGGCAGAAGGGGCAATCAGCCGCGGATCGCGCTTCGACCAGATCTCGACTGCCTGTCAGGAGGTTGAGCATCTGGTAGTCACCCAGATCATGCTCGTTTACTCCTTCGGACGCGTACTGCAGCAAAAACTGATTGAGCGCCCGGCCGGCGACCTCGGCGTTGAAGGTGACGACCGAGGGGCTCGATGCCTTTACGCCATATTGTTCGCTGCGCAGTTGTTCCTCGCTCTTGCCAACGTCGGCAAGCTCCTTGCGATCAATCAGGCCGTTGCACCAAAGGCAGCCGCGGCCAGGCGTAATCTTGCGCACGGCACCGAAGACAACCGGCGGTTGGTCGTCATCAAAGAGTACCTTCGTGCCTACCTGGAGCATCGGGACGTAGTACTGATGTGCAACGGCATTACAGGTCAAGCGTGCAACGGCCGAATCAGCTGCCAAAAAGACATAGTCGCAGGTCAGCAGCGACCTGTACGTGCCGCCCTTCGAGACATCAACGGCAAGTGCTTCGACGTCGGCCTGCGGATTGATCGATAAGATCAGTCTCTTGGCGATGTCCACCTTGTGAGCACCCTTGCACCCCTCAGCCGGGAGGTCGCCAGGAGCCGAACCATGGACACGTGAGTAGTTCGAATTGTCGATCCGGTCGGGATCGAGCAACACGAACGTGGAGATGCCCAGGCGAGCTAGCGGTTCGGTGAGTTGGGAGCCGAGACCACCCAGGCCGACGATGCCAATCCTTGCCTTTGTCAACAGACCTTGGCCTCGATTGCGTAAGAACAGAAGCTGGCGGTCGACCTTCTCGTCGTAGGCAAATGGTGGCCGGCCCGCGGGTGACGCCCAGAGATGCCTGATGCCATGTCCGAGCACTCGTGCAGTCTCCAGCTGTAACCGACGTCCGTCAGGCATCCACACGTCGACTTCGATGCTATTCGTGCCGAAAACTGCCGCGCCGACAGGTAGTGGCCGGTTCAGGTGCAGGAGCGTCGGATAGCCATATTCATGGGACGCCAGATCGACGTTGCTGAAAGATACCGAGTCGCCGGCGAAGTGATTGTGGATGGCGAGGTACGCCAGGCCTTGTGACTTCGCCGCACGAAGCGCTTCGTCGATGAACAGCGGTTCGAGGCGTCCATAGCCCTTGGGGGAAGTCGTATAGTCGACGCCGTGGCGTGCGGCTCGGAATTCCTTCACGACGAGTGTTACCGTTTCGCCTTCTGTGTGCCAGCCGCAAAGCAAGACACCGGCATTTTCACGACGGGTCGAAAACAGATGGTGAAAGACCGAGGTATAGATCGTCTCGGGGAAGAGCAGTCGGGCAGAGCGAGACATTTACGGTCCCTCCTTAATGTAATGAAGCACCTTGATGAACTTCATGGCCGCAGCCTCGGCTGTGGGTACCAAGGTGTGGTTGGTGCGTTTGGAAACTTGAAGCGCAGCCTTCCCTTGGAAGTTGTGACCAGGGGTGATCGCAGGAAAATGCCCCGCGCCACTAGCTTGTTGAACATCGGAGCCGATATAGAGAGGGTAGATATCGGCAAAGGGCAACAGGCCGTTCAGATGGGCGCCCATCCAAGTCTGGTTCTTGGTGTAGCGATCACCGATTGTGACCGGGTCAATGATGACCCAGCCGCCACCGGTACCGCTTCCATCGTCGGTGAAAGTCACGGACGATCCTGAAAATTCTCGTTGCAGAATCGCCACGACCTTCTGCACGTCTACGTGTGCCATGAAGGTCGCTCCCAATTAGCTGTTGTCGTCAGCCGGGATGGCACGGAACTTCATGCCAGACTTGACGTGGATTTTCTCGTCATCACCCACCACCTTGGACGGCTGACCCGGACGTTCCATGATCAGCTGGAAGCCGATCTGGATCGGCACATGCTGAGCGATCGCCAACTGCTTGATATGCAGGCCAGTGGCCTCCTTCTTGTCGATGATGACCGGCATATCATTAACTTCGACACGGATGACTTTTTGCTCGATCTTGAAGCGCTCCACGCCATCGCCGGACAAGTCGGCGAATTCGTCGTTGCCGATCTCGCGATCGGCGCTGTGCGTCAGGTCTTGCAGCACGGCGAATTCCTCCGGGTCAACGCCGGCTAGCAACTTCAGGCTACGACCGGAGATCTGCGAAGTGCCCCATTCGATGCGGTCGTCCTCCAAGAGCAGGCGATAGGAACGATCGCTACGGAAGACGATGAAACGTTCAACGCCTTGGGCATTGAGATCTACGCTCTCGTCCAGCTGCAGTTCTTTCAGTTCGCCGCACTGTGGCCACTGGAAGACCAAATACTCATTGACCGGCTTATGGCCGGACAATTGCAGCACTTGGCGTGCGAGCAGAATGCTGTCGTTGGTTTGCAGTGAAACGAAGTTCATGTCGGGGCCGGCCACTTGGAATTCCCAGCGAGTGGCTTGGCTGTGCTGAGTTTCTGGTGCATTGAGGGTAGAAGTATTCATGTTTAAGTCCTTATACTGGTTAAATGAGGCTGTTGAACATGAACTACTTAAATGTCCTTCAACCGTGAAGACATCCTATCACGGCATTCTGGTTAACGGAAGCTGTTTAATGAGATTATTTGATGGCGTGATAAATGAACTCAATGCCACCGGAGTCGGCGCTTACCTCGGAACGCATGAAATAACCCTGATCAACAAGTCTTTTCAACCTGGTACTGGCATTCTGAACGGATGTCTCGAATTCGACTGCCACTTGCGCGGCAGAAATCGGACCTTTAGATAGCACGAGATGAACCCAAGGAGCAGAAGCAGCGGTGATGGGACCAATGAGTTCATAAGTGTCGTTATCCCAGAGTACCAGCGGCTGGTCCTTCGCGGCAGCTGCATATCCCCAGTTCGCAATGAAATCGCGAGCGCTGACATCGAGAAGATCGAGGTCACAAAGATAGAGTCCAACTTCGCCACGGAAATGTTTGGCAACACTAACTACACTTTCTCTTGGGAAAGTAGCGTCGGTGGACTGAATGCCTAGTAGCGAGATGGCAACAATTCGTACGGCGGGCTGAGAACTGATAATACTGACTAAAGAATTGAAGACTTCTTGGCCCTTGATGCTGCCGGACGGACTGTGCTCATTAGTGACTTCGAGCAGGCTAATTTTAATAGTAGTCTCGTTCATAGTTGCAGTTTAAGCTGTTTCGCTTAAGCGTCAAGTGTGAAATCGAAGCAGATTTGCGTGCCAATTATCCGCACCAAATTGGAGAAGTGACGGAAAGTCTCCAGCGCACCGTTACGAAATTGTAGAAATACTTCGAAGTCTTCCTGTCGGATGAGCACTTTAGCATTGAATTTTTTGGCGACCGCGTAAGTACTCAAAAAGCCGCTACCTCGACCAGCTTCGGCGCCGAGGGAGCTGATGGCACCACGTTGAAAAACTTCCTTTACCAGGTGGGCATCAGGGTGTTCTGAATCGCGAACCGCATCGGCCACTTCGGGATAGTCAGTCTCAATGATCGGCCACAAAGTTCCAGCAATACCCACACCGCTGTCAGAAATCACGGTTTGTATATGTGGGGGTGAAGCGTTCTTATAAGCTTGCAATGAGGCGAAGCCGTGAACCGGGGTTTCAGAGTGATCACGGATGTTATTGATGAACTCAGCGAAAACTGTAAAAGCGGGTTGGAAAAAACTTTTATCCGTATGGTGGACGAAACTATCCCGAAGCAACTTTGGAGGACGTTGGTCATCGACTGAAGGATCAATGCTCAAGAATTCGACCAGCTCAATATTCTGGCCTTTGTAGCGCTTCGCTACTGAATCTGATGGCCGTTTAGGAAGAACGACTACGGCTGAGTCTAGGTGAACAAAAAAACCCATGCGTGAGAGATAACGCATGGTGGTTGTGGACTCAGAAAAATCAAGTACGACACTCTTCCCACGATGAATTAGCTGATTACTTAAAGTCATCATCCGAGACGCTGCTTCCAAAAGAAGCTTGCATCCCAGTGGGAAAATGAAATGCAGAATTGGCTCGGACGAACTCATCGGGCATCCGGCCCTTTGGAGCGTGGTTTCGAAGCGACGACTGTTTAACCAGCAATGCCCTTTAAAACGAATCTGGCAAGTTTTCACCGACCAAGAAAACGAATCGGAATCTTGAGTAAAAATATCACTGTTGGCGTGCAGCAACTGATTGACTTGCTTAGTGCTCACTTTGCTGTCATCTGAATCGCCAGATAGCAGACGCGCAACATCTTTTGCTTTTAACTCAGGAGTGCCTAGCAGCAACTTAATTATATCTTCTAGCATTCAATGTCTACTTGTAATCCCCTCTTAACTAATTGTAGTGCCTAAAGTGGTCGATACGACAAGGGGGTATTGGGATTTTCAGAGATGCCTGTTGATTTGCTCACAGAATTGACCCTCTCTATCGACTCACCTTCTATTGCCTCCCGATGGCTGCCACGCGGTCATAAGACCCTTCATATCCCAGCACCCTTAAGTCCAGGAACATCTGTTTCAGGGTTCGTCTCTGCTCGCGCGATTTGACTGCCTCAGCTCTGAGCCAGGCTGAAAGTCGAGGCTCGAATTAATCTAGAGCACTGGATGATTGCCTTGAGGGGTAAGAAGGCACGATCGCTCCGGGTCGGATATGCTCCCGTGCGGTCACCGTCATGCCTGGCTTACTTGAAACGGCGTGCAATGCGATGCGTCGGCCACCCAAGAAGATTTTAAGGATGGTCTGAGTGAATCTCAGGTCAACGCGATTGTAATGGACGTAGCTTGTCCCGTTCCGTATCTTCCATCCATTGGTGCCGGCATCCGTCCAGTTTCTTAAAACGATGATGGTTGAGCTTTTCGCTCAGAGCGTGAAGCTCGGTATTGAGCTTGTCGAAACTAAAAAACTTTCGATGCCGCAGCCGGAAGAAAAGACGTTGAGCAATCTGGACACCGACTCCGGCCTTCGGCTTGTTTTTCGGTTTTCGACTCCGGGTCGGCCGTGCGGCGGAAAGCGGTAAGGCCCAAGCGTCATCTCAATGATGTCGTGTCCGATGTTGAGACACTGGAGCAATTTGCTTCGTGGGCGAAGGCAATTAAAGATACTCGCTCGCCGGACTTAGCACACCACTTCCTCATGTAGATCAGTTGCCCCCTCGGATATAGATATTTCCGGCGCGGGACTAGAGGCTGGGGCGGAATGCATTCAACACAGTGCAATTTGCGGCGCTCTTCTCTTGTTTAAACACAAGGCAATTAGGCGTATGAAAAAAGATCAGCGCCAATCCACTTGCCGCCTTGCACCGCTTCGCCGACAATCTGGCTGATTAAGCGCCGTCCTTCCCCAACCGCTGGCGAGTGGCTTCTTGCTGTGTTTTCGCACAATGCCCATGTGATAAACATTCCGCGGATCGGGCTCCAGGAAACAGAATCCTCCAAATAAGGATTTCCGCTGACGGCACAGCAGGGCGTCACCGTAGCGCTTAAGCTTTTACGTGCCAAATCCATCGAGAGAGTTACTGCATCTACCTCAAAGGCATTGTTGAAGCCTAGTCCCTTCCGCGCAAGGGAATTCTCAATATGGCCACGAATCACGTTCGGTTTTCCTGGAAGCGCCAGCTTCAATTTATCCAGCCGAGAAAGAGGAACTGATTTTTCAGGAAAAAGCTGTGCATCTTTGTGAGAAACCAATACGAGCGGCTCCCGCACAAGGCGGGTATTGACGTACCCATTGGGAGAAGCTGCCTCAAAGCGAACATTGGCCAGGTCCAGCATACCCGCATGCATATCTTCACGAAGCACACGACTGGCCCCCTCGTGCACACGTAGCGCAATGCTTGGATATCTGTCGATCAACTTTTCTACGAAGTGTGATCTGAAGAGGTACTGCCACGACGGCGGAACACCAACAGACAATTGTCCACCCGCGCGGTCTCCCACTTGTTCGATCAAGTTGGTCAACTGGCGCAAAATAGGGCGCGCTCGCTCTCGGAGAAGATTCCCAGCATCGGTAAGCTGGCCCCCGCCTTGCTTTCGGATGAACAGTTTTGTCCGAAGCTCGTGCTCCAGCACCGCAATATGTCGCGATAAAGCTGGCTGAGAAATCCGTAGATCTACCGCAGCCTTATTGGGATACGGAAAGAGCTCCCACCTTTAATTTAGGGTAGCATGTCTGCGGATTTCACTAGATCCAGCCGCGCTATACGGGCTTTGGCTTGGGCTTCCGCCAGCTCAGTCATTTCGCTTTGAACGGTTGTGAGCGTTTCAGTGAGCTGGTATTGCAGATAGGTGGTTGCGCTGCCGGTGATCTGGTGCTCCCGATTCGGCACCCCTTCGGTTTCGATTCGGACCCGATGCGCACCCTGTTCGACGACGATGCGCGCGAAGGTCATGGGACCCAGGCTCGCTACCAGTCGACCATCGATAAAGATCTGCGAAGCGTTGCTTCGCTGTTGCGCAAATGGACGCAATACATAGATCGCTACCTTCCCAGCCTCTGCAGGGGGCAGTGTCTTCGCCTGCGCTGCCACGGCATCCTCTTCGATAGGCACCTCTACGCAGTGGCTCGATTGCTGCAGAATCGCGCAATGCGCGACTCCGGGGTGCGTATGAACGCAGCCGGCCAGAATCGGAATCGCCGCTAGCGCACCGAGGTAGGTGACCAGTTGGCGCTTGGCGCGTATCATTGTTGGTAGTTTCACAAAATTCGATTGAGTAGACATCATTAACCTCACGCATCTCAATGCATTGGAGTTGCTAGAGATGGCGTCTCATAGGAGACGCCATTACATCCTGCGACCCACTGGATCGCTTCTCAGCGTCTTACTTCAGAGAAAAACGGACGTTGACCGTCGATTTATCCTTCATGGTGACCGTCGCGATAGCCTTGCTACCCTTGGCAAATTTCACGTCTCCATTGGTAACCAACGTGTTTTCGCCTCCGCTCTCCAGTGGCACTTCCACCTTCTCGGTACCGTTCAGTACGAGCAGCTTGCCACTCACGCCGGCCGTGGGAATCGGCGCATCATGATCCTCCAGATATAGAGTGGCTTTTCCGTCCTTGGCGACGAGCTCGAAGCTAATGTCATTGGACGATTGCGTCACTCCGCCGTGCTTGGCTTTGGCACCATGGGCCAAGGCTGCGCCGGAGGCAACCAAGGTGGCGGTCATCATTAAAGCAGCGATCAGTTTCTTCATTGTTGACTCCAAAAATAGGCGGCTCTGGGATGGGCGCCGCCGAGAAGGCCCGTTTTTAGTACGCTTCCTGGCTCTCGTTCGCGATCAACTTCTCCAGAGGCTTGCGGCCCACTAGCCAGAAAATCAGTGGGGTCAGCAACGAATCGAGGATGGTGGAACTGACCAGGCCGCCGAAAATAACGACCGCGACCGGGTGCAGTATCTCCTTGCCCGGAGCATCAGCCGCCAGTAGCAAAGGTGTCAGCGCAAAGGCCGCCACCAAGGCTGTCATCAGCACTGGCGTCAGGCGTTCCAGGGAGCCGCGCACGATCATGGATTGCGTGAATTGTTCACCTTCGAACTTGCACAAGTTGATGTAGTGGCTGACTTTCAGGATGCCGTTGCGGGTGGCGATGCCTGCCAAGGTAATGAAGCCCACCATCGAGGCCACCGAGAGCGACACACCGGCAATCCACATCGCTGCCACACTTCCGATAAGGGCAAACGGGATGTTTCCCATGATGACCAGGGCAAGAACGCCAGATCGATATCGCGTGTACAACACGAGGAAGATAAGCGCCAATGACGCCACGGAGAGCCCCAGGATCAGTTGGGTCGCCTGCTCCTGGGCCTGGAACTGTCCTTCGATACTGACGAAATAACTTCCTGGCAGCGGAGTCGCGGCGATCGCTCCGCGAATGTTGCCAATGATGCGCGACATGTCAGAGCCGTCCGTATTGGCGTACACCACAATCCGCCGGCGGCCGTTTTCCCGGCCGATCTGGTTAGGGCCGTCACCTTCCTCGACGGTGGCAATCGCCGCCAAGGGGATGCGGCCCGCCGGACTATCCAGCATGGTGCGCGCCAGGTCTTGGGGAGAGCGTCTTTCATCCGGCAAGCGCACCACCAGATCGAAACGTCGTGGTCCGTCGATGACCTGTGTGACACGCTTGACCTCCGACAAAGCCTCCATGGCGCGCAAGGCTTGCGCCGGCGTGAGGCCATATTGCCCCGCCTTGCGGTAGTCGATGCGCACCTTGATCTGGGGAATCAACACCTGGCGCTCGACTGAGAGGTCCACCAAGCCGGGCACCGCCGCCAGTTTTTGCCGCAATCCCTCCGCTAAGCCGCGCAGCGTGTCCGTATCATCCCCGTAAATCTTGAGGGCGATCTGGGCCCGTACACCGGATAGGAGGTGATCCAAGCGATGCGAAATCGGTTGTCCGATGGCCACCGATGCCGGAATCACGGCCAGACGGGCACGAATGTCAGCCATGATCTGCTCGCGATTGCGTTTGGACCGCTTGAGATCCACATCGATCTCGGCCGCATGAACGCCTTCAGCGTGCTCATCAAGCTCCGCGCGGCCCGTGCGACGGCCGACCTTGACGACTTCAGGGACTTCCCGGATCAGATTTTCGGCCAAGGAACCCATCCGGTTTGCTTCTGCCAGAGAGGTTCCAGGCACAAAGGTCATCCCCATGACCAGAGATCCCTCGTTGAATGGCGGCAGGAACGCGCGCGGAAAGAAGGGAACGCTGGCAGCGGCCAATGCCACCACGACGCCGGCGCAGGCGAGAATGACTTTGGCACGTGGGAAAGACCAGCTGAGAAGCCGCGCGTCCATCTTCTTGAGCCACCGCACCAGAGGGCTATCGCCATGGCCAATTTGCTTCATCTGCGGCAGCAGATAGTAAGCAAGGACCGGTGTGACTGTCATGGAGACTAGCATGGAGGCCAGGATCGAGACGATATAGGCGATGCCCAGAGGGGCGAACAGCCTGCCCTCGATGCCTGGCAGCGCAAACAACGGCACGAAAACCAAGACGACGATTACGGTCGCATAGACGATCCCAGAACGCACTTCAACGGATGCTTTCCAGATCACCTCAAGCACGGAAGGCGGGTTGGCCTGCCCGTGACGCTGCTTGAGCCGCCTCAGGATGTTCTCGATGTCCACCACGGCATCGTCCACCAGCTCGCCGATGGCGATCGCGAGGCCACCCAACGTCATGACATTGATCGATTGCCCCAAGAGTTTGAAGGCCACGGCGGTGGCAGCCAGTGACAAGGGAATGGCAATGAGCGAGATCGCGGTGGTCCGGACGTTGAGAAGAAAGGCGAACAGAACGATCGCCACCAGGATGGCGCCGTCTCTCAAGGCCTCGACAACGTTGCCGATGGAGGACTCAATGAAGTCAGCCTGCCGGAACAGGACTTCTGGCGCGGCCAGGCCCGCCGGCAAGCCTTGCTTCAGCTCCGACAAGGCGGTCTTGATATCGGCAGTCAGCTTGACGGTATCTGCGGAAGGTTGCTTTTGCACGCTGACAATCACCGCCGGGTTGCCGTTCATCCCGGCATCACCACGCTTGAAGGCTGCTGCATAGCGCACCGACGCCACCTGTTCCAGTAATACCGGGGAGCCATTCCGATAGCTGACGGCCAAGCCACGCACGTCCTCCAGGCGGTTGGTGCGCCCCAGATTGCGGATCAGATACTCGCGACTGTTCAGATCAATGAATCCGCCATTGGTGTTGGCAGCAAAGTCCTGCAAAGCCGATTCGACCTGGCTGAGCGAAATGCCAAATTGCGCCATGCGGGCCGTGTCTGGCTCGATGCGCAGCTGTCGGACTTCGCCCCCGATAGGAATCACCTGCGACACACCGGGAATGGACAACAATCGTGGACGCAGAACAAAATCGGCGTATTCACGCGCCCGCATCGGGTCGGTCTTGGCCAAGTCGATCGGCAAGCCGATCAACATGATTTCCCCCATGATCGAGGAAACCGGCCCCATGATGGGCGTGATATTCCCAGGAAGCTGCTCTTTGACCAGGACGAGACGCTCGGAGACTAGCTGCCGGTTGCGGTAGATATCGGTCCCCCAGTCGAACTCGGCGTAGACGATGGACAAGCCCACCCCCGACACCGAGCGCACTCTTGTGACGCCGGGCATGCCGTTCAGCGCTGTTTCTATCGGGAAGGTCACCAACTGCTCGACTTCCTCCGGCGCCATGCCGCCGGCTTCCGTAAGGACGGTCACCAGCGGCTTGTTCAAATCCGGGAAGACGTCAACCGGCGTTCGGGAGGCCATCAGGGTGCCGTAGATGACCAGCAATAGCGCCGCCGCCAAGACGAACAGCCTGTTCGTCAGGCTAAAGCGAACGATCCAATTAAACATGTGTTCGCTCCTAGCGGATTTGATTGATGAGCGCCGACCCCGTGACAACAACACGGTTGTCCGGCGCAAGTCCCTTGGTCACCACGACCGTCTTGGCATCCAGCGGCACAGCTTCAACTTGTTGAGCAATAAAGCGTTCCGCGCCTGACTTGATCCAGACGATTGGCTCATTGTTCGGGTTGCGGACGAGCGCTTCGGCGGGCAAGACGATACCCTTGATCTGGTCACTCATTTTCCCGATGACGGTCACCGGTTGCCCGACGGCCAGCGCGAGATCCTTTCCGCTGACACGGAAGGTCAGGACAACAGCGCCATCACGCAGGCTACTGGTTCGCCCGAGCAACTTGAGCTCACTGCCGCCATTGCCGGCCAAAGTCCCCTCCGTAATGCGCTGAGCCATGCCGATATCGGCCGTCTGCGCCTCTACCACCATCCGGGCGGGGTCAATCACCTCAAACAACACGTCTCTGGCCTCGACAATCTGTCCGTTGACCACATTGGCCGAGGCAATCACGCCGCTGGCTGGCGATTTGAGGGACTCGGCACCGCCCACGGAAGCAGCCACCGCGCGCTCGCGTCCGGACAGGCTAAGCAGCTCGGATCTCGCCGCCTCAATTTCTTTGCGCGGCACAGTATCTGCCAGCGTCTCTAGGCGCTTGAGTCTTTGTTCCGCCAGCTGCCGGCTGGCCCGAATATCAGCCAACTGCGCTTGCTGATTCCCCATTTCGACCGCCGATCCGACCGGGCGCAGCACAGCTAAGACCTGACTTTTTTCGACTCGCTGACCGGCCATTGGCAGCCCTTTGGGAGCAGCCTCGATGCGGCCAGCGTACGGAGCCTGGACGCGACCGCCGGCATTCGGATCGATGGTGACCCGCCCATTGAGTTCGATGGTGCGCGGATGATCGCTCTCAGGTGCCATGACGGTGCGAATCCCCATCCGCCGCTGGGCCAGCTTAGGCACATTGACACTGCCGTCGGGCAAGCGGGATAGTCCGGTGCCAGTGGTGTTTGCGGCCCCGTCCAGGTGCTCGCCATTTGGACCATGAGCCCCTGGTGATGCGAAGGCGCCCTGCAAGGCGAAGGTGCTGAGAAGCACCGCAACAAGAGTGTTTTTCAGCATGATCAATTCCTGCCGCCAGAACGGCGGCGCAATTTGTAGAGGGCGACGGCGGTAAGAAGCAATGCCAAGGCAATTCCGATGAACCAGACAGTCCGGGGCTGGTGGTCATGATCGTCCGTATGGCCATGTTCTTGTTCGCCCGAAACGGTTATCGTGCCTTCCAGCAAGTCGCTATCGCGGTCCGTGGTCAGAGTGAAGATCAGTTGGTGCTTGCCCGGCTTGCGCAGCGCCTGGAGAAACTTTTCGTCTGCGACTGCGTAGTCGCCCTGATCGTCGTGGAACTTGGCTTGGGCTTTCAGACCTTCCATTTCGACATGTAGCGTAGCGTTCAGGACAGGCGTGTTGCTCTCATACTGGTCGATCAGGACCGAGAGCTCGTCACCCTGCAGATGTCCCACCAGCTCATAAGACTCGGTAAAAGTTTCGATCCGTGGGCCCGCATCGTTGTGGACGTGATTGCCACCCGGCGCATCGAGATGCTCGCCATTGGGGCCATGCGCCCCGGGGGAGGCGTAAGCGGTGGTCACGGCCAGGCCCATCGCCAAAACGAGGAATTTGAAGATGTTCATGGAATGATTCCTAAAGCTTGGTTGACTCGGGCATGAGCGAGCCCGACGGCGACTTTTTGCTGGCGTTCGGCGGCATCTGCCTCATGTGCCAAGGCCTGGGCCCGTAAGAGATCGCCCAGGCCACGTTCGCCGGCGCGAAAGGACTTTTCGATCAAGGTGGCGTGTTCCCGTGTCAGCGCAGCGCGTTCTGAAGCGCGCTGCCAGGACTCTTGGGCGGCCAGCAGCTGCTGACGCGCCAAGTCGGACTCCGCTTGCAGCAGCAGATCCGCCTGCGACAATTCCGCTGCTGCGGTCTCACTTTGGGTACGTGCTGCAGCTTCCAATGGCCTGTTGCGTGCACTGGTACCGATCGGGATTTGAATAGCTACGCCAATCGTGCGACTGCTGTCGCCGCTGCCACCTTGATCCTTGCGCATGAGCAGACCCACCGTCGGTGGATCGCTGCGGATGGCATCGGCGGCTTTCAGGGCTGCTTTGGAACGCTGCAAACCGGCGATGGCTGCCAGCGCACGTGGATGTGGAGTGGAGACTGCGGCCGCCAAAGGTTCCAACGGATTACTTGGAATATCTGTTTGTCCGGTGAGGACGCGGTAGCGCATGAGCGCTTCCTGCTCCTTGGCGCGAGCATTCGCGACGGCACTCTGGGCGGCGAGGACCTCTTGGCGGGCCAGCATCCCGTCGCTGCGCGCCAGATCGCCAGCCTTTACCCGCCGCATGACTTCCTCGGTCAGGCCTTCCAGGTGGCCTTGATGATCGCTGGCTTCTGCAAGAGACTCGCGCGCCGCTGCCACCGTCCATAAGCGCTCTCGCACCTCTCCAGCAAGGGCCAAGCGAGCAACTGCGATCTGGGCTTCCAGATCTTCAGTGTTGCTCTGTGCTACGGCTTCGCGGGCCGCTTTATGACCGGGCAGCCACAAGGGAGCAGAAATCGATACCTCGCTCTCCTTAGCGCCGTTGCGATCGGTCCATCGATCGCTACGCTGCGAAAGTCCGAGGACAGGAGAACCCGCTACCCATGTACGAGCGGACTCTAGCCCCGCCCGCATCTCGTCGCGCTTGGCTTCCAAGGTTCGGGCCTGGGGCGATAAACGCCATGCGGCCTGGACCGCATCACTCAAATTGAGTGATGCGGACTGGGATAATGCTGATGACGCGGTAAGCGTCGCCATGACCACCAAACATAGGCGGCAGGCATAACTGATGTGCATGTAACATCTCCATTCGACGTGAATAAACAGGCCGAAGGCGAGCGCACCTATGCCCGCATGAAGCGGGAATCAACAAGTTGGGGAACGCGGATGGCCTTCGGCAGATCAGCCGAAGGTCTGAGGAGGACGAGGTAGACGCTCCAGAAAGGCGTCAGCCATGAATTCAGTGGGTTCGAAACGCAGTAGTGGCATGACTAGCAGTACCAATTCGGGCGTTAGCAGGGATGGAACAGCAGAGGGTTGGCCGGCACCAGCATGCTCCGCAAAATGCTGGCTCGATTCGCCGGAGTCATCGTAATGAATGTCGCCGTCGTCACCGTGATGGTGACTGATGCCGTACTGATGATCGAGCTCGTGCGTCAATTCCTTTGCCGTTTCGCTAGGCGTAGCCGTTCCCTGCAGGGCCGCAAAGCCATGCAAAGGAAGCAGTACCAGCAGAAGCAAACAAAGAAGACGACGCACGATAGTTCATTGACCCGATGAGGTGAATGCTCGCATTATAACCAGAGGTCCGGGCGATATGGGCATCGGGGAAATCCTGATCTTCCCGATTTCAGCGGCAAGTTGAACTACGCCAGCGCAGTCCATCCATGATAAAGCACGTACAAGCCCACCAGGATGATGACCGCGCTGGAGAAATACGGTGCCTTGCGGGCGAATTTGCCAAAACCCGACCAGCGCTTGCCCACATGACGGACACTCAAAGCAGCCACGATACCGGACGCCACCATGGTCAATGCCAAGCCGATGCTAAAACACAGCACCAGGCCGGCGCCCAGAGTGATTTTCTTTAGCTGCAGACACAACAGCAGGACGGTGATGGCCGCCGGGCACGGGATCAAACCACCCGTCAACCCGAACATCACGATCTGGCCGGTCGTAATGTCGCGGTTCGCGAACCGGCGCTTGATGTCGTTGGCATGCGCGCGTTCGTGCGCATCCTGATATCCGCCATCTGAGACATCCAGACCATCCTCTTGATGGTCGTGGTGGTGATGCTCCTCATACTTCACATCATAGATATGGAAGTGACCTCCGTGGGACAGGAATACCTGTGCCTTGAACTCATGCGGCTCAGGGATTTCGTCGATAGATTCAAGAAACTCGCCTTGATCGACAAATTTAAAGGTCTGCTCGACGCCATCAGGGCGAATTGTCCGGATCTCGACGCCCGAGGCTGGCCAGCGATGTGACCCGGCTTGGGTTGACAGCCTGAATCGGGGAGGCACGCCTTCTTCAAAAATGTCTACACGCAGCATACCGTGGCCGGTATTGATCCACTTGGTTTCATCATGCTCATGGTGATGCTCATGTGCCTCCTGCCGGGATTGCTGCCACGTACGGAAGGCCATCCATGCCGCCACGCCGATGATCAGGATGCCGGAGGCGACCTGGAAATATGGCTCCGATGATTCTGCGCTCCATTGGCTGCCGAAGTACATGCCCGCCAGCGCTACGAGCCACACCACGGCGGTATGGGACAGCGTCGCAGACACGCCCAGCAGCACAGCTTGCGATACCGTGCCCCGGATGGCCACGATGAAGGCAGCCATCATGGTTTTTGAATGTCCAGGCTCCAGGCCATGTAGAGCCCCGAGCAGGATGGCGCTCGGAATGAAGAGCCAGATATTGCCAGCGCCTTGCTGGAGCAGACTTGCGATGTCGACCATGATCTTGCCTTAGAGGTACTTGGTAATTTCTTTGAATTCACGCACTGCCTCGGCCGACTCCTTGCCGTCGCTCTGCATGGCGTGGTCCAGGCAGTGGTCGATGTGATCGTGGATCAACACCCGCTTGGCGTTGCCGATAGCGCTTTCGACGGCCTGCAACTGCTGGGCGACATCGAGGCAACCTCGTCCTATTTCCATCATGGCAATAATGCTGCGCAGATGGCCTTCGGCCCGCTTCAGGCGTTTGATGATGTCAGGATGGGAGGTATGGGTGCTCATAGTGTATATATCCTATCGGGGGGGATAGGATAGCATGACTGCTGATAGGTGTGACAGGCCCACCTGAAAGTTTACTTTGTAAATGTCGAGACATGATGTAGAGTTTGATACATGAATACTACGTCATTACACTGGCATCTCCTCATTGCGAGCCTTCCGACTACCGGCGCCACTGCCCGCATGCGGCTTTGGCGAGCCATCAAGGCGCTGGGGTGTGTCCCGTTGCGCGACGGAGCCTATCTCCTGCCCGAACGCCCCGGACATGCCGACACTTTGGCCGAGCTGGTTGACCAAACCAATGCCGAAGGCGGAGAAGCCTGGCTGGTGAAGGTGGTTCCTCGAAACGCCGTCGATGAACTGGCCTTTCTGGCGCGGTTTGATCGTGCCAAGGAATATGGCGAATTTCTGGAAATGGTGGTGGAAGCCAAGAAGTCGCTGGGGGCGCAAGTCCCTGCGGATATCGCCAAGACGCTCAAGAAGTTGGCCAAGGAACGCGAAGCGATCGAGCGCATCGATTTCTTCCCCAATGAAGCGGCCTTGGCCGCCAATGCAGCCTGGGCTGATTTCGCCGAAAAGGCCAATGCGATCTTGTCACCCGGTGAGCCGCAGCCGCAGGAACGGGACATTCCTTATCTGCAAATCCGTGACTACCAAGGCCGGACTTGGGCGACGCGGCGCCGTTTGTGGGTGGATCGAGTGGCCAGCGCCTGGCTGATTCGGCGCTTCATCGACCCCAAGGCTGCATTTCTGTGGCTGGACAGTCCAGCCAATTGCCCGGCCGCCGCCTTGGGCTTCGATTTTAATGACGCCACCTTCACCCACGTCGGCGACAAGGTGACGTTTGAAGTTCTCGTCGCCAGCTTCCAACTCCCCTTGACACCTGGCATGACCAAACTGGCCGCACTGGTGCATGCGCTCGATGCCGGCGGCGAGGCGCCGGTGGAAGCCGCCGGGTTCGAGGCTATCCTGACCGGTGCGCGTGCCCGCTTGGCAGACGATGACGCATTTTTGGCGGAAGTCGGTTCCATCCTCGACTCTCTCTACGCTCACTACAATAAGGACACGCCATGAATGCCATCGCAGAAATACCGTACACCCTCTGGCAAATGGCGCTCTACATGCTTCGCCTGGGCACCTTGGGATTCGGCGGCCCGGTGGCCTTGGTCGGCTACATGCACCGCGACCTGGTCGAAGAACGCAAGTGGATCAGCGATGCCGACTACAAGGAAGGGCTCGCCTTGGCGCAATTGGCGCCTGGTCCCTTGGCAGCCCAACTGGGGATTTACCTGGGATATGTCCACTACCGCATCTGGGGTGCCACCATTGCAGGTCTAGCCTTCGTTCTCCCGTCGTTCTTCATGGTCGTGGCGCTGGGTTGGGCCTACATGCATTTTGGGGGCATCAGCTGGATGCAGGCTGTGTTCTATGGCGTGGGTGCGGCCGTCATCGGCATCATTGTCATGAGCGCCAAGAAGCTGACCCAAAAGAGCATTGGCAAGGACAAGCTGCTCTGGGCGATATATTTGCTGCAGGTAGTGATCACGGTCGTCACCGAGTCCGAAGAGGTTTTGGTCTTCATTGGAGCCGGCTTGCTGGTGTGGTTCCTCCGCGCGCCGCCCAAGTGGCAGAGAAATGGAAGTATGAATGGCCTGGCGCTTGCACAACTACCGTTGGTCTCGGCGTTAGCTACCCTGGATGTGCCTTTACTGGTGCAAATCGGCCTGTTCTTTGCCAAAGCCGGCACCTTTGTGTTTGGTTCGGGCCTGGCGATCGTTCCCTTCCTTTACGGCGGGATTGTCACCGAACACCATTGGCTGAACGAAAAACAGTTCGTTGACGCGGTTGCTGTCGCCATGATTACGCCCGGTCCGGTGGTCATCACGGTCGGCTTTATCGGTTATCTGGTGGCAGGCCTGTCGGGGGCCATCGTGGCGGCCCTGGCGACGTTTATTCCTTGCTACCTGTTCACGATCCTGCCGGCACCGTATTTCAAGAAATACGGGAAGTTGCCGGGCGTGATCGCCTTCGTCGACGGCATCACAGCCGCCGCTATTGGGGCCATCACGGGCTCGGTCATCGTCATCGCCAAACGCTCCATCATCGACCTACCGACAGCGCTCATCGCAGTGATCACGATTGCCTTGCTATGGCGTTTCAAGAAGCTGCAGGAGCCAGTCGTCATCGTCATCGCAGCACTGACAGGACTGGTGCTGTATCCCATACTCAAGCAATGAGTGGTCGGAGATCGATAGAACGTTCTTGACCCTTTACGTCATGGCCTACTAGGAAAGTTCCCTGAACGCATAGCAATTGGCTCTGGCATCGTTTAATGCATGGTGTTCTGGTAATGCGCTCTTCTGATGATAGTCATACCGGAGAATCTCGTTGATCCGATCAGCGACCAGTGTTCGCTTGCACCAGGGCGGAACTCGGCCATCCAGCACGTCGCAAAAGAGATCCCAATCCGTCTGGTAGTCGTAGCAAATGAAAACCTCTTGGTCTTTTGGTCGTATCAGCCTGAGCCAGTTGGTCATCTGCAGGTACAGGTCGTCCTTGCTCATTTCTGCATGGGGTGCGTATCCCAAAAGCGGAAGGACGGCCGCTTTGACGAATTCACTGCATTCACGCACCTCGTAGGGAAGCTCAGCGTAAAACTCCTCGCCGCTCTGGGCCACCAGGCCAATACTGATCAGCTGCGGATCAAGAAAATCAGTGAACTCGGTGTCGATGAAGACATTGAATGGCATCGTGGGTTTCCTCATAAGACCGCTGCGCTGGCTGGGCTCTGGCCGGAAAGCGTAGCATGTCCCAATACCCATGGCATCAGCTTGGCGATATTGACGGCATTATCGAGTCCACGATGATGCTGCCCCTCCAAAGGGACGCCGGTCAGTGGACATGCGCGAACCATGCCCACTTCCTTGCCAATGCGCTGAGCCTTCGCAAACAGTCGCTTCGCATTCCTGTGGGGCATGGCCAAGGGCATAGCGATCCCGTGGCGCTGTGCATCCCGGGTCAGTTGTTTGTGATCGTAGTTTCCCCAGCTCATCCAGACAGTATCTGTTGAGGTCACTTCGTTGGCGAAGGTGTGTAGAGCTCTGGCTGCGACAGGAAAAAGAGGAGCCTGATCAACTTCCTCTTGCGTAATGCCGATCAGTTGCTTGCAAAATGGCGTGAGTATTGGCGGCGCCAACGGTCTTACTAGGTGCTGAAACCGCTCAAGCACCAAACCACCTTCGGTGGCCCAGCAGGCACCGATTTCAATGATTTCCATCTCTTCCGGCGTGATACTACCGTCGTCTGAACACGTCGCTTCCAAATCGACTACCAAAAATCGCTTTTCCATTTTTATCCACGCGGCTTTTACTGTGTATGGAAAGCATACCTGATGTGCGGAAGCAAATCGGAAACTCACCAGGCACAGTCCTGGCGCGATCTACGAATAATAGGTGGCTCCAACTAGGAATATCGTCCGGTTCCAATTAAAGAGAATAGGCGGCGCGAAGAAGAGAGAATCGGTGGTGCCGTAAGAATGAAAATAGTGGGGCAAGTCGATTGCACATCTGTGGCGACTCTTATTTCTTCGCGCGTGGCACATCTGACTATTCTCTCCGTGGCGCTCGCTAAAAAATATTAGGTGGTTCTTTTGCGGAGAATATTCACCCAGCCTCGCAACTGTGCGAGATTTTGCCGGGCTGCTACTCAAGGAAGGACGGCCCATCAATCTGCTCTTGGAAACGCAGGCATCATTATGCCGCCCAAGCGCACTCTCAGCGTTGACGGATTCGAACTTCAGTTCGCGACCAATTTCCTTGGCCACTTCGCGCTGACTAATCTCCTGCTCCCCCTTTTGCTCGAAGCCAAGTCCCCTCGGGTCACCACTCAACTCAACATTTATTTGTCCTTTACTTGTTTCAGCTGATTAAGTTCGCTACGAAGCATCGCATTTTCGTTCTTCAGCCTGGTGTTCTCTTCGCTCTGTTTAATTGTGGCGGTCTTCTTGAATCTGAGTTGCTGATTGCGCAGATAAGCTGATTGGCTCGCTGTTGACGATTGGCCGAGCGCCGAAGCCAGCATTCGCCCTAAAGTCTCGGCGCTAGTGTCACCGCCAACTTCGAGGCTAGCCTGAAAAAGCTCGTTATCCTTCTTGTTCGCGTACCTACGGCGGGATCCGTGCATTCCGGAATCGTGGGGCTGATCTAGCGCGCGGCTAGCTCTCGTAAATATTGTTGTTACTGAACCGAGTTTGAGAGGGGTACCGTACTTCACGTTTAGGAACAAGCAATCTGATTTAGAGCCTGTTCTCCGAATGATTTCAGCTCGATCAGTGGATATGTAGTTGATTATCCGAACTACGAGGTCATGAGGAAACGCAAAGAGATTGTCATATCCCCGTTTCTGATCGGAAGGTAGGACCAAGTAAGGACGCGCTGCTCGTTCACATTTTTCCAGTTCTGCGAGCGTGAATTGAGGAGCCAACAATGAGCAAACAGAGGCGCGCCGAAGTCCAGTTTCTTCTGCGATGTCCTGTAAGAGTACGTTGCGATGGGCTACCCCAGGACCATGTCGAGCATTGAGATAGTCAACGGTGTCTGCGCGGTCTACGTCAGTAGGTATGTAGTTAATCTTATGCTTGCTGCCGACCCCGGTTCCCGTTAATAGTTTTGGATAGCTCTTGGAATTTGGCATATCACCTTCACCGAGTTCGGCCAAATTGCTGGTGATGTTGCAGCCACTTCCATCCGTTCCAAGAAGAAATCTTCGGACCCCGTAGCGATGGTGCTTCTGAAGCCAACGATAGAATTGATAGACAACTTTTAGGTTGCCGTTCACCGTCCTCATTCTCGCTTGTGCATTACCTTTCACGTTTGCAGATTTCCTCGCGAGGAGGGAGGTGCGAAACAACTCGATATGAGAGTCGCCGGCAGAGAATTGGTCAACTCCTTGGTTATCAAGGAATTCAAACCACATCTTCAATGTGTAAGCCTCGTCCTCAATTTTAGAAACTCCCACCTTCTTATCGCCGACGTGGTGGGCGAGATAGTCAAAAAAAGTGAGAATTGATTTGCCATCGCAGTCGTACAGATGCCAGTACACCTTCTTTTCGACAGTTTCGTCTTTGAAAATCAGTAAACCACCGGCTTTGGCGTAGTGTTTCACAATAGGTCTCCAGATGGTTGGAGAGAAAGGTAGCTGGTGGAACCACGAACTGAAAAGTGATCAGTTGACGTGGCCATCCGATGTAATCCAAGGCCAACAAAAATGATGTGACGTGCGGCAGAGTCTACTGCTGTCCTTAAAATCTCTATATCAAATTGTTCCGGAGTCGGAGCAACAACAATCGCAACGTCGACTCCTCGAGTATTCACCTGACGGGCAGGCAATGCATACCCAAGGTTTAACGCCTCAGCGTCGCGAAGAGTGAGTTCGTAGCTCTCTTGGCCAGAGCGAACCTGCAGATGGACACGCAGTAAGTTGTTGTCAGGACCTTGATGTACTTCCGGAGCTGAATATATTCGACTTATCGTAGCCAAATTATTTGGCGGCAAGCTGCTATTGATGAAGCCTGGTTGAAAAACTTGATCGCCTTCGAACATGGCGATATGACCGAACGAGCGCCCGAACGTAGTCCGAACCTGCTGATTTGCGGACTGCATGCGATCGTTCAGGATATCTCTCAGATGGCTGTCAGAGCAGAAAATCTGTGTGCATAGGCCCTGAGAGTTTTGTTGGTGCGAGATTCCCACGGCAGCGTCGGTGCAACGATCAGCTGGTACGTCGACGTGAGAGTGGAGCATTGGAAGAGATTTTTGATACTGCAGACTAGAAATTTCACCGCCCGAGGAGAGCACACGAAATAGATCGAAAATTGATGGTGCAGCCTCCTGGCTATGGTCCAGATCATGAGGCGCGGACTGGAGTTCGTTCCAAATACTTTGATGGCTCCGATCGTAGTCAGCGCCACACACAACAATCTGAGCGGACGTTGGGATTGCCTGCAGAAGGTGAGCCCACAATGCTAACGAGTAGGTTTGTGCGTCCCAAAGCACAACGAGCTCCGGCTTCTGATGATTAGTTAAAAGCTCTCGCGACACTTCTCCAGGAGAATAAACGTGGAGCAAACTCTCCGGGAATCGTAATCTCAGCCTTTCTGCGTGGACCGACACAAAGCATACTGATCTCATAGCTTCTGATCGGTATTCGAATATGTCATCTAGCGAAGCATCACAGCTTGCAACTCTCAATATCTGCGCGTTTTCGCTGATTCGTGGAAGGCAACTTGCGGCGAATACTAAATCCACCGAGTTCAAAAAACCGCCCAAATGGCTTATTTGCCCGCGCTCTTTCAGGCGTGCTGAGATTCCAATTTCTAGAGACCGTGATACGGTCCCTTGGTAGTGGCGGGAAGTAGATTGAACGAGAGCTTTCTTTGAAAGCGCAAAATTAATAGCTTGCTTTGCTTGATTTTCCGATCCAAGAAGGAGAGCTGAAACTTCCCCGACCATGCGATCCTCAGCTATAACCCAATAGCCGCGCGCATAGTGTTCCGAAATCACCGCATCTACAGCTGAAAGCAGCCTATCTTCCGCCTGGTCTAGTTTTCCATCAGCATTCAAAATGCTATCGATACTACGAAAGCTAGCGAAGCGCGCTAGACCATATGGGTTATGCGAACCTTGAATGACGTTGGTAGGAGAGGCAAGCTGGGCGTCATGCAGGGCTAGTGCTCGTAGACGCGGGTGAGTATATGTGTCGAGAAATTCAATCAGCCTTACCAGCGAGGACCAGGCAACACACGCGTCGAGTAACAGGGGATAGGGGAATCGACGGCTGTGCTTGGATATTTTGGTAAGCTCCTCATAATCGAAGTTATTCAGTAACTTTGCTAAGTTATATCCAAATTTTCGCCAGAGCTGTTTGGGATACCATGATCCCATGCCTAATACGTTGAGTTGTAGCCATATGCAAATTGTTGAGTCATGTGGAATGGCGGGTTGTGCCGCTTCCACATCCAGGTAATCGCCAATGTCTTCGTTACGATTCCACTGACCTGATAATTGCCAGCACTCCCCAAGTTCAGGCGTGTATCCAAAGACTGCCGAAGAACAAAGTGTTAGAAAGCGATCTTCCGTTGTAGCGAAGGTGCATTGAATTAGGTGATCAGTTCGAGGAAAGGTCGCGACTATGATGGCGCGGATCACCCGAGATGCATCAACTAGCGGTATTGGGTCATTGATCACGATTGTCCACACCCATCGAAAAAATCATGGTGTAACGAGCAACCTCGGCTCTCAGTCTTGTAATTTCGAGTTGCTGCTGTTTAATCCTTCCTTGTAGCGCTGCTATCACTGGACTATCAGACTCCACAATAACGCGTGCGGGTGCCTTGTAATTTTCTGCAGCCAATCTTCCGATTAGTCTCGAAAGCTCCGGATTAGACCTAAGTGTCGAAACTGGAATTTCTATGATTCTGCATATCTCGGTCTTGTTGATTCGTCCGTGGTGAAATGGAATATTTGGATTCGACTTGATCCATTGTTTGAGCTTTTGGACAGCACTTTTAGCCTTGCTCTGGTTGCTTATCATTTTTATTCACCGATCGTAATGAGCGAACCTTTTTGCTGCTTGCGATGAGTTCTGCATTTTCCAGTTTTAGGCGCTCGATTTCCGCATTTTTAGATGCCAAGACGCGGTCAAATTCATTTGCTTCGATTTCTGCTTTGCGAGTGATCCTTTGGTTCTCATTTTCAATAGAATTCATCGCCACTCTTAGGGTTCTAAATTCTGCTCTTCGGATAGAAAGGAGTGCGGTGAGTGCCTGTTTTTCTTTTGTAAGGCGCTTTATCTCGGAATACTTGCCGGCTGAAATTTGAAGTTCTGCGCGGAGTTTCAATGCTTTGAGAAGTTCTACGACTTCCTTTTCAAGCTCTGGGCGGATTGCAAGTGTGTCGTTTCCGACGCGCCCTATCTTGGGCAGTACTTCTTGCGTTGCAAGAGAATTCTGGGTGCCATTCCATTCCTTAAAGCTGCGAAGGCTGGTGGGGAAGTAGTCTAATAGCTTGTTGTCCTTACTGTCTAAGAGTTGAAGGCCGTCTTTCCCAACTAGAAAAGGAATGCCGTTCGTTGCCCATGCGCGTAAGACCTCAATCTTGCGATTAATGTTCGAGGTCGCTTCGGCCTTTGAGCGCTCGGCTTGGGGGACAATCTTCTTCATATGCCGCCCTCCTTGAAGAACATGACCATCGATGCTCTGTTATCCGCCATTTCTTGGCGATTCAGTTCAATGATGCGGGCCAAGTTCGTACTATCGAGGGAAGCTCGTCTCTGTTGAATCGGCGGCAGCATGAAATCCTCTGCCTCCGCGACCAATTCCGCATGCATCATCACCATGTTCTCGATGTATTCGTGTGCCAAATAGTGATAAGGACATTTTCTGCAGGTGACAGGGCCGGCGTTTTCTCTGCGCAGCTCCCCATTGTGTTGACACAGGGCTCGGGAGTTATGGTGGCCATCTGCTTTAGCATGGCACTGACCGTGGATCATTGGCTCGTATCGATAGCCTTTTTTGTGAACCATCTCCACCAAGGCGCTCACTTGATCATCGTCCCCCAGCTCCTCGAAGCTGATATTTTCCAGCATACGGGCATACAGCTTTCTGATAAATCTGGAAAATCCACCGGCAGCTGCACCATCGAAGATGATCTGATCAATATTCTCGAAGAGAATATCCTTTGCTATCGAATCTGATTCTTCATTGAGAAGTAACGTATCTTCGAGAAAAGCTCTACGAGCCACGGCATCTTCTCCGCGCTTGGTGTTACGAGCACCAATTTTTTCTTCTGCGCGCTCATCGTATGGCACGTTGGGCTTGTCAAAGCAATATAGATGGGTGGTGGATGCCCAGAGGTGTCCAAGCGTTTGCTGGAGCGCCATGATGTCTGGGTCGCGATAGCGATTCATTTTTAGTAAGCAATAGAATCGACGTAGCATTTTGGGCGTGAAGTTAGATTCCTGTTCTTCATTCGCAAAGCTATGTTTCAGGAAAAAATTGAGAGATCTATGCTCGGTTTGGCCGAATGAGAATTTCGCTTTTGTTCGAACCGGCTTTGCGCCTTTTTTGCTTGATATTCTATGTAAATCAAACAAGTTCTCGCCCACGGTAGGTGCCGTGTCTGCATCAGGCATACTGGCCGCCTTTAATTTCTCCAAACTTAAGAATGCATCCATGACCATTCTTGTGACGTAGATCGGTCTACGCTCTCGAAGTGATTTACTAAAATATATATTCAATTTGGCAATCGAATCCTCTGGCGATTCATAAATCAAATCACCAACCCTGAGTCCGAAGTGATCGCCAACGATTTCACCAGGTCTGTGCGCAGTCAGGCCACCTATAGCGATCGCACAAGCGCTCTGAACAAAACCAATTACGGTATCGATAGAGATATCGATACTGGGTTCGGTGCTATTTAATATTGGATCGTCTAATTCTGCTTCGGCGTTTGTATTCAGCGCCCTAATGTTAAGCGCTGATATTTTCACGCCGAATAATTCGGAGAGATGGCTTGTAGCGGGATGATTAATGAAAAAAATGCGGAATTTCGGGTCACTCAATTGGCTTCTTTCGCGTTGCATATCGCTTAGAAGCTCATTTAGTGCAGGAGCTACTTCGTATATTCCAAGGACGGAGTTTTTAAGTATGACGACAGCGTCGTGCAACGACAAATTTTTGGCCTTGCTGCTGCGATTCTTTGTCAAATTTTCTGCTGTTTGGTAAGTCTCGCGGAAAGGCCTTTCCCGCAATCGATCAACGTTCGCTGGGAGTTCAGACAGTCGGTTGAGGACACTGAGAAGTGAGGCAATCGATCCTGTAACCGGTGGAGCATGTTGCTCATCCTTTCGACCCCGCCAGATTTTTCCACCCGGTCCAAAAAGTGACTCAATATGCGCCCTCGCAAAGGACGGAAGAATGTGCTCCGACCCCCACCCAAATTTTTGAGACCAAAACAAAGACTGTATTGCGTTCACATGACCATTAGGTTGTATATAGAGTCCCTCTCGAATCTCTTCTTTAGACATCGTATTAAGCGCTCTGCGCCAGCGCTGTTCGTAGTGAAGCGCCTGATACCAACCTAATTGAGCAACATCAGTTGCGAGCTGCAAAATATCTGCAGTAGTAGCGTCTGCGAAGTGATAGATGCCGTTGCTCCGCAACCAATCAATTATTCGGAGCACCCGTCCCCCGTGATTTGAAAGAACCTTCCCGGATGGCCTACCTGAATAGCTTTCTTTAATGAGTCTGTCGAAATAGGCTAATAGAACCTGGACATATTCGGGATGCTCCGCAAGAGAAGAAGTACGTGGGTAGGGTCTGGTAGCAGGAAGGAACCAATGGTCAATCCGTATTTCCCAACTGCGGACCGAATCCGTGTAGTGGATGATTCCGTCGGAATACGTGAGGCCCGGAGATTCAACCAGGTACGTCTTCTGTTCCGTTGTCGAGTCAGCGGTTGATGAGGGGGAGATGCGCTGATTAAGAGGGCTCATGCTTTGCTCCCTTCTTTGTACAGCGTTAGGGCTTGCCGTAGCAAATTCGGACGCCTTTTCGCCACCAGTATTAACAGGAGATGAATAAAGACGATGCGTGGAAAATGTAATCGTTGGAACGCTGTTTCGTTTCGGTGTATGAGTTCTTGCCAGCGGGATCGATAGAAATCACGAGTTCTTAGCGCCAGTTCAAGCGTTCGGTCCGTTACGACGAGCCGATAGTTCGGGCAGCCTCCGTTGACATGGCATCTTAGGCCGTCGCATGTCTGATCTTTCTGACTTTTCTCGTGCGGTGGATCGTATGGATTTTTGCAAACACCGCCATCGCCAGTCGGATACAGCAGTTCAGGATCTACAAACTTCTGATCTATCTTCATCGAGATCATTCCGGCTTCTCCACGGGTCGCAAAGATCAGGGTTGCTTCGATAGTTCGTTGGAACTGCAGGGCTTTTGCTTCGTTGATATGGAAGAGGATTGAGCCTCTAAGATAATCTTCCACAGTATCAATCGAAGAGTGCCCGAGCATGCTTTGAACAGCTTTGAGGTCAAAATCCTCCAAATATATTGACGCTGCTCGCAGCGGACGCAGTTCTTTGGGCGAGAAGAATGGAAGCTCATGGTCCGTAGCAAAATCACGTAGAGTCCCGAAATGAATGAAGTTGCCGATTTCATCATGGCCAAGTGCTTGCCAGCCGAACCAGATACGCTTTTCGTCGGAGGGGACGATTTTGTGGTTCTTCAGCTGCTCAAGGTTTCGCTCCAGCATTACCACTGCTATCTGAACCCAAGTATCGTTCCGCGCTACCTCATAGTTCGGTGTGTCGTCGTCTGTTTTATTTTTAAATCCTTGGAGTGTGAGCGAATGGCCAACCCGGATGATGCCGTCTGTGGTCATTTTCCCCAGGGCACCAGGATTCCAACCAGTACGCTCGAGTAAGAACACAAAGATCGACGTCAATAATCGGTTAGGAAGACGATATCGAGCAAGGAACCACGGTTGCAGCGAATTATGGTATCGATAAAGCTTCCCATGTGGGACTGTGTACCCAACATGAAGAGAAGGCAGGCGCAGATCAGAATAAGTTGAAAATTGACCGATTCTAAGATGGTCAATTTGGTCTTCAACATACTGTAGGGCCACTGCAGTGATCCAATCGTGGTTGTAGCCATACCAGCGGCCCTTGTTATGATTGGAACTACCTGCATTTTTCTCCTTGGAGATGAGTTCGTAAATGTGCTTACGTGCCTCTTCAGGAATTTCGACAGTGCGGTAAGTCTCTTGCTCTAGGCAGATCTGCTTATAGAGTTCAAATTCTGCAATGCATGCTTTAGCAATCGCTCCTCTGCGGTTCTCAACCGCTTTGCGAGCTTCGACCATGAGC
This sequence comes from Herbaspirillum sp. CAH-3, assembly GCF_009668275.1. Taxonomy (NCBI): domain Bacteria; kingdom Pseudomonadati; phylum Pseudomonadota; class Betaproteobacteria; order Burkholderiales; family Oxalobacteraceae; genus Herbaspirillum; species Herbaspirillum sp. CAH-3. The sequence continues at coordinate 88,484 of NZ_VSWE01000012.1, read as the reverse complement.
TCTGCAGGGGATGTGTGGGGAATAGTTGAGACTAAGTCGTTGGTGAATGTTTGGCAATACAGGGAACTGCGAACTCGGCGCTCTCCAGCCAAACGCCTAAGAGGCGACCGATATCCATCTAACGCATGTTCAAGTGCCGAATGATCCCCCAGTTTTGCAGGCGTGTCGGTCAAAAATCTGTGCCAGAAATAAGAGGTTTGCAGTTTGTAACCGGGGTTCTTATTTTCAATTTGGTCAATTTCCGTATCCATTTCGGCAACGAACTGGTGAAACGAGTCCCGATTGAAGGAAAGCGGAGATGCTTTTAATTGTTCTCGTGATTCATCGCTTAACCAGCGAAACGCGTTCTTAATTGAAAAAGCACGAGTATTTTGGATTGGTTTAAGTTGCGAGCTTCGTGCAAGCGCTTGAGCAGCCTCATAAAAGAGAGAGCCTTGGGGGTAGCCCCGCACATCAATTTCAGTTGTCGATCTTCTAGCTGATCCGGCAACTGTTGTAATTATTGAAACTATTGCATGCCCTGGGTTTTTGCTGTTCATGATCCCACCAAAAGTTTGTAGGAACAAACGCTGCTAACGGCTATAGGCCTATCATATACCTCGTTCGTTCACTAGGAACGTTTTAGGATGATCGCACCCTTCCGCGGCAATCAGCTGGAACCGCGCCGGAAACTGCGCCTGCCGCGCGGCCCGGGAGATCACGATGTGGCCCGACTCCATCGGCTGGCGCAGCACATCCAGCACGCTGCGCGGATACTCGGCGATCTCATCGAGGAACAGGACCCCATGATGGGCCAGCGAGATTTCCCCTGGCCGGGGCGTGCTGCCGCCGCCCACCAGCGCCACGGCGGAGGCCGTGTGGTGCGGCGCCCGGTAAGGCCGCTGGCGCCACTGCGCAATGTCGAATCCCCCGCTCAAGGATTGCACGGCAGCCGACTCCAAGGCCTCATCCTGCGTCATCGGCGGCAGGATGCCGGGAAAGCGCGTGGCCAACATCGACTTGCCCGCGCCCGGCGGGCCGACCAGCAGCATGCTGTGCTGTCCGGCCGCCGCCACCTCCATGGCGCGCCGCGCCTGCAATTGTCCCTTGATGTCGCTGAAATCCGGGTATGGCACCACGCTGCAGGTCGCGCGCGGCACATGCTGCTGCAGGCGGCCAGCGGCATCGCGGCTGCTGAAATGGGTGCAGACCTCCAACAAGGAGCCCGCTGGCAGGATCTGCGCCTGCGGCACCAGTGCGGCCTCGTCCGCATTGGCGGCGGGCAGGATGAAGCTGCGCGGCGGGTCGTCGCCCTGGCTGTCGCGCTGCATGGCGCAGGTCATGGCCAAGGCGCCGCGAATGGGCAGCAGCTGCCCTGACAGCGAGAGCTCGCCCGCATATTCATGCGCGTCGAGCCGGTCGGCGGGGATCTGTTCTGAAGCCGCCAGGATGCCCAAGGCGATGGCCAGGTCGAATCGCCCGGATTCCTTGGGCAGGTCGGCCGGTGCCAGGTTGACGGTAATGCGGCGGGCAGGGAATTCAAACCGCGCGTTCTGCAACGCCGCCCGGACGCGATCACGGGCTTCCTTTACCTCGGCTTCCGGCAAGCCGACGATGGTGAAGGCCGGCAAGCCGTTGGCCAGGTGCACCTCAACCGTCACCGGCGGGGCGCTCATGCCGGCCAGGGCGCGGCTGCGCAAGACCGCCAGGCTCATCGCAATGCGCCCGGCAGCTTGTCAGAACAGAGTAGGGAAGGGGGAGGGAAAGAGAATAGAGTCTGTGCCAGGATCATGGAGTCTGTTTTTGCTGAGCCTCAAGCTCGGCAACACGCGCTTCCAGCGCCTCCAGGCGGGCACGGGTCTTGGCCAATACCTGGGCCTGGACGTCGAATTCCTCGCGCGTGACCAGGTCCAGCTTGGCAAAACCCTGACTCAGCATGGCCTTGACGTTCTTCTCGATGTCCTTGGCCGGAGAGTTCTCGATCGCCTTGTTGATCTTGGATTGCAGGTCTTCAAAAAATGGGGGCTTGTCCATGTCGGATCTCCTTGGCAGATAGCTGTACTGCAAGTTTAGCGGTTTCCCGCCCATCCTCAAACCGCGATGTCCTGTGTAGACCGCATTTTTGTACACAGGTGCCGGATTAAGGCTGAATTTTCCTTCGGGAAATGCGCCGACTTGGTGATCCGGGAGAGGCCCGCCGCCCGCGCACCAAAATGTGTTTGCCGCGTTCGATGCAGGTTTGACAAAAAACGAGGAATATCGCACCAATCACGTGCATTTTCCCAGCTCATGCACTATTTTGAAGCTGATCTCGAAAAAAATCGTTGCAAATCTCTGGTTTCACGCGAAAACACAAGTCTGCCTTGCCGAATGGACATGGCACGGCTCCTGCTAAAGGTTGGGGGCACAGATAAAAAAGACTTTATTGTTCAAACATAAACCAGAGGGAAAGTCATGAAGAAACTGATTCTTGCAACAGCCATCGCAGCATCCTTCGTTTCTACCGTGGCCCGCGCAGAGGACGCCAAGCCGGACAATGAATTGAGCTTCAACGCCGCCGTGGTGAGCGACTACCGCTACCGTGGCCTGACCCAGACCCGCTTCGACCCGGCCCTGCAGGTTGGTGCTGACTACACGCACAACCCGACCGGCCTCTACGCCGGTACCTGGCTGACCAACATCAAGTGGATCAAGGATGCAGGCACCCTGGCCGGTTCCGACACCAAGGGCAACGTCGAATGGGACATCTACGGCGGCAAGCGCGGTGACATCGGCGGCGGCTTCACCTACGACGTCGGCGGCCTGTACTACTACTACCCTGGCAACAGCCTGGACAAGGTCGCCAAGAACGCCAACACCTTCGAACTCTACGGCCAGGTCGGCTATGGTCCTGCCTACTTCAAGTATTCGCAGGCCCTGACCAACCTGTTCGGCACGCCCAACAGCAAGTACAGCCAGTACTTTGACCTGGGCGCCAACATCGAGACCTACTACGGCGTCATGCTGGGCTTGCACCTCGGTCACCAGAGCGTGCGTGGCAACCCCAACCAGCTGAGCTACACCGACTGGAAGATCGGCCTGTCCAAGACCTTCGACGAAGCGGCCGGCATCACCCTGGGCGTGGCCTACGTGGGTACCGACCTCAAGGATGGCGTCTCCACCACCCCGGCATCGGATGGCTCCAAGAACGTCGGCAAGAACGGTTTCGTCTTCTCCATCAGCAAAACTTTCTAACAAGAGGTTCGTATGAAACTGATCACTGCGATCATCAAACCGTTCAAGCTGGATGAGGTGCGCGAAGCCCTCTCCGCGATCGGGGTGCAAGGCATCACCGTGACCGAAGTCAAGGGCTTCGGTCGTCAGAAAGGCCATACCGAGCTGTACCGCGGCGCCGAGTATGTGGTCGATTTCCTGCCCAAGACCAAGATCGAGGCTGCCGTTGACGACGCCATCGTCGAACGCGCCCTGGAAGCCATCGAGACCGCCGCTCGTACCGGCAAGATCGGCGACGGCAAGATCTTCGTCCAGGATCTGCTGGATGTGATCCGTATCCGTACCGGCGAAACCGGCAAAGACGCTCTGTAAAAAAGGGGAATTCTAATGAGCATGAAGAAAATGTTTTCCGGCGCGCTCGCCATTGGCGCGCTGTTGTTGGCGGTAGGCTTTACCGCTCCGGCCCAGGCGCAGGATGCGCCCAAGCCTGAAGCTGCAGCGGCTGCCGCCGCTGCCCCGGCCGCTGCCGCTCCGGCTGCGCCCAAGGCTGAAGCAGCCGCCCCGGCTGCTGCTGCACCTGCTGCGCCTGCCGCCGCTGCTGCCGCACCGGCTCCGGTCCCCAACAAGGGCGACACCGCCTGGATGCTGGTTTGTACCGCTTTCGTCATCCTGATGACCCTGCCCGGCCTGGGCCTGTTCTACGGCGGCCTGGTCCGCAGCAAGAACATGCTGTCGGTGCTGATGCAGTGCTTCATGATCTTCTCGCTGATCTACATCCTGTGGTTCGTCTACGGCTACAGCATCGCGTTCACCGAGGGCAGCGCCTTCTTCGGCGGCTTTGATCGCCTGTTCCTGCACGGCCTGACCGGTGACTCCAACACCGCCACCTTCAGCAAGGGCGTGGTCATTCCGGAACTGGTCTTCGTTGCCTTCCAGGGTGCGTTTGCCGCCATCACCGTGGCGCTGATCATCGGTGCCTTCGCCGAACGCGTGAAGTTCTCCGCCGTGATCCTGTTCTCGATCCTGTGGTTCACCTTCTCCTACCTGCCGATGGCCCACATGGTCTGGTTCTGGCCGGGTCCGGATGCCTTCACCGATGCCGCTGCCGCTGAAAAGGCGACCGCCATCTCGGGTTGGCTGTTCCAGAAGGGCGCGCTGGATTACGCTGGTGGCACCGTGGTGCACATCAACGCCGCCATCGCCGGCCTGGTCGGTTCCTACGTGATCGGCAAGCGTATCGGTTTCGGCAAGGAAGCCTTCAAGCCGCATAGCCTGACCCTGACCATGGTCGGTGCCTCGCTGCTGTGGTTCGGCTGGTTCGGCTTCAACGCCGGCTCCGGTCTGGAAGCCAACGGCACTGCTGCCCTGGCCTTCGTCAACACCATCCTGGCCACTGCGGCTGCGGTCCTGTCCTGGAGCTTCGGCGAATGGATCGGCAAGGGCAAGCCCTCCATGCTGGGTGCCGCTTCCGGCGCCGTGGCAGGTCTGGTGGCCATCACCCCGGCCGCTGGCTTCGTGGGCGTCATCGGCGCCGTGGTCATGGGCCTGATCGCTGGTCTGCTGTGCCTGTGGGGCGTGAGCGGCCTGAAGAAGATCCTGGGTTCTGACGATGCACTGGACGTCTTCGGCGTGCACGGTGTGGGCGGCATCCTGGGTGCCATCCTGACCGGCGTGTTCGCAGCCCCCAGCCTGGGCGGCACCGGTATCTATGACTACGTGGCCAACGCCGTGGCACCGGATTACTCCATCGGCGGCCAGGTCTGGATCCAGTTCCAGGGCGTGCTGACCACCGTGATCCTGTCGGGTGTGGTCTCCTTCATCGCCTACAAGATCGTCGACGTCGTCATCGGCCTGCGTGTGACCGAGGAAGAAGAACGCGAAGGCCTGGACATCTCCAGCCACGGCGAATCGGCCTACCACTAAGCATCTGTCGTACTGAGTCTGCAGTATTCCTTCGGGGCTGGAAACGGCCTCTTTATAAGGCGCCTTCGGGCGCCTTTTTTCATTTGCGGGCATAACGGCATGAAGAAGGGAGCATACTTGTCACATCATCAAGTTGTCGTTTTTTGGCCATTTCCTTCAGGTAAAGCGGTTTCCTGATGCATTGCCGCGTCGAGGCCGGATAATTCCCGAGTATTTGAGTCGGGCTCTTTAAAATGCCGCCATCATCGCCATGTGAACACTCCCAGCCACGCCTTCGCAGCGACCGTGGACGGGTCCAGGTTTTGCTGAAATGGCAACAGCGGCGTCTACTGCGTTGCAACACGGTTTCAGGAATCCGCTAAAATCGACACTCGCTGCCGGCATTTACATATCGTTAAGGTCTTTTATGGTCCCGCATCTCGTCACCGCTCTGAATGGTCCCCTGCTGGAGCTGGAGAAGAAAATCCTGGGCGCCACGCCGGCCATCGAACGCTGGTTCCGCATGGAATGGCAGGAGCACACGCCGCCCTTCTATTGCTCGGTGGACCTGCGCAACGCCGGTTTCAAGCTGGCACCGGTCGATACCAACCTGTTCCCGGGCGGCTTCAACAACCTCTCGCCGGAAATGTTGCCGCTGGCGGTGCAGGCGGCCATGGCGGCCATCGAGAAATACTGCCCGGATGCGCGCAACCTCTTGCTCATCCCGGAAACCCAGCCCGGCAATACCTTCTACCTGCAGAACATCGGCCGCCTGATGCAGATCTTCCGCCAGACCGGCCTGAACGTGCGCCTGGGTACGCTGGCACAGGGTTCCACCAAGCCGCAGCAGATCGAATTGCCCGATGGCACCCACATTACCCTGGAGCCCCTGGAGCGCTCGGCCAACGGCCGCCGCCTGGGCTTGAAGAACTTCGATCCCTGTACGGTGCTGCTCAACAATGACCTCTCCAGCGGCATCCCCTCGGTGCTGGAAGGGCTGCATGAACAAAGCGTCCTGCCGCCGCTGCACGCGGGCTGGGCGCTGCGCCGCAAGAGCAATCACTTTGCCGCCTACGATGAAGTGGTGAAGAAGTTTTCCAAAATGGTCGAGGTCGACCCCTGGATGCTCAACCCGCTCTTCACCAAGGTCAGCGACATCGACTTCCAGGAAAACACCGGCACCGACGCGCTGGCTGACAGCGTGTCCTCGCTGCTGTCGAAGATTCGCAAGAAGTACAAGGAATACGGCATCAAGGAACAGCCTTTCGTCTTCATCAAGGCCAATGCCGGTACGTATGGCATGGGCATCATGGCGGTCAAGGATGCCAGCGAGATCAAGGACCTCAACCGCAAGCAGCGCACCGGCATGCTGGCCGGCAAGGAAGGCCTGGAAGTCTCGGAAGTGATCGTGCAGGAAGGCGTGCACTCCTTCGAGCGCATCAACCAGGCCGTGGCCGAGCCGGTGGTCTACATGATCGACCGCTACGTGGTGGGTGGCTTCTACCGCGTGCACGCCGAGCGCGGCGTGAACGAAAATCTCAACGCCCCCGGTGCGCATTTCGTGCCGCTGGCATTTGCCCAGCAGCATGCCCTGCCTGACATGCACGCCAAGCCGGGCACGGCCGCGCCCAACCGTTTCTACATGTATGGCGTGGTGGCGCGCCTGGCGCTGCTGGCAGCGTCGGTGGAGATGGAAAAGACCGACCCCAACCCGGAAGTTTATTAATATCGCGCCTTTGCCAGGCCCAACAGGACCCAAGCTCCATGAAAATCGCTTTCCTCGCCGATCCTCTGGATACGTTCAAGACGTACAAGGATTCCACCTTCGCCATGATGCGCGAGGCCGCCCGCCGCGGGCACAGCATCTACGCCTTCGAACAGGGCGACCTGGTGCTGGAAAACGGCCTGGTGACCGCCAATGCCTTCAAGATCACGTTGACCGGCGAGGCCGATGACTGGTACCGCGCCGACAAGCCGGCAGCGTGCTTCCTCTCCGAATTCGATGCGGTGATCGTGCGCAAGGATCCGCCCTTCGACATGGAGTACATCTACACCACCTACCTGCTGGAGCTGGCCGAAAAGCAGGGCGCGCGCGTATTCAACAAGCCGGCAGCCATTCGCAGCCACAACGAGAAGCTGGCCATTGCCCAGTTCCCGCAGTACACCGCGCCGACCCTGGTCACGCGCGACGCCAAGCGCCTGCGCGCCTTCCACGACGAGCACCAGGACGTGATCCTGAAGCCCCTCGATGGCATGGGCGGCATGGGCATCTTCCGCGTCAAGGCCGATGGCATGAACCTGGGCTCCATCATCGAAACCCTGACCGACAACGGTCAACGCACGATCATGGCGCAGCGTTTCATTCCCCAGATCAGCGCAGGCGACAAGCGCATTCTCCTGATCGGCGGCAAGGTGGTGCCCAATGTGCTGGCACGCATTCCGCAGGGCAACGAGGTGCGCGGCAACCTGGCCGCAGGCGGTTTGGGCAAAGCGCAGCCGGCATCGGCGCGCGACATCGAGATCGGTGAGGCGTTGGGGCCGATCTTGTATCAACGTGGCCTGTTACTGGTAGGATTGGACGCTATCGGCGACTATCTCACCGAAATCAACGTCACCAGCCCGACCTGCTTCCAGGAAATTACCGAGCAGACCGGGTTTGATGTGGCAGCGATGTTCGTGGATGCGCTGGAGGCAGCCGCAGGGGCAGCAGAGGTAGCAGGGTCGGTCGGATAATGGGATCGACAGAGCATGACGGGCTGCTCGGGGAAAAGCGCGTCGCATCAGATGGCAACAATTCCATGGTTGGTATTCTTCTCTTGACGCACGCCCCGCTGGGGCAAGCTTTCCTGGCCGCCGCCACGCACGTTTTCCGCGGCCGCCCCGAACGGATGGAGGCGATCGACGTGATCGCCGACCAGAACCCGGCAGAAGTGCAAAAACTGGCCATCGAGGCGGTTGAACGCCTCGATGATGGCAGCGGCGTACTGGTCATCACCGATGTGATGGGCGGCACGCCCTCCAACTGTACGGGCTTCCTGTGCGGATTGGGCAACGTCCAGGTGATCGCCGGCATCAGCCTGCCCATGCTGCTGCGGGCGCTGACCTACCGTAACGACACGCTGGATGTGGTGGTTGAAATGGCACTGGCAGGGGGCCAGAATGGTGCGGTGCGGATCGACAACCGCATCCGGGTGGCGGCCTCGGCCTGAACCTTGCCCGCCGGGCTGCATCGAACCGCGCCAACACGATAAAAACGAAAGCAGAACATGATTCAAAAAGAACTCGAAATCGTCAACAAGCTGGGCCTGCACGCGCGCGCCTCGGCCAAGCTCACCCAGCTGGCCGGCAAGTTCAAGAGCGAAGTCTGGCTGACCTTCAACAAGCGCCGCGTCAATGCCAAGTCCATCATGGGCGTGATGATGCTGGCCGCCGGCAAGGGCAGCATCGTCACCCTGGAGACCAACGGCGCCGATGAGCAGGAGTGCTTCACCGCCCTGGAAGCACTGATTGCCGACAAGTTCGGCGAAGGCCAGTAAGCCCCTTCACCGCGCTTGCGGTATTGCGCCGCAGCACCGCGGCGCGGCTGGAATGCTTCTTGCGATATGTCAATGCCCGTGCACTTCCTGTGCGGGCTGAAACAATGTTCATATACGCTGCCTGTCTATCCGTCCTCAGTGTGTCGCGCCCGGTCCTGATTGCCAAACCGCTCTTTGTTCGGTAACTTGCTCCAGCTACCGCGCGCTGGCAACACGGCGGACTATAAGAAAACAGGCAGGAGATACGCGATGGCTTCATTCAGCTTACATGGAATCGCGGTGTCGCAAGGCATCGCCATCGGACGCGCGCATTTGATGGCGCCGGCCGCACTGGACGTCAAACATTACCTGATCGCGCCCGACCAGGTCGAGGCCGAGATCGAGCGCTTGAAGAGCGCGGTCAAGGCGGTGCACCAGGAACTTCATATCATCCGCTCCGAATTGCCCAAGGATGCGCCGCCCGAGCTGGGCGCCTTCATTGATGTGCATTCGCTGATCCTGTCGGACCCGATGCTGGCCGAGGTGCCGCAAGACATCATCCGGCACCGTTACTACAACGCCGAATGGGCGCTGGTGACCCAGATCGAGGAATTGTCGGCCCAGTTCGACGAGATCGAAGACCCTTACCTGCGCGAGCGCAAGGCCGACATCCAGCAGGTCGGCGAGCGCATCCTCAAGATACTGACCGGCAGCGCAAGCCACCTGCCACCCACCGGCGAGGCCGCCGCCAACATCATTGTCGTGGCCCACGACATCTCGCCGGCCGACATGCTGCAGTTCCGCGAGAGCGCCTTTGCCGGCTTCGTCACCGACCTGGGCGGTCCCAATTCACATACCGCCATCGTGGCGCGCAGCCTGGCCATTCCGGCGGCCGTCGGCATGCACAATGCGTCGGTGCTGGTGAAGCACGATGATGTGCTCATCATCGATGGCGACGCCGGTGTGGTCATCGTCGATCCTTCCCCGCTGGTGCTGGCGCAGTACCGCGCACGGCAGGAAAGGCTGCTGCGGGAGCGGAAGAAACTTTCACGTCTCAAGAAGACCCCGGCCATCACCCAGGATGGCGAGCCGATCACGCTGCTGGCCAACATCGAGCTGCCCAACGATGCTGCCAATGCCTTCGAGGCGGGGGCGATGGGTATCGGGCTGTTCCGTTCGGAATTCCTGTTCATGGGACGGGCCGGGCACCTGGAGAAATTCCCCAGCGAGGATGAGCAGTTCGAATCCTACAAGCAGGCCGTCATCGCCATGAAGGGCAGGGTGGTCACCATCCGTACCCTGGATGTGGGCGCCGACAAGCCGCTGGACGAGGACGAGGAAACCGCCCTGAACCCGGCGCTGGGCTTGCGCGCGATCCGCTATTGCCTGTCAGAGCCGCAGATGTTCCTGACGCAATTGCGGGCCATCCTGCGCGCTTCGGCTTATGGTCCCATCAAGCTGCTGGTGCCGATGATGGCGCACGCCTTCGAGATCGACCAGACGCTGTCCATGATCGAACAGGCCAAGCAGCAGCTGCGCGACCGCAAGCAGAAGTTCGACGAGGACATCCCGGTCGGTGCCATGATCGAGATCCCCGCGGCCGCCTTGGCGCTGCCCTTGTTCATCAAGCGGCTGGATTTCCTCTCCATCGGTACCAACGACCTGATCCAGTACACCTTGGCCATTGACCGCGTGGACCATGAAGTGGCGCATCTCTACGATCCGCTGCATCCGGCGGTGCTGTTCCTGTTGTCGAGCGTGATTTCCCAAGGCCGCAAGGCGGGCATTCCGGTGTCGGTGTGCGGGGAAATGGCCGGTGACCTGAAATGGACCCGCCTGCTCTTGGGCATGGGGCTGCTGGAGTTCTCCATGCATCCTTCGCAGATCCTGTCGGTGAAGAACGAGATCTTGAACAGCGACCTGCGCCTGCTGGAGCCGCAGGTCAAGAAGGTGCTGCGGGCCACCGAGCCGGCTGCCATCAGTGCGGCCATGGCGCAGCTGCAAGCCTTGCATGCCGAGCCTGCCGTGGCCGAAGCCAAAGTGGCCGCGCGCCGCCGCTAGGGCGTATTGAGCCGGGGGAGCCCGTTTGACGGGCCTGCCCGACTTGGGTATTCTTATGCCACTGCGCCGATTTGAACGGTTTGACCAACTTCAGCTTGCGGGCGCCGGGATCCTGATCCCATCTAAATGCGGCTAAAGCGAGCTTGGATCAGCTGTTTCTCCCAAGACTGCCCCGCCCCATCGATGAGTGAGCCCGCAAGCACTGCTTCCGGGCTTTTTTGTTGCCCGCGCACGAAACTGGCCACCCGCCGGCGAAGCGACCGCCAATGCCGCTCCCCGTGAGCCGCCTGGCGCCGAGTCACTTACGCAGAACAATCATGTCGATCGGAATCGTATCGCCCCAGGTCATGCATTTCGCCGAGCCGCTGCCGCTGCAGAGCGGCGCCGCGCTGGCGGACTACTCGCTGACCTATGAAACCTACGGCACCTTGAATGCCGACAAATCCAATGCCGTGCTGGTCTGCCACGCGCTCAATGCGTCCCATCACGTGGCCGGCGTCTATGCCGACGCCCCTGACAACGTGGGCTGGTGGGACAACATGGTCGGTCCCGGCAAGTCGCTGGATACGGATCGCTTCTTCGTCATTGGCGTGAACAACCTGGGTTCCTGTTTCGGCTCGACCGGGCCGATGCACCCGAACCCGGCCACCGGCAAGCCCTACGGTGCGGACTTCCCGGTGGTGACGGTGGAAGACTGGGTGAACGCCCAGGCGCGCCTGGCCGACCGGCTTGGCATTACCTGCTTCGCCGCCGTCATGGGCGGCTCGCTGGGCGGCATGCAGGCGCTGGCCTGGAGCATGATGTATCCGGATCGCCTGCGCCACTGCCTGGTGATCGCCTCCACGCCCAAGCTGTCGGCGCAGAACATTGCCTTCAACGATGTCGCGCGCCAGGCCATCCTGACGGATCCGCAGTACCACGGCGGCGATTTCTATGCGCATGGCGTGGTGCCCAAGAACGGCCTGCGGGTGGCACGCATGGTGGGCCATATCACCTATCTGTCGGACGACGACATGGCCGAGAAATTCGGTCGCGACCTGCGCACCGGCGAATACCAGTTCGGCTACGGCGTGGATTTTGAAATCGAATCCTACCTGCGCTACCAGGGTGACAAGTTCTCGACCTACTTCGACGCCAACACCTATCTGCTCATCACCAAGGCGCTGGACTACTTCGACCCGGCGCGTGAATTCGGCGGTGACCTGGCGCGCGCCTTCGCCCGCACCCAGGCCAAGTTCCTGCTGGTGTCCTTCACCACCGACTGGCGCTTTTCGCCCGAACGCAGCCGCGAGATGGTCCAGGCGCTGGTGGCCAACAAGCGGCGCGTGAGCTATGCCGAAATCGACGCCCCGCACGGACACGACGCTTTCCTGCTGGACGATGCGCGCTACATGAAGGTGGTGCGCGAGTACTACGGAAGTATCTGGACTGAACTGCAGCAGGAGGGCCGCGCATGACTTTCGAACAATTGAGCGCGCTGCGCCCCGACCTGGCCTTCATCGCCCACTGGGTGCGCGAGCAGTCGCAAGTGCTGGACCTGGGTTGCGGCGATGGCGTGATGCTGGACTACCTGCAATCCGACAAGGGCTGCTCGGGCTATGGCGTGGAGATCGACGATGACCAGATCCCCAAGTGCGTGGCGCGCAATGTCTCGGTGATCCAGCAGGACTTGAACGGCGGACTGGCCATGTTCGAGGACAATGCCTTCGATACCGTGCTGTGCCTGTCGGCACTGCAGATGGTCAAGGATGTGGAAGGGACCTTGCGCGAGATCGCCCGGGTCGGGCGCGAGGTGACGGTATCCTTCCCCAACTTCGCCTACTGGCCGCACCGCGTGGCGCTGCTGCGCGGGCGCATGCCGGTGTCCAGGAGCCTGCCCTACCAGTGGTACGATACGCCGAACCTGCGCTGCGCCACGATCAGGGACTTCGAGGCGCTGGCCAACGAGCTGGGCCTGGAGGTGCTGGAATGCGTGGCCTTGAAGGATGGCAAGCCGGTGCGTTACTTCCCGAACTGGCGTGGCAGCCTGGCGGTATTCCGCCTGCGCAAGAAATAAGCGGAAACCGCAACGCCAGGATTTTGCAAAAAGCTTCACCATCCCCGCAGACGCCGGTCCGGCAGAGCCCACCGCTGGCCACCGGCGTCTTTTTGTTTCACGTTTCGCGTTTTTCGAGCTGATCCGCCCATGACCGCACCCGCCGCTTCCTGGCAGCAATACCTGAACCGGCGCATGCTGATCTGCGTCTTCCTCGGTTTCACCTCCGGCCTCCCGCTGTTCATCCTGCTGAGCCTGTTGCAGGCCTGGCTGGCCAAATCGGGCCTGAACGTCAAGACGCTCGGCCTGTTTGCACTCGTGATGTTCCCCTACACCTGGAAGTTCGTGTGGTCGCCACTGATGGACCGCTTCCATTTCGGCCGCATGGGCCGCCGGCGCGGCTGGATGGTGTTCACCCAGCTGTTGCTGTTCCTGGCCATTGGCGGCATGGGCATGCTGGATCCGCTCACCGACGTGAGCACGATTGCCTTCATGGCCTCGGTGGTGGCCTTCCTCTCGGCCAGCCAGGACATCGCCATCGACGCCTACCGGCGCGAGATCCTGCCCGAAGCCGAGCTGGGCCTGGGCAGCGCCATCCACGTCAATGCCTACAAGCTCTCGGGCATGGTGCCGGGCGCGCTGTCGCTGGTGCTGGCCGACCAGATGCCCTGGCCGACCGTGTTCTGGATCACTGCGGCCTTCATGCTGCCGGGCCTGCTGTGCTCGCTGGTGGTCAAGGAACCGAAGGTCTACGGCACGCCGCCCAAGAGCCTGAGCGAGGCGGTGGTGCTGCCTTTCCGCGAATTCATCGCTCGCGGCGGCTGGGGCAATGCGCTGTGGGTGCTGGGCTTCATCTTCCTCTACAAGCTGGGCGACAGCATGGCCACGGCGCTGGCCACCAAGTTCTACATCGACCTCGGCTTCTCGATGACCGAGATCGGCGTGGTCTCCAAGACCACCAGCCTGTGGGCCAGCGTGGCCGGGGGCATCATCGGCGGCATCTGGATGGTGCGGCTGGGCATCAATCGCGGGCTGTGGGTGTTCGGGGTACTGCAGGCGGTACCCATCCTCGGGTTTGCCTGGCTGGCCCACGTCGGTGCCAACCTGCCGGTGCTGGCGGTGGTGATCGGGCTGGAGGCCTTTGGCGTCGGGTTGGGGACCACGGCCTTTGTCGCTTACATCATGCGCGAGACCGATCCCCGCTACACCGCCACCCAGTTTGCGCTGTTCACCAGTTTGATGGCCGTGCCTCGGACTTTCGTGAATTCTTCGGTGGGATATATCGTCGCCGACACCGGCTGGTTAAATTTTTTTCTAATTTGTTTCGTTCTGGCCTTGCCTGGAATGCTGATGTTGCCTAGAATTGCGCCCTGGAATGAAAAGCCGGTTGAGTCGCAGACACAAAAAGCCTGAAGATTCGAAAAAACGTCGCGGGTCGTTCCTCTGAGCAATATCCGGCAGTTGATAAAATATTTTGCCTTGAAGCGAAAATTTAGTTGACAGTCCAGAGATGTTCCTCTATAGTTTTGAGTTCCCTGCACGGAGAGGTGGCCGAGTGGTTAATGGCAGCAGACTGTAAATCTGCCCTCTTACGAGTACGCTGGTTCGAATCCAGCCCTCTCCACCATTAGGCCGGGAGTCAAAGCAGTCTGCAGTACATACGCGATCGAAAGACGCGGCGGTTGTGAAGTGAAAGTTGTTTCCTCGCGGGTGTAGCTCAATGGTAGAGCTGAAGCCTTCCAAGCTTAAGACGAGGGTTCGATTCCCTTCACCCGCTCCAAGTTTTGGTCCGGTTGCATGTTTGGTTGTTGTGCAGTCGGAAAAATGCCCTTGTAGCTCAGTGGTAGAGCACTCCCTTGGTAAGGGAGAGGCCACGTGTTCAATCCACGTCAAGGGCACCAGTTTCTCGTCGTATCGCTGACAAGTCAGTAATCAGTCGGGCGTGTTGCCTGGACATTCTCATCAAATTTAGGAGTCTAAGATGGCAAAAGGCAAGTTTGAACGGACCAAGCCGCACGTGAACGTCGGCACCATCGGTCACGTTGACCACGGCAAGACCACCCTGACCGCTGCAATCGCAACCGTTCTGTCGAAGAAGTTCGGCGGCGAAGCGAAGGCCTACGACCAGATCGACGCAGCGCCTGAAGAGAAGGCACGCGGCATCACCATCAACACCGCGCACGTCGAATACGAAACCGCGAACCGTCACTACGCGCACGTTGACTGCCCAGGCCACGCCGACTATGTGAAGAACATGATCACCGGCGCAGCCCAGATGGACGGCGCGATCCTGGTGTGCTCGGCCGCTGACGGCCCGATGCCGCAGACCCGCGAACACATCCTGCTGTCGCGCCAGGTTGGCGTTCCTTACATCATCGTCTTCCTGAACAAGGCTGACATGGTGGACGACGCTGAGCTGCTGGAACTGGTGGAAATGGAAGTCCGCGAACTGCTGTCGAAGTACGAGTTCCCTGGCGACGACCTGCCCATCGTGAAGGGTTCGGCCAAGCTGGCGCTGGAAGGCGACACCGGTCCCCTGGGCGAACAAGCCATCATGGCCCTGGCAGAAGCCCTGGACACCTACATCCCGACCCCGGAACGTGCCGTTGACGGTACCTTCCTGATGCCGGTGGAAGACGTGTTCTCGATCTCCGGCCGTGGCACCGTGGTGACCGGTCGCGTTGAGCGCGGCATCATCAAGGTCGGCGAAGAAATCGAAATCGTCGGTATCGCTGACACCCAGAAGACCACCTGCACCGGCGTGGAAATGTTCCGCAAGCTGCTGGACCAAGGTCAAGCTGGCGACAACGTTGGCGTGCTGCTGCGCGGCACCAAGCGTGAAGACGTGCAGCGTGGCCAGGTTCTGGCCAAGCCGGGTTCGATCAAGCCGCACAAGCACTTCACCGGCGAGATCTATGTTCTGTCGAAGGATGAAGGCGGCCGTCACACCCCGTTCTTCAACAACTACCGTCCGCAGTTCTACTTCCGTACCACCGACGTGACCGGTGCGATCGAACTGCCGAAGGACAAGGAAATGGTCATGCCGGGCGACAACGTGTCGATCACCGTGCAACTGATCAACCCGATCGCCATGGAAGAAGGCCTGCGCTTCGCTATCCGTGAAGGCGGCCGTACCGTCGGCGCCGGCGTGGTTGCCAAGATCTTCGACTAAGATCAAGCTGTAAAACACTTTGCCGCGGTGCGTAACGTATCGCGGCATTCGTGTCTCAATCGCGAGTTTTTGTAGGGGCGTAGCTCAATTGGCAGAGCGTCGGTCTCCAAAACCGAAGGTTGGGGGTTCGATGCCCTCCGCCCCTGCCACCGAATCTGGTGCAGGGTACTGAAAGTAAATATGTCTAGCCAGCCAGTTCAAACCGTCAACACCTCCAACGACAAGATCAAGATCGCATTGGCGATTGTGGCTGTGGTTGCAGGCGTGGTCGGTTTTTTTGTGTTGTCTGATCAGTCGACTCCGGTGCGCGCTGTCGCCCTGGTCGCCGGTCTGCTGGTGGCTGTGGCGTTTGCCTGGACGTCTGCACAAGGCCGCGGCTTCGTCGGTTTCGCCAAGGAATCCGTGCGCGAAACCAAGAAAGTCGTCTGGCCCACCCGCAAGGAAGCCATGCAGATCACTGCGGTGGTCTTCGCATTCGTGCTGATCATGGCGATCTTCCTCTGGGGTACGGACAAGTTGCTCGAGTTCCTGTTGTACGACGTAATTTTGGGCTGGAAATAACATGAGCGATAGCACGCAAGACAGCGCACCGATTGGTGCGCAAAGCGTTTCAAGCGCCGGAAACAAGCGCTGGTACGTGGTGCATGCATATTCCGGCATGGAAAAGAGCGTGCAGCGCGCGCTGACCGAGCGCATCAACCGCGCCGGCATGCAAGAACAGTTCGGCCAGATCCTGGTGCCGACTGAAGAAGTCGTTGATATGAAGAATGGTCACAAGTCCGTGACCGAACGTCGTTTCTTCCCGGGCTACGTCCTGGTCGAGATGGAAATGACGGACGAAACCTGGCACCTGGTGAAGAATACCGCCAAAGTGACCGGTTTCATCGGTGGCAAGTCGAATCGTCCGACCCCGCTGCCGCAGCGCGAAGTGGACTCGCTGCTCCGCCAGATGCAAGAAGGCGTCGAGAAGCCCCGTCCGAAGGTGCTCTACGAAGTTGGCGAAATGGTCCGCATCAAGGAAGGCCCGTTCACCGACTTCAACGGCAACGTCGAGGAAGTGAACTACGAGAAATCGCGCGTGCGCGTCTCGGTCACCATCTTCGGTCGCGCCACCCCGGTCGAACTCGAATTCGGCCAACTGGAAAAAGTCTGATCCCGCCCTCCGGAATCCCGCCTTTCCCTGTCAAGTTTTCAACGCCCGCTGGAGCGTCCCGGACAAGTCATCGTCCGATCATCCAGTCATCCGAGGAGCCGCAGTAAGGAGCCGCAAGGCGAATGACACGGCGCTACAACTCAATCAATAAGGAGCCGTCATGGCAAAGAAGATTATTGGTTTTATCAAGCTGCAAGTGCCAGCTGGTAAAGCAAACCCGTCCCCCCCGATCGGCCCGGCCCTGGGTCAGCGCGGTCTGAACATCATGGAGTTCTGCAAGGCCTTCAACGCCCAGACTCAAGGTGTCGAACCCGGTCTGCCGATTCCGGTCGTGATCACCGCCTTCGCGGACAAGTCCTTCACCTTCGTGATGAAGACCCCGCCGGCAACGATCCTGATCAAGAAGGCTGCTGGTATCCAGAAGGGTTCCGCCAAGCCGCATACCGACAAGGTCGGCAAGATCACCCGCAAGCAAGCGGAAGAGATCGCAACCCAGAAGAAGCCGGACCTGACCGCTGCTGATCTGGAAGCTGCCGTGCGTACCATCGCTGGTTCCGCACGTTCGATGGGCATCACGGTGGAGGGTCTGTAATGGCTAAGGTATCCAAGCGCGTCAAGGCAATGAAGGAAAAGGTCGATCGTACCAAGGCCTATCCGTTCGACAACGCCGTTTCCCTGATCAAGGAATTTGCAACCGCCAAGTTCAACGAATCGATCGACGTCGCCGTCCAGCTGGGCGTGGACGCGAAGAAGTCGGACCAAGTGGTCCGTGGTTCGGTGGTGCTGCCTGCCGGTACCGGCAAGACCGTTCGCGTGGCCGTGTTCGCCTCCGGCGACAAGGCTGAAGCTGCCAAGGCAGCTGGCGCTGACGTGGTCGGCATGGAAGACCTGGCAGAGCGCGTGAAGGCCGGCGACATGCCGTTCGACATCGTCATCGCTTCGCCCGACACCATGCGTATCGTCGGTACCCTGGGTCAGATCCTGGGTCCCCGTGGCCTGATGCCGAACCCGAAGGTTGGCACCGTGACCCCGGACGTGGCCACTGCCGTCAAGAACGCCAAGGCTGGTCAAGTGCAATACCGTACCGACAAGTCCGGTATCATCCACGCCACCATCGGCCGCAAGTCGTTCTCCGACGCCGATCTGAAGGCCAACCTGCTGGCCCTGATCGATGCCCTGAACAAGGCCAAGCCGGCCAGCAGCAAGGGTGTGTACCTGCGCAAGATCGCTCTGTCGTCCACCATGGGCGCTGGCGTTCGCGTGGACCAGGCTTCCCTGGCTGCCTAAGCAAGCAATACAGTCCCCGTTTCCGTGAGGAAGCGGGGCATCTCTTTGGGCTGTCGCAGTTGATTGCAATCAGCAATTGATTGCGGCAGGCCTTCAAAGACCGTTGGGCGGAAGCCGGCAGCAGCAAGCCGGACGAAGTTAAAAGCGCTGGGCGCAAGTCCAGTGGACCCAACGCAGATGGTGAACCCGAGCAAGTTTCGTAGTCTCAGGCAGCATATTCAGTTTTGCCCTATGCTGCAGTGAACTCCTAAACGTCGGACGCCGTGTTCGAACCGGTGCAAGGCAAGCAGGCAGTGGCCTGTGTAGTGGCCGAGTACTATTTTTGGAGGTTGATCTTGAGTCTCAATCTGAATGACAAGAAGGCCGTCGTCGCCGAAGTTTCCGCAAAGGTTGCATCTGCGCAAACGATCGTCGTGGCCGAATACCGTGGCATCCAGGTTGGTTCCTTGACGCAACTGCGCGCACAAGCGCGTGCCCAAGGCGTATACCTGCGCGTGTTGAAAAACACGCTGGCTCGTCGCGCCATCGAAGGCACGAAGTTTGCCGACCTCGCCCCGCAACTGACCGGTCCGCTGATCTACTCGATCTCGGAAGATGCCGTGGCCGCTGCCAAAGTCGTGTCCGACTTTGCCAAGACCAACGACAAGCTGGTTGTGAAGGCAGGTAACTACGAAGGCAAGCAGCTGGACAAGGCTGCTGTGGCTTCGCTGGCAAACATCCCGTCTCGCGAAGTTCTGCTGGCCCAGGTCCTGGGCATGATGCAGGCTCCGGTGTCGGGCTTTGCGCGCGCTCTGGCTGCCCTGGCAGCCAAGAAGGAAGCCGAAGCCGCATGAGGCACGGCCGCTTGAAGCGGCCCCGCTCTGCAGTTTCGACGCTTTCGCGTCACTACCAATCTGATGTTATTACCGAAATAAATTTAGGAGTTTCAAATGGCAATTAGCAAAGAAGACATCCTGGAAGCCGTTGGCGCGCTGTCCGTGATGGAACTGAATGACCTGGTCAAGGCATTCGAAGAGAAGTTTGGTGTTTCCGCTGCCGCAATGGCCGCTCCCGCCGCTGGCGGTGGTGCTGGTGCTGCTGCTGCTGCTGAAGAGCAGACCGAGTTCACCGTTGTGCTGGCTGAAGTCGGCGCCAACAAGGTCGGCGTCATCAAGGCCGTGCGTGAAATCACCGGTCTGGGCCTGAAGGAAGCCAAGGATCTGGTTGACGGTGCACCGAAGCCGGTCAAGGAAGGCATCGCCAAGGCTGACGCTGAAGCTGCCAAGAAGAAGCTGGAAGAAGCTGGCGCCAAGGCCGAACTGAAGTAATTCTCTTGCCTACCAAGGCGAGTCATTACTCCGGAGTCAAAGTGCAGAATCCCTTGAAAAAGGGATTCGGCTTTGGCTCCTTTGTCGTTTCTTATTTTTGCTGGTGATGTTGATGCGCCGCAGTATTCGTTGTCGGGAATATTAAGCGCGATCTCAGCAAAAAACTAGGGTAGACATTTGAAGATTTGAGTGCCGATGGCCCGGACTGCTTTCCCGGCAAGTCGCGCGGTCTGATCGAATCTTGAATTCTCTATCCTTCCTGTCACTCACGGAGTGTCCATGCACTACTCATTTACTGAGAAGAAGCGCATTCGCAAATCCTTCGCGAAACGCGCAAACGTCCACAACGTTCCGTTCCTGCTCGCGACTCAGATCGAGTCGTATCAGAATTTCCTGCAACCCGAACGTGCTGCATCGGAACGCAAGAACGAAGGCCTGCAATCGGCTTTCACCTCGATTTTCCCCATCGTGTCGCACAATGGCTTTGCGCGCCTCGAATTCCTGTCGTATGTGCTGGGCGCTCCGCCGTTTGACGTCAAAGAGTGCCAACAACGTGGCCTGACCTTCGCGTCCCCGCTGCGCGCCAAGGTGCGCCTGGTGATTCTGGACAAGGAGTCGCCCACCAAGCCGGTCGTCAAGGAAATGAAGGAGCAGGAAGTCTACATGGGCGAACTGCCCCTGATGACCACCACCGGTTCCTTCGTCATCAACGGCACCGAGCGCGTGATCGTGTCCCAGCTGCACCGCTCCCCGGGCGTGTTCTTCGAACACGACCGCGGCAAGACGCACTCGTCGGGCAAGCTGCTGTTCTCGGCCCGCATCATTCCTTACCGTGGCTCCTGGCTGGACTTCGAATTCGACCCGAAGGACATCCTGTTCTTCCGCGTCGACCGCCGCCGCAAGATGCCGGTGACGATCCTGTTGAAGGCCATCGGGATGACCTCCGAGCAGATCCTGGCGAACTTCTTCGTCTTCGACAACTTCAACCTGCACGCCGAAGGCGCGGACATGGAGTTCGTCTCCGAGCGCCTGCGCGGTGAAGTCGCACGTTTCGACATCACCGACAAGTCGGGCAAGGTGATGGTCGCCAAGGACAAGCGCATCAACGCCAAGCACGTGCGTGACATCGAAGCCGCCGGCATCAAGCACATCTCCGTGCCTGAGGACTACCTGCTGGGCCGCGTGCTGGCCAAGAACATCGTCGATCCGGACACCGGTGAAGTCGTGGCCAGCGCCAACGACGAGCTGACCGAAGAACTGCTGGCCAAGCTGCGCGAAGCCAACATCTCGGCCATCCAGACCCTGTACACCAACGACCTGGACCAGGGCGGCTACATTTCGCAGACCCTGCGTACCGACGACACCGCCGACCAGACCGCCGCGCGCGTGGCGATCTATCGCATGATGCGTCCTGGCGAACCGCCGACTGAAGAGTCCGTGGAAGCCCTGTTCAACGGCCTGTTCTACAGCGAAGACCGCTACGACCTGTCGGCCGTGGGCCGCATGAAGTTCAACCGTCGCGTCAGCCGCGACGAGCTGACCGGTCCGATGACCCTGTCCAATGACGACATCCTGGCCGTCATCAAGATCCTGGTCGAACTGCGTAACGGCCGCGGCGAAGTCGATGACATCGACCACCTGGGCAACCGTCGCGTGCGCTGCGTGGGCGAACTGGCCGAAAACCAGTTCCGCGCCGGTCTCGTGCGCGTGGAACGCGCCGTCAAGGAACGCCTGGGCCAAGCCGAGGCGGACAACCTGATGCCGCACGACCTGATCAACTCCAAGCCGATCTCGGCTGCCATCCGTGAGTTCTTCGGTTCGTCCCAGCTGTCGCAGTTCATGGACCAGACCAACCCGCTGTCGGAAATCACGCACAAGCGCCGCGTTTCCGCCCTGGGCCCTGGCGGTCTGACCCGCGAACGCGCCGGCTTCGAAGTGCGCGACGTGCACCCGACCCACTACGGCCGCGTCTGCCCGATCGAAACGCCTGAAGGCCCGAACATCGGCCTGATCAACTCGCTGGCGCTGTATGCCCGCCTGAACGAATACGGTTTCCTGGAAACCCCGTACCGCAAGGTCGAGGGCAGCAAGGTCACCAACCAGATCGACTACCTGTCGGCCATCGAAGAAGGTCGTTACGTGATCGCCCAGGCGAACGCGACCATCGACGGCGAAGGCAAGCTGTCCGACGAACTGGTGTCGGCCCGTGAAGCTGGCGAAACCATCCTGGTCTCGCCGGAACGCGTGCAGTACATGGACGTGGCCCCGGGCCAGGTGGTGTCGGTGGCAGCCTCGCTGATTCCGTTCCTGGAACACGATGACGCGAACCGTGCACTGATGGGCGCCAACATGCAGCGCCAGGCCGTGCCTTGCCTGCGTCCGGAAAAGCCGCTGGTCGGCACCGGCATCGAGCGTACCGTGGCAGTCGACTCCGGTACCACCGTGCAAGCCCTGCGTGGCGGCGTGGTGGACTACGTCGATGCAGGCCGTGTGGTGATCCGCGTCAACGACGACGAAGCGCAAGCTGGCGAAGTCGGTGTGGACATCTACAACCTGATCAAGTACACCCGTTCCAACCAGAACACCAACATCAACCAGCGCCCGATCGTCAAGATCGGTGACCGCGTGGCCAAGCATGACGTGATCGCCGACGGCGCCTCGACCGACATGGGCGAGCTGGCACTGGGCCAGAACATGCTGGTGGCGTTCATGCCCTGGAACGGCTACAACTTCGAAGACTCGATCCTGATCTCCGAAAAGGTCGTGGCTGATGACCGCTACACCTCGATCCACATCGAGGAACTGTCGGTGGTGGCACGTGACACCAAGCTGGGTGCAGAAGAAATCACCCGCGACATCTCCAACCTGGCCGAGAACCAACTGGCCCGCCTGGATGAGTCGGGTATCGTCTACATCGGCGCCGAAGTCGAAGCTGGCGACACCCTGGTCGGCAAGGTCACCCCGAAGGGCGAGACCCAGCTGACCCCGGAAGAGAAGCTGCTGCGCGCGATCTTCGGCGAGAAGGCTTCCGACGTGAAGGACACCTCGCTGCGCGTGCCCTCGGGCATGGTCGGTACCGTCATCGACGTGCAGGTGTTCACCCGCGAAGGCATCCAGCGTGACAAGCGCGCCCAGCAGATCATCGACGATGAACTCAAGCGCTATCGCCTGGACCTGAACGACCAGCTGCGTATCGTGGAAGGCGATGCCTTCCAGCGTCTGGAGCGTCTCTTGATCGGCAAGGTCGCCAACGGCGGCCCCAAGAAGCTGGTCAAGGGCACCAAGCTGGACAAGGCTTACCTGGACGATCTGGACAAGTTCCACTGGTTTGACATCCGTCCGGCCGATGACGACATCGCCAACGCGCTGGAAGCCATCAAGGAATCCATCGCCGAGAAGCGTCACCAGTTCGACCTGGCCTTCGAAGAGAAGCGCAAGAAGCTGACCCAGGGCGACGAACTGCCGCCTGGCGTGCAGAAGATGGTCAAGGTCTACCTGGCCGTGAAGCGCCGCCTGCAGCCTGGCGACAAGATGGCCGGCCGTCACGGTAACAAGGGTGTGGTTTCGCGCATTCTGCCGATCGAAGACATGCCGCACATGGCCGACGGTACCCCCGCCGACATCGTGCTGAACCCGCTGGGCGTTCCGTCCCGTATGAACGTCGGCCAGGTGCTGGAAGTTCACCTGGGCTGGGCGGCCAAGGGTCTGGGCCTGCGTCTGGGCGAGATGGTGCAGGCGCAAGCCAAGGTGGCGGAACTGCGCAAGTTCCTGACCACCATCTACAACGAGTCGGGCAAGAAGGAAGAACTGGATACCTTCAGCGATGAGGAAATCATCGAGCTGGTGACCAACCTGAAGAAGGGCGTGCCCTTCGCGACCCCGGTGTTTGACGGTGCACATGAAGAAGAAACCCGCCGCATGCTCGATCTGGCCTATCCGGACCCGATCGCCAAGCAGCTGGGCATGACCCCGTCCAAGAACCAGGTCACGATGTATGACGGCCGCACCGGTGAAGCCTTCGAGCGCACCGTGACCGTCGGTTACATGCACTACCTGAAGCTGCACCACCTGGTCGACGACAAGATGCACGCTCGTTCCACCGGCCCGTACTCGCTGGTGACCCAGCAGCCACTGGGCGGCAAGGCGCAGTTCGGCGGCCAGCGTTTCGGCGAAATGGAAGTGTGGGCACTGGAAGCTTACGGTGCCTCCTACGTCCTGCAGGAAATGCTGACGGTCAAGTCCGACGACGTGAACGGCCGTACCAAGGTGTACGAGAACCTGGTCAAGGGCGACCACGTGATCGATGCCGGCATGCCGGAATCCTTCAACGTGTTGGTGAAGGAAATCCGCTCGCTGGGTATCGACATCGACCTGGAACGCGAATGATGTAAAGGGGTGCGCGGCGCAGGCTGCGCACCCCGCCGGTTTTTCCGGCGAACCAAGAATTCAAGAATTCAGTATTGACGCATCGCTCCACGGGCGATGTGAACGAATCAAGAGATTCAAAAGATTCAAGCGAAGTACGGCAGTAAGCTGGGGAGGTCTGTCCCGGTATCGAGCGGCACCACGAAGCAGAGGCTTCGCTGGCTCTCCCGCCGATGCGAACAGGGTTAAGCAGGGTGAACCGGCCACACGTAAATTTAGTTTCTCACGCCAACCTGGAGTGATACATGAAAGCACTGCTCGATCTATTCAAGCAAGTCCAGCAAAACGAACAATTCGACGCGATCAAGATCGGTCTGGCTTCGCCTGACAAGATCCGCTCGTGGTCCTTCGGCGAAGTCAAGAAGCCGGAAACCATCAACTACCGTACCTTCAAGCCTGAGCGCGACGGCCTGTTCTGCGCCAAGATCTTCGGCCCCATCAAGGACTACGAGTGCCTGTGCGGCAAGTACAAGCGCCTGAAGCACCGTGGCGTGATCTGCGAGAAGTGCGGCGTGGAAGTGACCCTGGCCAAGGTGCGCCGTGAGCGCATGGGCCACATCGAGCTGGCTTCCCCGACTGCCCACATCTGGTTCCTGAAGTCGCTGCCGTCCCGTCTGGGCATGGTGCTGGACATGACCCTGCGCGACATCGAGCGCGTGCTGTACTTCGAAGCCTACGTCGTGACCGATCCTGGCATGACCCCGCTGAAGAAGTGCCAGATCATGTCCGAAGACGATTACGCCGCCAAGTACGAAGAGTACGGCGACGACTTCATCGCCTTCATGGGCGCCGAAGGTATCCGCGAACTGCTGCGCTCGATCGACATCGACCGCGAAGCGGAAACCCTGCGCCAGGAACTGAAGGACTCCAAGTCCGAAGCCAAGATCAAGAAGTACGCCAAGCGCCTGAAGGTGCTGGAGGCGTTCCAGCGCTCGGGCATCAAGCCCGACTGGATGATCATGGAAGTGCTGCCCGTGCTGCCGCCGGAACTGCGTCCGCTGGTGCCGCTGGATGGCGGCCGCTTCGCGACCTCCGACCTGAACGACCTGTACCGCCGCGTCATCAACCGTAACAACCGCCTGAAGCGCCTGATGGAGCTGCGTGCTCCTGAAATCATCACGCGCAACGAAAAGCGCATGCTGCAGGAAGCGGTCGACTCGCTGCTGGACAACGGTCGTCGCGGCAAGGCCATGACCGGCGCCAACAAGCGTCCGCTGAAGTCGCTGGCCGAAATGATCAAGGGCAAGGGCGGTCGTTTCCGTCAAAACCTGCTGGGCAAGCGCGTGGACTACTCGGGCCGTTCGGTCATCGTGGTGGGCCCGCAGCTGAAGCTGCACCAGTGCGGCCTGCCCAAGCTGATGGCCCTGGAACTGTTCAAGCCCTTCATCTTCAACAAGCTGGAACTGATGGGTCTGTCGACCACCATCAAGGCCGCCAAGAAGCTGGTGGAAGCGCAAGAACCGGTGGTCTGGGACATCCTGGAAGAAGTCATCCGCGAACACCCGGTCATGCTCAACCGCGCGCCGACCCTGCACCGTCTGGGCATCCAGGCGTTCGAGCCGGTCCTGATCGAAGGCAAGGCGATCCAGCTGCACCCGCTGGTGTGCGCGGCGTTCAACGCCGACTTCGACGGCGACCAGATGGCCGTCCACGTGCCGCTGTCGATCGAAGCGCAGATGGAAGCCCGCACCCTGATGCTGGCCTCCAACAACATCCTGTTCCCGTCCAACGGCGAACCGTCGATCGTGCCGTCCCAGGATATCGTGCTGGGTCTGTACTATGCCACCCGTGAAGCCATCAACGGCAAGAACGAAGGCATGATGTTCCAGGACGTGTCGGAAGTCATCCGCGCTTACGACAACAAGGAAGTCGAGCTGGCCACCCGTATCACCGTGCGTATCGTGGAACACCCGAAGGATCCGGTCACCGGCGAATTCGTGCGTACCGTCAAGCGCTACGAGACCACCGTCGGCCGCGCCATCCTCTCCGAGATCCTGCCCAAGGGCCTGCCGTTCTCGGTGCTGAACCGCGCGCTGAAGAAGAAGGAAATCTCGAAGCTGATCAACACGTCATTCCGCAAGTGTGGTCTGCGTGCCACCGTCGTGTTTGCCGACCAGCTGATGCAGTCGGGCTTCCGCCTGGCGACCCGCGCCGGTATCTCCATCTGCGTGGACGACATGCTGGTGCCGCCGCAAAAGGCCACCCTGATCGCGGCTGCCGAATCGGAAGTCAAGCAGATCGAACAGCAGTACTCCTCCGGTCTGGTGACCGCAGGCGAGCGCTACAACAAGGTGGTGGACATCTGGGGCAAGGCCGGCGACGAAGTCGGCAAGGCCATGATGGACCAGCTGAAGGTGGAAGACGTCGTCACCCGCGAAGGCAAGAAGACCACCCAGGAATCGTTCAACGCGATTTACATGATGGCCGACTCCGGCGCCCGTGGTTCGGCTGCCCAGATCCGCCAGCTGGCTGGTATGCGCGGCCTGATGGCCAAGCCTGACGGCTCCATCATTGAAACGCCGATTACCGCGAACTTCCGCGAAGGCCTGAACGTGTTGCAGTACTTCATCTCGACGCACGGCGCCCGTAAGGGTCTGGCCGATACCGCGCTGAAGACCGCAAACTCCGGCTACCTGACCCGTCGTCTGGTGGACGTGACCCAGGATCTGGTCGTGATCGAAGACGATTGCGGCACCTCCAACGGTTCGGCCATGAAGGCGCTGGTTGAAGGCGGTGAAGTCATCGAAGCCCTGCGCGACCGTATCCTCGGCCGTGTGGCTGCGACCGACATCGTCAACCCGGAAGATCAATCCACCCTGTACGAAGCCGGCACCCTGCTGGACGAAGACAAGGTCGAAGAGATCGAACGCATGGGTATCGACGAAGTGAAGGTTCGTACCCCGCTGACCTGCGACACCCGCTATGGCCTGTGCGCCAAGTGCTATGGCCGCGACCTGGGTCGTGGCCTGCTGGTGAACTCCGGTGAAGCCGTCGGTGTGGTGGCTGCGCAGTCCATCGGTGAGCCGGGTACCCAGCTGACCATGCGTACCTTCCACATCGGTGGTGCGGCATCGCGTGCAGCGGTGGCCTCCTCGGTGGAAGCCAAGTCCAACGGCACCGTGCGCTTCACCGCCACGATGCGTTACGTGACCAATGGCAAGGGCGAACAGATCGTCATTTCCCGTTCCGGCGAAGTGCTGATCACCGACGACCTGGGCCGTGAGCGCGAGCGTCACAAAGTGCCGTACGGCGCCACCCTGATCGTCAAGGATGGCCTGACCATCAAGGCCGGTACCGCCCTGGCAACCTGGGATCCGCTGACCCGTCCGATCATCACCGAGTACTCCGGTACCGTGAAGTTCGAAAACGTGGAAGAGGGTTCGACCGTGGCCAAGCAGATCGATGAAGTCACCGGTCTGTCGACCCTGGTGGTCATCGATGCGAAGCGTCGTGGTCCGTCCTCCAAGGTCATGCGTCCGCAGGTGAAACTGCTGAACGAACAAGGCGAAGAAGTGAAGATCGCCGGCACCGAACACTCGGTGACCATCGGCTTCCAGGTTGGCGCGCTGATCACCGTCAAGGACGGCCAGCAAGTGCATGTGGGTGAAGTGCTGGCCCGTATCCCGACCGAATCGCAGAAGACCCGTGACATTACCGGTGGTCTGCCGCGCGTGGCCGAGCTGTTCGAAGCCCGTTCGCCCAAGGATGCCGGCATGCTGGCCGAAGTCACTGGTACCGTTGCCTTCGGCAAGGAAACCAAGGGCAAGCAGCGTCTGGAAATCACCGACATGGAAGGCACCAAGCACGAGTTCCTGATCACCAAGGACAAGCAGGTGCTGGTGCACGACGGCCAGGTGGTGAACAAGGGCGAAATGATCGTCGACGGTCCGGCCGATCCGCAGGACATCCTGCGCCTGCTGGGTATCGAAGCGCTGGCCCGTTACATCGTGGACGAAGTGCAGGACGTGTACCGTCTGCAGGGCGTGAAGATCAACGACAAGCACATCGAAGTGATCGTGCGCCAGATGCTGCGCCGCGTGCAAGTGGTGGAGCCGGGCGACACCAACTACATCACCGGTGAGCAGGTCGAGCGCTCCGAGCTGCTGGACGAGAACGACCGCGTGACCGCCGAAGGCAAGATCCCGGCGACCTACGAAAACGTGCTGCTGGGTATTACCAAGGCATCGCTGTCGACCGACTCCTTCATCTCGGCCGCATCGTTCCAGGAAACCACCCGCGTGCTGACCGAAGCAGCCATCATGGGCAAGAAGGACGGCCTGCGCGGCCTGAAGGAAAACGTCATCGTCGGCCGCCTGATCCCGGCCGGTACTGGCCTGGCCTTCCACCGCGCCCGCAAGGAAAAGGATGCATGGGAAGCCGAAGAGCGCGCAGCACTGCTCGAAGCCGAACGTGCCTCCCGTTCCGACTTCGCCGACGAGGAAGTCTCCTCGACCGAATCCATCGGTGGCGGCGAAGGCGAAGCGTAAGCATCGTCGGCAAGGCAATACGGGGCGGCCAGCAGGACCGGCCGCCTCGGCAAGACAACAAGCTGCAAGAGAAAACGGCACCGGAAGCAATTCCGGTGCCGTTTTTTCGTTCATGGGGGTGTTGGCCAGGGCATCATGGCCTTCATATCCCTATTTATCCCTACTCACGGTAGGCCTTGCTGCTTGCGGAATTGCCAAGGATGAGTGAATCTTTTATCATCTCCAAATAATAATGATTCTCATCTGATTCCTGTCGCGTGGAATCAAACTTCATATCGACGACGACCTGCGCCCGCAGGCCGTTTTTATCCAAGAGGTAGCCAGCCAGCGCTAGTAACCGAACCAGACCAAGGGGTGGTTACCAGTGTTTCCATGCAAATCGAAGTGTGCAGCGGCCGTGTTCCTGGCGCTGCAGTCGTGGCTGTGCGCGAGTGTCTTTGCGCAATCGGCCGATCCCGATACCCAAGCCAGTCCCGCTCGCGCATCCGCAAGCGAGTCCATCACGTTGGCGCAGGCCAGCGGCAAGAAGCTGCAGGACGTGGTCGTCACGGCCAATCGCTCCGGCAGCAGTGACCTTGATCACGCCGCGGCGACGGCTTCCGTCATCACCTCCGAAGAGATCGAAGAGCACAACGCCAAGGACATCAAGGATGCCTTGCGTTACGAGCCGGGGGTGGAGGTGCGGCGCTCGGTATATCGCATGTCCGGCATCACCGGCGCGACCGCCAATACCGGGCGAGGCGGCAATGAGGGCATCACCATCCGCGGGCTCGATGGCAATCGCGTGCTGATGCTGGAGGATGGCATCGTCATGCCGCGCGCTTTCAGCCAGGGCGTGGCCAGCGTGGGACGGGGTGCGACCACCGATACCGAACTGTATCGCCGCATTGAAGTGCTGCGCGGCCCGGCGTCTTCGCTCTATGGCAGCGATGGCCTTACCGGCGCGGTCAATTTCATCACCAAGGACCCCTCGGACCTGCTGGAGGTCTATGGCAAGTCCAGCTATTTCTCCTTCAAACCTTCGTACGACTCGGTCGACAAAAGCTTTGGCGCCACCGCCAGTGCGGCCTGGGGCGGCCAGCAGTGGCAGGGCATGCTGATCCTCAATGCGCGCCACGGCAACGAGAGCGACAACAAGGGGACCAATGACGTGCGCGGCAGCGCCCGCACCACGCCCGACCCGATGAGCACTACCAATCGCTCGGCGCTGGGCAAGCTGGTCTTCAAGCCCAATGGCATCGACACGTTCAAGCTCACGCTGCAGGCCACCGAAGAGCGTGAGAGCGGTGACAGTCTCTCCGCGATCGGCAGCGGCGTGACGGCTTACAGCACCAGCAGCAAGTCCACCGGCCAGCGTGCCACGCTGGCCTACGAACGCAACGATGCGGAGCAGCCGTGGATACAGAAATTCAAGGCCAGCCTCACTTATCGCAATGCCGACACCGACCAGTTCACCAATGAAGCCGGCACCAGCACGGCGACGATCGTGCGGCCGCGTTTCCGTGCGGTTTCCTATAGCGACCAGATGATCAGCGGCAGCCTGCTGGCCGAGAGCAACTTCGGTTCCGACAGCTGGCGCCACAAGCTGGTCTATGGGCTGGACCTGAGCCTGTCCACCTTGCAGACCAGCGCCGACGGTACCGGCTGGACCAGTTGCACCGGGACGCAGTATTGCCAGTATTTCCCCAAGACCGAATCCACCCAGCTTGGCGCGTATGTGCAGGATGAGATGCGTACCGGGGCGCTGACCACCATCGCCGGCCTGCGCCTGGACAGCTATGAACTCAAGCCCAAGGCCAGCGCCAAGTACGATGCCCAGGCCATCGCCAACGGGCAGCCAGCAGTGAGCAGCCGCGACAGCGCCTTCTCGCCGCGCCTGGCTTTCCTCTATGAGGTCACACCGGCGTTCATTCCCTATATCCAATATGCGCGCGGCTTCCGTTCGCCTTCGCCGCAGGAGATCAATTCCTTCTTCAACAATACCGTCTATCGCCAGATCTCCAATCCGGACCTCAAGCCCGAAACGAGCAACACCGTCGAAGTCGGCCTGCGCGGCAAGCTGGCGGCCGGGCCCGGCGCGCTGCGCTACAGCGCGGCGGCGTACAAGGGCAATTACCGCAATTTCATCGACCTGGTGACCGTGCGCGGCAACCTCACGGTGGCCAACCCGACCATCTTCCAGTACCGCAATGCGGCCAAGGCCGAGATTCACGGGCTGGAAGGGCGCATCGATTACGCGCTCGACAATGGCTTCACGGTCAAGGGCGGCTTCGCCTGGACCAAGGGCACCACGACCACCAATGGCGTCGAGCAGGGCCTGGAATCGGTGGCCCCGCTGTCGGTGGTGACAGGCCTGCGCTATGAGCGCCCGCAGCAATGGTTCGTGCAGGGCGACCTGGTCTACAACGCGGCCAAGAAGAAGGAAGACATTCCGACGGCCACCAACTTCGTCTCGCCCTCCTTCTTCGTGATGGATCTCTCGGGTGGGGTTCACCTCACCCGCAACATGACCGTCACCGCCGGCTTCCGCAACCTGTTCGATCGCAAGTACTGGAGCTGGGCCGACATCCGCGGCTTGTCGCTGGCCGACAGCGCGGTCAACAAGGACGCCTATACCGAGCCGGGGCGCAGCTTCAACGTCAGCCTGAAGATCGCCTACTGAGTCGTCGGACCCGTCATCTCTCATTCATCCTGAAGGAATTCCATGAGCAAGCACATCATCGCCCGCCCCGCGTTGCGTCGTACCTCCCTGGTCCTCTTGCTGGCCACGACATTGGCCGCCGCTGGCTGCGCGACGCAGCCATCCTTGTCCGAACGCTGGACAGAGTTGCAGCGTTCGCAGCCAAAACTTCATACCCGAGATGCCGCACGTGAACTCGGTGTCAAAGAATCGGCCTTGCTGGCCACCCAGGTCGGGCGCAATGCCGTGCGCCTCAAGGGGGACCCGGCCGATATCGAGGCCCTGTTCGAGCGTCTGCCGGAGCTGGGCCGCATCAAGGCCATTACCCGCAACGAAGACGCCGTACTGGAACGCAGCGGAGAGGTGGCGCTCGTCAAACGCGATGAGCAGGGCAGGGTGATCCCCGGTACCGGCTTCGCCGGCGGACCCATCGACCTGCGCTTCGCCACGACCCGATGGGGCAGCGCCTTTGCGGTGGTACAAGCTGGGCGGGATGGCAAGACCAGCCGCAGCCTGCAGTTCTTCGATCGCCAGGGCGATGCGGTGCACAAGGTCTATCTCGACAATGAGCAACACGTGGCGCAATTCGATCGCCTGGTGGCGGACTTCAGGCTGCCCGATCAACAGGCCGCCTTGAACCTCGAGCCTGGCCCGGGAACGGCGGCCACGCAGCAGGCCACGCCCCCCGGTGCCGAGGCGATCCGCGAACTGCGCCAGTCCTGGCAGGAGCTGACCGACGTGCACCAGTTTCCGCGCCTGCTGCGCGAGCTCAAGCTGACCCGCCAACAGGCGCTGCAGCTCATCGGCCCGGAGTCGGCCTGGCGCATCGCACCCCAGGCGGCCCAGGCGCTGCTGGAGGAGGCCAGGCAACGCCAGCAGCCCATCATGGTGTTCGTCAGCAATGGCGGCATGACGCAGATCTACAGTGGCCTGATCGGCAAGACTGCGGTGGCCGGTGACTGGTACAACGTCCTCGATCCGGATTTCAACCTGCACCTGCGCGCCAAGGCGGTGGATCACGGCTGGGTGGTGCGCCGCCCGACTGATCACGGCATGATCACTTCAGTGGAGTTCTACGATGCGCAGGGGAAGCAGATCGTCAACTTCTTCTCCCGCCGCGACCGAGGCCAGCCAGAGACGATGCAGTGGCGCAACATGGTCGAGGCACTGCCGCGCGGCTGAACTTGTCCCCCAGGCAACGGAGCAACTGCACTCAACTTTTGCATGAGGGAAAACATTGCCATTTCGCCACCTGTAAACCGTGGCGAAATGGCCATAAACCGCGTCAATTCGGCGCGGCAGCCCCGTTCGGGTTGACCCGCTGGACATTCCGGCGTACACTCGCGAGTTCTCGAATTTAGGCTCTCCCGGGCTTATGCGTTCTTTGGTCTGAAACATCGCTTCTGCGACGCTACCTTCCCTTGCGGTCTTAAATCCGATTTGCGCATTGTCTTGCGCACAAGAGTTTCCTGTGTGGTTCCGGGCAACCGATTCCGGAACCTGTTTTCAATGTTGTACTTTGTTGGATTAAAACGATGCCAACCATCAATCAACTGATTAGCAAACCACGTGTCCGCGCGATCGTGAAGAGCAAGTCGCCGGCGCTGGAAAACAGCCCGCAAAAGCGCGGTGTCTGCACCCGCGTGTACACCACCACCCCGAAGAAGCCGAACTCGGCGCTGCGTAAGGTGGCCAAGGTGCGCCTGACCAACGGTTTCGAAGTCATTTCGTACATCGGCGGTGAAGGCCACAACCTGCAAGAACACAGCGTCGTGCTGATCCGCGGCGGCCGTGTGAAGGACTTGCCGGGTGTGCGTTACCACATGGTTCGCGGTGCACTGGATACCCAGGGCGTCAAGGATCGTAAGCAAGCTCGCTCGAAGTACGGTGCCAAGCGCGCCAAGGCAGCGAAGAAGTAATAATTGGTGTTTATCATGACGCTTTCGCGCGTCGTGTGAACAGACTCAGAGTCGGTCCAGGTTGGGCCGAGTAAGTGGAAGCCATGATGGCTCTCCGCGAGTGCAGGCGAAGTTGAAGCAGGGTTCGCCCACTCAACTGAAGATTGAAAGGAATCGAAATGCCACGTCGTCGTGAAGTCCCCAAGCGGGAAATTCTGCCGGATCCGAAGTTCGGCAACGTTGAAGTCGCCAAGTTTGTGAACGTGCTGATGCTGTCGGGCAAGAAGTCCGTCGCTGAAAACATCATCTACGGTGCCTTCGACTACATCCAGACCAAGTCGGGCAAGGACCCGCTGGAAGTGTTCTCCGCAGCCCTGAACAACTGCAAGCCGATGGTGGAAGTGAAGTCCCGCCGCGTCGGTGGCGCCAACTACCAGGTGCCCGTTGAAGTGCGTCCGGTGCGCCGTATGGCCCTGTCGATGCGCTGGCTGCGTGAAGCCGCCAACAAGCGCAGCGAAAAGTCGATGCCGCAGCGCCTGGGTGGTGAACTGATGGAAGCCGCCGAAGGCCGTGGTGGCGCCATGAAGCGTCGTGATGAAGTGCACCGTATGGCAGAAGCGAACAAGGCGTTCTCGCACTTCCGCTTCTAATCAAGACTGGGCTGGGGCGGACCCTATCCGGGTGTTTCCTGGCCTGCATCTAAATTGGTTCGAGCCGAGCGTTTATTTGAAAAAAATGACGCTCGGTTTCGTGCATTAAAGACTTAGGAATAAATCATGGCTCGCAAGACCCCCATTGAGCGCTACCGCAACATCGGTATCTCCGCGCACATCGATGCTGGCAAGACCACCACGACCGAGCGCGTGCTGTTCTACACCGGTGTGAACCACAAGATCGGTGAAGTGCACGACGGCGCCGCCACCATGGACTGGATGGAGCAGGAACAAGAGCGTGGTATCACCATCACCTCGGCTGCTACCACCTGTTACTGGAAGGGCATGGCGAACAACTTCCCCGCCCACCACATCAACATCATCGACACCCCGGGTCACGTTGACTTCACCATCGAAGTGGAACGTTCGATGCGCGTGCTCGACGGCGCCTGCATGGTCTACTGTGCAGTGGGCGGCGTGCAGCCGCAGTCGGAAACCGTGTGGCGTCAGGCCAACAAGTACAAGGTCCCGCGTCTGGCCTTCGTCAACAAGATGGACCGTACCGGTGCCAACTTCTTCAAGGTCTACGAGCAGATGCGTGCTCGCCTGAAGGCCAACCCGATCCCGATGCAAGTGCCTATCGGCGCCGAAGAAAACTTCGAAGGCGTGATCGACCTGGTCAAGATGCGCGCAATCTACTGGGACGACGCTTCCCAGGGCATGAAGTTCGACTACCGCGACATCCCCGAGCACCTGAAGGCTGACGCGCAGAAGTGGCGTGAAAACCTGGTCGAAACCGCTGCTGAAGCATCGGAAGACCTGATGAACAAGTACCTGGAAGAAGGCGACCTGACCGAAGCCGAAATCAAGGGCGCGATCCGTCAACGCACCATCTCCGGCGAAATCGTCCCGATGATGTGCGGCACCGCCTTCAAGAACAAGGGCGTGCAAGCCATGCTGGACGGCGTGGTTGAGTACCTGCCGTCGCCGGTGGACATCCCCCCGGTTCCGGGCCTGAACGAAGACGACGAGCCGGTCGTGCGCGAAGCCAAGGACGACGAGAAGTTCTCCGCCCTGGCCTTCAAGATCGCCACCGACCCGTTCGTGGGCCAGCTGTGCTTCATCCGTTGCTACTCCGGTACCCTGAACTCGGGCGACACCGTGCTGAACTCGGTGAAGTCGAAGAAGGAACGTATCGGCCGTATCGTTCAGATGCACGCCAACCAGCGTGAAGAAATCAAGGAAATGATGGCCGGTGACATCGCCGCCGTCGTGGGCCTGAAGGACACCACCACCGGTGACACCCTGTGCGACGACAAGGCAATGGTCGTGCTGGAGCGCATGGTCTTCCCCGAGCCGGTGATCTCGCAGGCTGTGGAACCCAAGACCAAGGCCGACCAGGAAAAGATGGGCCTGGCCCTGAACCGCCTGGCTGCTGAAGATCCGTCGTTCCGCGTGCGTACCGACGAAGAATCGGGCCAGACCATCATCGCCGGTATGGGCGAGCTGCACCTGGACATCATCGTTGACCGCATGAAGCGCGAATTCAACGTGGAAGCCACCGTCGGCAAGCCGCAAGTGGCTTACCGCGAAACCATCCGCAAGACCTGCGAAGAGTCCGAAGGCAAGTTCGTCAAGCAGTCGGGTGGTCGTGGTCAGTACGGTCACGTCGTCCTGAAGATCGAGCCGCAAGAAGCCGGCAAGGGCTTCGAGTTCGTCGACGCGATCAAGGGCGGTACCGTTCCTCGCGAATTCATCCCCGCCGTTGAAAAGGGCGTGCGTGAAACCCTGAATACCGGCGTGCTGGCTGGTTACCCTGTCGTTGACGTCAAGGTCACCCTGTTCTTCGGTTCGTACCACGATGTGGACTCGAACGAAAACGCCTTCCGCATGGCCGGTTCGATGGCCTTCAAGGAAGGTTGCCGCCGCGCCAGCCCCGTCATCCTGGAACCGATGATGGCTGTCGAAGTGGAAACCCCGGAAGATTACGCCGGTACCGTGATGGGCGACCTGTCCTCCCGCCGTGGCATGGTCCAGGGCATGGATGAAATCGCCGGCGGTGGTGGCAAGATCATCAAGGCTGAAGTGCCCCTGTCGGAAATGTTTGGTTACTCGACCACGCTGCGTTCGGCTACCCAAGGCCGTGCAACCTACTCGATGGAATTCAAGCACTACTCCGAAGCGCCCAAGAACGTGATCGACGCAATCGTCACTTCCAAGGCCAAGTAAGTTGCAGGAATGGCGATCCCTTCCGAGTGGAGGGGATCGCTGGCTGGATCACCGGCCACACATTGAATATTGAACATCGAACATATCGTTCTTTTGAAGGAAATTTAAAATGGCAAAAGGCAAGTTTGAACGGACCAAGCCGCACGTGAACGTCGGCACCATCGGTCACGTTGACCACGGCAAGACCACCCTGACCGCTGCAATCGCAACCGTTCTGTCGAAGAAGTTCGGCGGCGAAGCGAAGGCCTACGACCAGATCGACGCAGCGCCTGAAGAGAAGGCACGCGGCATCACCATCAACACCGCGCACGTCGAATACGAAACCGCGAACCGTCACTACGCGCACGTTGACTGCCCAGGCCACGCCGACTATGTGAAGAACATGATCACCGGCGCAGCCCAGATGGACGGCGCGATCCTGGTGTGCTCGGCCGCTGACGGCCCGATGCCGCAGACCCGCGAACACATCCTGCTGTCGCGCCAGGTTGGCGTTCCTTACATCATCGTCTTCCTGAACAAGGCTGACATGGTGGACGACGCTGAGCTGCTGGAACTGGTGGAAATGGAAGTCCGCGAACTG
The DNA here is from genome assembly GCF_009668275.1 of Herbaspirillum sp. CAH-3. Taxonomy (NCBI): domain Bacteria; kingdom Pseudomonadati; phylum Pseudomonadota; class Betaproteobacteria; order Burkholderiales; family Oxalobacteraceae; genus Herbaspirillum; species Herbaspirillum sp. CAH-3. The sequence goes on along the minus strand of NZ_VSWE01000012.1, from coordinate 51,908 downwards.
CTGTCGAAGTACGAGTTCCCTGGCGACGACCTGCCCATCGTGAAGGGTTCGGCCAAGCTGGCGCTGGAAGGCGACACCGGTCCCCTGGGCGAACAAGCCATCATGGCCCTGGCAGAAGCCCTGGACACCTACATCCCGACCCCGGAACGTGCCGTTGACGGTACCTTCCTGATGCCGGTGGAAGACGTGTTCTCGATCTCCGGCCGTGGCACCGTGGTGACCGGTCGCGTTGAGCGCGGCATCATCAAGGTCGGCGAAGAAATCGAAATCGTCGGTATCGCTGACACCCAGAAGACCACCTGCACCGGCGTGGAAATGTTCCGCAAGCTGCTGGACCAAGGTCAAGCTGGCGACAACGTTGGCGTGCTGCTGCGCGGCACCAAGCGTGAAGACGTGCAGCGTGGCCAGGTTCTGGCCAAGCCGGGTTCGATCAAGCCGCACAAGCACTTCACCGGCGAGATCTATGTTCTGTCGAAGGATGAAGGCGGCCGTCACACCCCGTTCTTCAACAACTACCGTCCGCAGTTCTACTTCCGTACCACCGACGTGACCGGTGCGATCGAACTGCCGAAGGACAAGGAAATGGTCATGCCGGGCGACAACGTGTCGATCACCGTGCAACTGATCAACCCGATCGCCATGGAAGAAGGCCTGCGCTTCGCTATCCGTGAAGGCGGCCGTACCGTCGGAGCCGGCGTGGTTGCCAAGATCTTCGACTGATCGTCGGATCAGCAGTAGCAGTACCCAGTAACACTAGTCGCATTTTTAACATCGCCGGGGATGATCCCCATCCCCGGTTCGTTCTTTAAAGGAAAATCATGTCGGTTCCTAGCCAAAAAATCCGTATCCGTCTGAAAGCTTTCGACTATCGTCTGATCGACCAGTCCGCACTGGAAATCGTTGACACCGCCAAGCGTACCGGCGCTGTCGTCAAGGGCCCGGTTCCCCTGCCGACCCGCATCCAGCGCTTCGACGTCCTGCGTTCGCCGCACGTCAACAAGACCTCCCGCGATCAGTTCGAAATCCGTACCCATCAGCGCCTGATGGATATCGTCGATCCGACCGACAAGACGGTTGACGCATTGATGAAGCTGGACCTGCCCGCTGGCGTTGATGTTGAAATCAAGCTGCAGTAATCAGCTGGCATAGTGTTGGAAAAGCGCACAACCTCGGTTGTGCGCTTTTGTTTTACGGGCTATAATGCTCGGCTTCGATGTGGGTTTTGCGTTTGCAAGACCCATAATTTATGGTAGTACGAACATCAGCCCCGCCCAATCGCAGGCGGGAATGGAGAAAACAATGAGCCTGGGCCTTGTTGGTCGCAAGGTTGGTATGATGCGCATCTTCACGGAAGATGGGGATTCGATCCCTGTGACCGTGCTGGACGTGTCCAACAACCGCGTGACTCAAATCAAAACGCCTGAAGTGGATGGTTATTCCGCTGTTCAGGTGACCTTCGGTCAACGCCGCGCTTCGCGCGTGGTGAAAGCCGCCGCCGGCCACTTCGCCAAAGCTGGCGTCGAGGCAGGTACTGTCCTCAAAGAATTCCGTGTTGACGCTTCCAAGGCTGCCGAACTGAAGGCTGGCGACGTCGTTGGCATCGGCATGTTTGAAGCTGGCCAGAAAGTCGACGTGCAAGGCGTGTCGATCGGTAAGGGCTACGCCGGTACCATCAAGCGTTACAACTTCTCGTCGGGTCGCGCGACCCACGGTAACTCCCGCTCGCACAACGTTCCTGGCTCCATCGGTATGGCGCAGGATCCGGGCCGCGTGTTCCCCGGCAAGCGCATGACCGGTCATCTGGGTGATGTCAAGACCACCGTCCAGAACCTGGAAATCGCCCGTGTGGACGCAGAGCGTCAGCTGCTGCTGGTCAAGGGTGCCGTTCCTGGCGCCAAGAACGGTCAAGTGATCGTTTCGCCGGCAGTCAAAGTCAAAGCGAAGAAGGGGGCTTAATAATGGAACTGAAGCTCCTGAATGACCAAGGTCAAGCTGCTTCGAACGTCGCCGCACCGGATACCATTTTCGGTCGTGACTACAACGAAGCCCTGATCCACCAGGTCGTGGTTGCCTACCAAGCCAACGCTCGTAGCGGCAACCGCAAGCAAAAGGATCGTGAAGAAGTCAGCCACACCACCAAGAAGCCCTGGCGTCAAAAGGGTACTGGCCGTGCACGTGCCGGTATGTCCTCGTCGCCTCTGTGGCGCGGTGGTGGCCGTATCTTCCCGAACTCGCCTGACGAAAACTTCACCCACAAGGTCAACAAGAAGATGTATCGCGCAGGTGTCTGCTCGATCCTGTCCCAGTTGGCTCGTGAAGGCCGCCTGTCGGTCGTCGAAGAGTTCGCCGTCGAAGCCCCGAAGACCAAGCTGCTGGCCCAGAAGTTGAAGGGCATGGGCATGGAATCGGTGCTGGTTATTACCGACAGCCTGGACGAAAAGCTGCTGCTGGCCTCGCGCAACCTGCCGGGCGTGCTGGTGGTCGAGCCGCGTCAAGCTGATCCCGTGTCGCTGGTGTACTTCAAGAATGTCTTGATCACCAAGCCGGCTCTGGCAAAGATTGAGGAGTTGCTGGCATGAACGCAATCGTGAAACATAGCGAAGAGCGCCTGATGAAGGTGCTGCTGGCACCGGTGATCTCCGAAAAGGCAACCTTTGTCGCCGAGAAGAACGAGCAAGTCGTCTTCCTGGTCGCCAAGGACGCCACCAAGCTGGAAGTCAAGGCCGCCGTCGAACTGCTGTTCAAGGTGGAAGTGGAATCGGTGCAAGTCGCCAACCGTCAGGGCAAGCAGAAGCGCTCGCGCAACGGTATGGGCCGCCGCAACCACACCCGCCGTGCTTTCGTCAGCCTGAAGCCGGGTCAAGAAATCAACTTCACCGAGGAGGCTAAATAATGGCACTCGTAAAAGTGAAGCCGACCTCGCCCGGTCGGCGCGGCATGGTCAAGGTCGTCAATCCCGACCTGTACAAGGGCCGTCCGCTGGCATCGCTGGTCGAAAAGAAGTCCAAGACCGCCGGCCGTAACAACAACGGCCACATCACCACCCGCCACATCGGCGGTGGTCACAAGCAGCACTACCGTGTTGTCGACTTCCGTCGCAACAAGGATGGTATCCCTGCCAAGGTTGAGCGTATCGAATACGACCCGAACCGTACCGCGCACATCGCACTGCTGTGCTACGCGGACGGCGAGCGCAAATACATCATCGCTCCCAAGGGCGTGTCGGTTGGCGATCAGCTGATCAGCGGTTCTGAAGCTCCGATCAAGTCGGGCAACACCCTGCCGATCCGCAACATCCCCGTCGGTACCACCATCCACTGCGTGGAAATGCTGCCGGGCAAGGGCGCGCAAATCGCCCGTACCGCTGGCGCCGCTGTCGTGCTGATGGCACGTGAAGGCACCTACGCCCAGGTTCGTCTGCGCTCCGGTGAAGTGCGTCGCGTTCACATCGAATGCCGCGCCACCATCGGTGAAGTCGGTAACGGCGAGCACAACCTGCGCAAGATCGGTAAGGCCGGTGCAACCCGTTGGCGCGGTGTGCGTCCGACCGTTCGTGGCGTTGTCATGAACCCGGTGGATCACCCGCACGGTGGTGGTGAAGGCAAGACCGCCGCTGGTCGTCACCCGGTTTCCCCGTGGGGCCAGCAGACCAAGGGCAAGAAGACTCGTAGCAACAAGCGTACGACTTCGATGATTGTCTCGCGTCGCGGCAAGAAATAAAGGATAAAACATGACACGTTCATTGAAAAAAGGTCCTTTCTGCGACGCCCACCTGGTGAAAAAGGTTGAGGCTGCCCAGGCGACCAAGGACAAGAAGCCGATCAAGACCTGGTCGCGTCGTTCGACCATCATGCCGGACTTCATCGGCCTGACGATTGCCGTGCACAATGGCAAGGCACACGTGCCGGTCTATGTGTCGGAAAACATGGTTGGTCACAAGCTCGGCGAATTCGCGCTGACCCGTACTTTCAAGGGTCACGCTGCCGATAAGAAGGCTAAGAAATAAGGTCCTATGATGGAAACTAAAGCTACTCTGCGCGGTGTGCACCTGTCGGCCCAGAAAGGCCGCCTGGTTGCAGACCTGATCCGCGGTAAAAAAGTTGATCAGGCACTGAATATCTTGGCCTTCAGCCCCAAGAAGGGCGCGGTCATCATCAAGAAGGTTCTGGAGTCCGCAATCGCGAACGCCGAACACAACGATGGTGCCGACATTGACGAGCTGAAAGTCAAGACCATTTATGTGGAAAAGGGTGCGGTCCTCAAGCGCTTCACGGCGCGTGCTAAGGGCCGTGGTGATCGTATTTCCAAGCAGTCGTGTCACATTTACGTGACCGTCGGAAACTAAGGAGTCACGATGGGACAGAAGATTCATCCAACCGGTTTCCGTCTGGCGGTTACGCGTAACTGGGGCTCGCGTTGGTATGCAGGCAACAACAACTTTGCCGACATGCTCAACGAGGACCTGAAGGTCCGTGCTTACCTGAAGAAGAAGCTGAAGAACGCTTCGGTTGGCCGAGTGGTCATCGAGCGTCCGGCCAAGAACGCCCGCATCACCATTTACAGCTCCCGTCCGGGCGTTGTGATCGGCAAGAAGGGCGAGGACATCGAAGTGCTGAAGTCGGCACTGGCCAAGCTGATGGGCGTGCCCGTGCACGTCAACATCGAAGAAATCCGCAAGCCGGAAGCCGATGCTCAGCTGATCGCTGACTCGATCTGCCAGCAGCTGGAAAAGCGCATCATGTTCCGTCGCGCCATGAAGCGTGCGATGCAGAACGCCATGCGCCTGGGCGCCCAAGGCATCAAGATCATGTCCTCGGGTCGTCTGAACGGCATCGAAATCGCACGTACCGAATGGTACCGTGAAGGCCGTGTGCCCCTGCACACCCTGCGCGCCGATATCGACTATGGCTTCGGCGAAGCTGAAACCACCTACGGCATCATCGGTGTGAAGGTGTGGGTCTACAAGGGCGATCGCCTGGCAAACGGCGAATCGCCGGTGCTGGTCGGCGAACCGGAAGACGACAAGAAGCGTCGTGGTCCCCGTCGTGACGACGGCAAGCCGGGTGCACGTCCCCGCTCCAAGACTGGTGCTCCTGGCGCCGGTGCAAAGCGTGGCGGTGGTCGTCCTCAAGCTGCCGATGCCGGTGTGTCGGCTGAGAAAGCAGGAGAATAATCATGCTGCAACCAGCACGTAGAAAATATCGTAAAGAACAAAAAGGTCGTAACACCGGCATTTCGCACACCCGCGGAACCGCCGTCTCGTTCGGCGATTTTGGTCTGAAGGCAACCGGCCGCGGCCGTATCACTGCCCGTCAGATCGAAGCTGCTCGTCGTGCGATGACCCGTCACATCAAGCGCGGTGGTCGTATCTGGATCCGCGTTTTCCCGGACAAGCCAATTTCCCAGAAGCCCGCAGAAGTGCGTATGGGTAACGGTAAGGGTAATCCGGAGTACTACGTGGCTGAAATCCAGCCGGGTAAGGTACTGTACGAGATGGACGGTGTGGACGAAGCCCTGGCGCGCGAGGCGTTCCGTTTGGCTGCTGCCAAATTGCCGCTGTCGACGACTTTCGTTGTTCGCCAAGTCGGTCAATAATTAGGAGCGGAACATGAAAGCATCTGAACTCCGCGGTAAGGACAAGGCAGGACTGGAAAAGGAACTGGGCGAGCTGTTGAAAGCTCAGTTCAGCCTGCGCATGCAAATTGCGACCCAGCAACTGAACAATACCGCACAGCTGAAGAAGGTACGTCGCGACATCGCACGTGTGAAAACTGTGATCAACTCGAAGGATGGCCAACAATGAACGATCAAGTGAAACAAGCGCTCAAGCGCACGCTGATTGGCAAAGTTGTGTCGGACAAGATGGATAAGACCGTCACTGTCGAAATCGAGCGTCAAATGAAGCACCCGCTGTACGGCAAGATCATCAAGCGCACCAAGAAGTACCATGCGCATGATGAGCAAAACACGGCGAAGGCCGGCGATGTGGTGGAAATCACCGAAAGCCGTCCGATCTCCAAGACGAAGGCGTGGACTGTGACCCGTGTGGTGCAGGAAGCACAAATCGTTTAAGCAGTAAAGGTAGTACTTGCGTGCTCGATATTATGGTGCCATAATATCGAGCTCTTTCTTTGCAAAACAAAGTTTGCAGAGGAAGACTCAAGAGTAGCTCTATTCGTCCCCTAACTAGCGAGTTCGCTTGCTAACAGGACCAAGACTGACCGCCAGCGCATCCTGCGAAGCGGATTAAGTTGGGAAAGAAAATATCATGATTCAAACTGAAAGCCGGCTCGAAGTGGCCGACAACACTGGTGCGCGCGAAGTTCTGTGCATCAAGGTCTTGGGTGGTTCCAAGCGCCGCTATGCGGGCATTGGCGATGTGATCAAGGTTACTGTCAAGAGCGCAGCACCGCGTGGTCGCGTCAAGAAGGGTGAAATTTATAACGCTGTCGTCGTTCGCACCGCCAAGGGCGTGCGTCGTCAGGATGGTTCGCTGGTCAAGTTCGATGGTAATGCTGCCGTCCTGCTGAACGCCAAGCTGGAGCCCATCGGCACCCGTATCTTTGGGCCGGTGACTCGTGAGCTGCGTACAGAGCGCTTCATGAAGATCGTCTCCCTGGCGCCTGAAGTTCTGTAAGGAGTGGTCATGGCAAAGATTCGTAAAAACGATGAAGTCATCGTGTTGACCGGCAAAGACAAGGGCAAGCGCGGTGTCGTGACTGCTCGCGTCGGGACCGATTATGTCGTCGTGGAAGGCGTGAACGTCGCAAAGAAGGCGACCCGTCCGAACCCGATGACGGGTGCAACTGGCGGCATCGTCGATAAGCTGATGCCAATTCATGTGTCGAACGTCGCGTTGTTCAACGCTGCGACCGGCAAGGCAGATCGTGTGGCTTACAAGGAAGTGGACGGCAAGAAGGTCCGCGCTTTCAAGTCCAACGGCGAAGTCGTTAAGGTTTAAACATCATGGCACGTCTTCAACAGTTTTATAAAGATAAGGTCGTCGCCGATCTGACTACGAAGTATTCGTACAAGTCGGTGATGGAAGTTCCGCGCATCCTGAAGATCACCCTGAACATGGGTCTGTCCGAAGCAGTTGCGGACAAGAAGATCATCGAGCACGCCGTTGGCGATCTGACCAAGATTGCTGGCCAGAAGCCGGTGGTGACCAAGGCTCGCAAGGCTATCGCAGGTTTCAAGATCCGCGAAGGCTACCCGATCGGTTGCATGGTGACCCTGCGTGGCGCCCGCATGTACGAATTCCTGGATCGTCTGATCACCGTGGCCCTGCCGCGCGTGCGTGACTTCCGTGGCGTGTCGGGTCGTGCGTTCGATGGTCGTGGCAACTACAACATCGGTGTGAAAGAGCAGATCATCTTCCCCGAAATTGAGTACGACAAGATCGATGCACTGCGTGGCATGAACATCAGCATCACCACGACTGCAAAGACCGACGACGAAGCGAAGGCGCTTCTCGCCGCATTTAAATTCCCGTTCAGAAACTGAGGATGCCATGGCAAAACTGGCACTGATTAACCGTGAACAGAAGCGCGCAGAAATGGTGAAGAAGTATGCTGCCAAGCGCGCCGAGTTGAAGGCTATTATCGACGACCAATCGAAGTCGGAAGAAGAGCGTTACGAAGCCCGCCTGAAGCTGCAGGCTCTGCCGCGTAACTCCGCTCCGACCCGTCAGCGCAACCGTTGCGCACTGACTGGCCGTCCCCGTGGTACTTTCCGCAAGTTCGGATTGGGCCGTATCAAGGTCCGTGAAATCGCCATGCGCGGCGAAATCCCGGGTTTGACCAAAGCTAGCTGGTAATAGGAGAAGAAGCAATGAGTATGAGCGATCCTATCGCCGATATGCTGACCCGTATCCGCAATGCGCAAGGCGTGAACAAGACTACCGTCGTCATGCCGTCTTCCAAAGTGAAGGTCGCCATTGCCAACGTCCTCAAGGACGAGGGCTATATCGAAGATTTCGCCGTTGTTGCCGCTGATGGCAAGGCTGAATTGAAAATCGGTTTGAAGTATTACGCTGGCCGTCCGGTCATCGAGCGCCTGGAGCGCGTGTCCCGTCCGGGTCTGCGCATCTACAAGGGCAAGGACGATATCCCCAACGTCATGAACGGCCTGGGTGTGGCAATCGTGTCCACCCCGCGCGGCGTGATGACTGATCGCAAAGCACGCGCAACCGGTGTCGGTGGCGAAGTGATTTGCTACGTGGCCTAAGGAGTGCAAGATGTCTCGTGTAGGTAAAATGCCTGTTGCACTGCCGAATGGCGCGGAAGCGACCATCACTGCAGAGCAAATCACCGTCAAGGGCCCGCTGGGCTCCTTGACCCAACCGCTGACCAAGAAGGTCAAGGTGGTCAACAACAATGGCTCGCTGAGCTTCGAAGTGGCTGATGACAGCCGCGAAGCCAACGCGATGTCGGGCACCCTGCGTGCTCTGGTCAACAACATGGTCAACGGCGTCACCAAGGGCTTCGAAAAGAAGCTGAACCTGGTTGGCGTGGGTTTCCGTGCACAAGCACAAGGCGACAAGCTGAACCTGTCGCTGGGCTTCTCACACCCCATCGTTCACCAGATGCCCGCCGGCATCAAGGTTGAGACCCCGACCCAGACCGAAATCCTGATCAAGGGTATCGATCGCCAGGTGGTTGGCCAGGTCGCCGCTGAAATTCGCGCGTACCGCGAACCCGAACCCTACAAGGGCAAGGGTGTGCGCTACGCTGACGAAGTGGTGACGCTCAAAGAAACCAAGAAGAAGTAATAGGGGTTGACGATGGACAAGAAACAATCTCGCCTGCGCCGTGCGACTCAGACTCGCGCCAAGATCGCAGAACTGAAGGTGAATCGTCTGGCTGTGCACCGTACCAACACGCACATCTACGCCAGCGTCATCGGCCCCGACGCCAACGTGCTGGCTTCCGCTTCCACCCTGGAAGCAGAAGTCCGCGCCCAGCTGGCAGGTCAGACCGGCAAGGGCGGCAATGCTGCCGCTGCTGCCCTGATCGGCAAGCGCGTGGCGGAGAAGGCTCTGAAGGCCGGTGTGACTGAAGTCGCATTCGACCGCTCCGGTTTCCGTTATCACGGTCGCGTCAAGGCGCTGGCTGAGGCTGCGCGTGAAGCCGGCCTGAAGTTCTAAGGATTATCGATCATGGCAAAAATGCAATCGAAAACGCAAAGCGACAAGCCTGATGACGGCATGCGCGAAAAAATGATCGCGGTCAACCGCGTCACCAAGGTGGTGAAGGGCGGCCGCATCATGGGTTTCGCAGCGCTGGCAGTGGTCGGTGACGGCGATGGCCGTATCGGCATGGGCAAGGGCAAGTCCAAGGAAGTGCCCGTGGCCGTGCAGAAGGCGATGGAAGAAGCTCGTCGCAAGCTGATCAAGGTGACCCTGAAGAACGGTACCGTGCAACACACCGTCATCGGCAAGCACGGCGCTTCGTCTGTGATGATCTCGCCGGCCAAGGACGGTACTGGCGTCATCGCCGGCGGTCCGATGCGCGCGATCTTCGAGGTGATGGGCGTGACCAACGTGGTGGCCAAGTCGACCGGTTCGACCAACCCCTACAACATGGTCCGTGCCACCCTGGACGGTCTGTCGAAGATGAACACTCCGGCTGAAATTGCTGCCAAGCGCGGCAAGTCGGTCGAAGAAATCCTGGGCTAAGGTGATCGAGATGGCTAACACAATCAAAGTCAAGCTGGTCAAGGGTCTGATCGGTACTCGTCAGGACCACCGCGCTACCGTGCGCGGTCTGGGTCTGCGTCGCGTCAACTCGGTGTCCGAACTGGAAGACACCCCGTCGGTGCGCGGCATGATCAACAAAGTGTCCTATCTTGTGAAAGTTGTGTCGTAAGCCTCGGCTTGCGAACGGAGCGAATCATGCAATTAAACACTATCCAACCCGCAGACGGCGCCAAGCACGCTAAGCGTCGCGTCGGTCGTGGTATCGGCTCTGGCCTGGGCAAGACCGCTGGTCGCGGCCACAAGGGTCAGAAGTCGCGTTCGGGCGGTTTCCACAAGGTCGGCTTTGAAGGCGGCCAGATGCCCCTGCAACGTCGTCTGCCCAAGCGCGGTTTCAAGTCGCTGGCTACGCCTTACAAGGCTGAAGTGCGCCTGTCCGACCTGGAAAAGCTGCCCGTCGCCGAGATCGACGTCCTGGCACTGAAGCAAGCCGGCCTCGTGTCGGAACTGGCTCGTGTCGTGCGTATCATCAAGGCTGGCGAACTGACCAAGAAGGTAACCGTCAAGGGTCTGATCGCAACCGCTGGTGCCAAGGCCGCTATCGAAGCTGCCGGTGGTTCCATCGCTGAGTGATCCGGTCCCGGAGCATTAATTGGCAACTACTCCTCAATTAGCAAAAGGTGCCGCAAAAGGATTCCCCTGGGGTCGTTTGTGGTTCCTGCTGGGGGCGTTGATCGTTTATCGCATCGGTGCACATATCCCGGTTCCGGGTATTGATCCGACGCAGTTGGCGCAGCTGTTCAAGCAGAACCAGGGCGGCATTCTGGGCATGTTCAACATGTTCTCCGGTGGTGCCCTGTCGCGCTTCACGATCTTCGCACTGGGGATCATGCCGTATATCTCGGCATCGATCATCATGCAGCTGCTGTCGGTGGTTTCGCCGCAGCTGGAAGCATTGAAGAAAGAGGGTGAAGCCGGTCGTCGCAAGATCACGCAGTACACCCGTTACGGCACCCTGGTGCTGGCGACCTTCCAGGCGCTGGGCATTGCGGTGGCGCTGGAATCGCAAGCCGGCCTGGTGCTGGATCCGGGTCTGGCCTTCCGTCTGACCACGGTGGTGACCTTGATTACCGGTACGATGTTCCTGATGTGGCTGGGTGAACAGATCACTGAACGTGGTCTGGGCAATGGCATCTCGATCATCATCTTCGCCGGTATTGCGGCAGGTCTGCCGAATGCTCTGGGTGGCTTGTTCGAGCTGGTTCGTACTGGTTCGATGAACGCCCTGTCGGCAATCCTGATCTGCGTGATCGTGGCTCTGGTGACGTTCCTGGTGGTCTTCATCGAACGTGGCCAGCGCAAGATCCTGGTGAACTATGCGAAGCGTCAGGTCGGCAACAAGATCTACGGTGGCCAGAGCAGCCACTTGCCGCTGAAGCTGAACATGGCTGGCGTGATTCCGCCGATCTTTGCATCGTCGATCATCCTGTTCCCGGCCACGATCACCAGCTGGTTCACCTCCGGTGATACGTCGAATCCCTTCATTCGTTTCCTGAAGGATCTGGCGGCATCGATGGCACCAGGCGAACCGATCCATGCCTTGCTGTATGCGGTGGCTATCGTCTTCTTCTGCTTCTTCTACACCGCACTGGTGTTCAACAGCAAGGAAACGGCAGACAACCTGAAGAAGAGTGGTGCTTTTGTTCCGGGTATCCGTCCGGGTGACCAGACAGCGCGTTATATCGACAAGATCCTGATGCGCCTGACCCTGGCCGGCGCCGTGTACATCACCTTGGTGTGCCTGCTGCCAGAGTTCCTGATCGCACGCTGGAAGGTGCCGTTCTACTTCGGTGGCACATCGCTGCTGATCATTGTGGTCGTGACGATGGATTTCATGGCCCAAGTGCAGAACTATGTGATGTCGCAGCAGTATGAATCGTTGCTCCGCAAAGCTAATTTCAAGGGTGGCATGACACCGCGATAAGCGGGCTCATGCTCCAAGGAAGAAGACACGGAATGGCAAAAGACGACGTTATTCAGATGCAGGGCGAGATTCTTGAAAATCTGCCCAACGCGACATTCAGGGTTAAGTTGGAAAACGGTCACGTTGTACTCGGCCATATTTCCGGCAAGATGCGCATGAATTACATCCGTATCCTGCCCGGCGATAAGGTAACGGTGGAACTGACGCCTTACGATTTGAGCCGGGCACGTATCGTGTTCCGAACCAAGTAACAGTGAAACATTGAAAGAAAGAGGGCCACAATGAAAGTGCTCGCATCAGTCAAGCGGATCTGCCGCAACTGCAAAATCATCAAGCGCAATGGTATCGTTCGTGTGATCTGCACCGAACCTCGCCATAAGCAGCGCCAGGGTTAACTTAACGTTATTGATCGAGGAATAACGAATGGCACGTATTGCAGGGGTCAACATCCCCAACCATCAGCACACCGTAATCGGCCTGACCGCCATCTATGGTATTGGCCGTCCGCGCGCACAAGACATTTGCGCTGCTACCGGCGTTCCGACCAACAAGAAGGTCAAGGACCTGGACGATAACGAGCTGGAAAAGCTGCGTGACGAAATCGCCAAGTTCGTCGTGGAAGGCGATCTGCGCCGTGAGTTGTCCATGAACATCAAGCGTTTGATGGACCTGGGTTGCTACCGCGGCCTGCGTCACCGTCGTGGCCTGCCGGTTCGTGGTCAACGTACCCGCACCAACGCCCGTACTCGCAAGGGTCCGCGCAAGGCCGCTCAATCGCTGAAGAAATAATCCCGGCAGGCGCAAGCACTGGTCGGATTCAAGGAAGAAATTATGGCAAAGTCCCCCAACAACGCAGCAGCATCGCGTGTTCGTAAGAAAGTCAAGAAGAACGTTGCTGAAGGCATCGCGCACGTTCACGCTTCGTTCAACAACACCATCATCACGATCACCGACCGTCAGGGCAACGCTCTGTCGTGGGCAACTTCGGGTGGTGCTGGCTTCAAGGGTTCGCGCAAGTCGACTCCGTTCGCAGCCCAGGTCGCCGCTGAAAGCGCCGGCAAGGTTGCCATCGAATGCGGCATCAAGAACCTGGAAGTGCGTATCAAGGGCCCCGGCCCGGGCCGTGAATCCGCAGTGCGCGCTCTGAACAACCTGGGCATCAAGATCACCCAGATCCAGGACGTGACCCCGGTCCCGCACAACGGCTGCCGTCCGCCGAAGCGCCGTCGCATCTAAGTTGTAGTATAATCTTGCGCTTTCGCCTGTCAGTCAGGCAAAAGCGCAGGCAAATCACCCGCCAATCCCCTTGGCGGGTTTTGTTCTTAAGACCACTGTCTGGCCGCATGCAGGTCAGACTAGCGTCCGGCAACATGGGACGTCATTGATAAAGGAAATACCGTGGCACGTTATATCGGACCGAAAGCAAAACTCTCCCGCCGCGAAGGCACCGACCTGTTCCTGAAGAGCGCACGCCGCTCGCTGGATTCCAAGTGCAAGCTGGATTCCAAGCCGGGTCAACACGGTCGCACTTCGGGCGCCCGCACCTCCGACTACGGCAACCAGCTGCGTGAAAAGCAGAAGGTCAAGCGCATGTACGGCGTCCTCGAGCGTCAGTTCCGCCGCTACTTCGCTGAAGCCGACCGCCGCAAGGGCAACACCGGCGAAACCCTGCTGAAGCTGCTGGAATCGCGCCTGGACAACGTCGTCTACCGCATGGGCTTCGGCTCGACCCGCGCTGAAGCGCGTCAGCTGGTGTCCCACAAGGCCCTGACCGTGAACGGTCAAGTCGTGAACATCGCTTCCTACTCCGTCAAGGCTGGCGACGTGGTTGCCGTGCGTGAAAAGGCCAAGAAGCAAGTGCGTATCGCCGAAGCCCTGTCGCTGGCCGAATCGAACGGTTTCCCGCAGTGGGTTTCCGTGGATTCGAAGAAGCTGGAAGGCACCTTCAAGTCCGCTCCGGACCGTAGCGAAATCGCTGCCGACGTCAACGAATCGCTGATCGTCGAACTGTACTCGCGTTAATTCGTAGTACCGCCGTACCCCTGTGCCCACCTCATGGTGGGCATTTTTCCGAACTGCCATCAGCCTTATCGGTGTAACGAGCCGAGGGTATTGAAAAGGACAATTCATGCAAAACAGTTTGTTGAAGCCCCGCATCATCGAAGTGGAAACCCTGGCCCCCGGTCACGCAAAGGTCGTGATGGAGCCGTTCGAGCGTGGTTACGGTCACACCCTGGGCAACGCGCTGCGTCGCGTCCTGCTGTCGACCATGAGCGGTTACGCTCCCACCGAAGTCACCATCGCTGGCGTCGTGCACGAGTACTCCTCGCTGGACGGTGTGCAGGAAGACGTGGTCGACATTCTGCTGAACCTGAAGGGCGTGGTCTTCAAGCTGCACAACCGTGACGAAGTCACCCTGACCCTGAAGAAGGAAGGCGAAGGCGCCGTCCTGGCTTCCGATATCGATCTGCCGCACGACGTCGAACTGATCAACCCGGATCACGTCATCGCCAACCTGACCGGTGGCGGCAAGCTGGACATGCAGATCAAGGTCGAAAAGGGCCGTGGCTATGTGCCGGGCAACGTGCGTCGCCTGTCCGAAGACACCAACAAGACCATCGGCCGCATCATCCTGGATGCGTCGTTCTCGCCGGTGCGTCGCGTGTCCTACGCGGTCGAATCCGCGCGTGTGGAACAGCGTACCGACCTGGACAAGCTGGTCATGAACATCGAGACCAACGGCGTCATTACTCCGGAAGAAGCGATCCGCCAGTCGGCTCGCGTGCTGGTTGATCAACTCAACGTGTTCGCTGCCCTGGAAGGCACCGAAGCGACTGCAGAAGCACCGTCGCGCGCACCGCAGGTCGATCCTATCCTGCTGCGTCCGGTCGACGACCTGGAACTGACCGTCCGTTCGGCAAACTGCCTGAAGGCCGAGAACATCTACTACATTGGCGACCTGATCCAGCGCAGCGAAAACGAACTGCTGAAGACCCCGAACCTGGGTCGCAAGTCGTTGAACGAAATCAAGGAAGTCCTGGCTTCGCGTGGCCTGACCCTGGGCATGAAGCTGGAAAACTGGCCGCCGGCTGGTCTGGAAAAGTAATTCACGTCATCTGGCGGGCTGCGGTGCAAGCCGCACCGCCAGGCTGGCTTGAGGCTGTACCTGAAGTAGTCGTCACATCCGTAGCAAAGAACTTTTATCCGATATTTACCGGTCCGCGGTCCGGTCAGCCCAGCTGGCCTGCCGATAGAAGAACTGGATCAAAACTGTAACCTGAAAGGAAATTACCATGCGTCACCGTCACGGTCTCCGCAAACTGAATCGTACTTCGTCCCACCGCCTGGCCATGCTGCGCAACATGACTGTTTCGCTGCTGCGTCATGAAGCCATCAAGACCACCCTGCCGAAGGCCAAGGAACTGCGCCGCGTCGTCGAGCCGATCCTGACCCTGGGCAAGACCGACACCCTGGCCAACAAGCGCCTGGCTTTCAACCGCCTGCGCGACCGCGAAATCGTCGGCAAGCTGTTCTCCGAACTGGGCCCGCGCTACGCTACCCGTAACGGCGGCTACCTGCGCATCCTGAAGATGGGCTTCCGCCAAGGCGACAACGCACCGATGGCCTTCGTTGAGCTGGTCGATCGTCCGGAAGTCACCGACGCTGCTGACGCACCGACCGCTGAATAATTCACCGGACGCTGCATCACCAGGAAAAGCCAGGCTCTGCCTGGCTTTTTTGTTTTGTGCGGCTGCATTTTCTTTCATCCGGCTGATGTGCGCCGTCACGCCTGGCCTCCGGATGTGGTTGAATACGGACTCTGCAAGGAGACCTTTTTATGTCCACATCCCTGTTGAACCAGCCCCTGCTGGTACTGGCCAATGTGCCCGACCAGGCGTTGGCCGAACGCTTGTCCAATACACTCGTGGAACAAGGCCTGGCGGCCTGCGTCAACATCCTGGCCCCGGTGCAGTCGGTCTATCGCTGGCAGGGCAAGATCCAGCGCGATGCCGAGATCCCCTTGCTGATCAAGACCACCCAGGGCCGCTACCAGGAACTTGAGCAGGCAATCGCCGAGGCTCATCCCTACGACGTGCCCGAAATCATCGCCTTGCCCATCACGGCGGGTCTTCCGGCTTATCTGGCGTGGATGCAGGATGAGACCGCTCGTCCCCTGCGCGTATGAAGTAAAGAGCACTCCCTTCGAACGAGGAACACCGTTGAACCGCATCAACCGGCGCACGCGCCTGACAAGATATCCCCTGCTGATCGTATTGGCGCTCCTGGCGCTGCTCGGCCTGCTGGTGGCCAAGGCTGCCAAGGCCGCAGACGATTACCTGTCCCCTGAGCAGGCCTTCCAGCTCAGCGGGCGCATGATCGATGCCCAGACGCTGGAGCTGAGCTATCGCATTGCCGATGGCTATTACATGTACCGCGACCGCTTCCACTTCAGCGCCGAAGGGGCCACGCTCGGGGAACCCCGGTTTCCGCCCGGAAAACGCAAATATGACGATAACTTCCAGAAGGAAGTGGAAACCTACCATCAGTCGGTGACTGCGCAGATTCCGGTCAGCGGGGCAGTGAAGGATTTTGTCGTTTCGGCGGTATCGCAAGGCTGTGCCGACAAGGGCTTGTGCTATCCACCAATGACCT
This sequence comes from Herbaspirillum sp. CAH-3, assembly GCF_009668275.1. Classification (NCBI taxonomy): domain Bacteria; kingdom Pseudomonadati; phylum Pseudomonadota; class Betaproteobacteria; order Burkholderiales; family Oxalobacteraceae; genus Herbaspirillum; species Herbaspirillum sp. CAH-3. The sequence goes on along the minus strand of NZ_VSWE01000012.1, from coordinate 35,574 downwards.
TGAAGCTGACGATGTCGGCCCAGGCCATCGGCCAGAGCGTCAGTCCGGGGGCAGCGGATGGTACGGCGACCACGTCCGGTGGCAGTGACGTCGACGGTATCACCGCAGTACTGCAGGCGGGCAAGTTATGGCCGGTCCTGACGCTGTTCTTCCTGCTGGGTATCGGCCTTTCCTTCACGCCGTGCGTGTTGCCGATGCTGCCCATCCTGTCCTCCATCATCGTGGGGCAGCAGTCACCGGCGGGGTCTGGGCGCGCCCGCAGCTTCCTGCTCTCAGTGGATTATTCGCTCGGCATGGCCGTGGTCTATACCGCCTTGGGCGTGTCGGCTGGCTTGCTGGGTGCCGGCTTGTCGGCCTATTTGCAGCATCCGTGGGTGCTGCTTCCGTTTGGCTTGTTGATGGCCGGGCTGGCCTTGTCCATGTTCGACGTCTATACCCTGCAAGTTCCTGCTGCGCTGCAGACCAGATTGTCCTCAGCCTCTGGCGGCGGCAGTGGCAAATGGGTGGGGGTGTTCCTCATGGGCGCCATCTCGGGCTTGATCGTTGGTCCCTGCGTAGCGGCACCGCTGGCTGGCGCCCTCATTTACATCAGCCAGAGCGGCAACGTGGTGCTGGGTGGTAGCGCCCTCTTTGCCATGGCCATGGGCATGAGCGTGCCGCTCCTGCTGGTCGGCGCCTCGGCCGGCGCCCTGCTGCCGCGCGCCGGTGCCTGGATGGATGCGATCAAGCGCTTCTTTGGCGTATTGATGTTGGGCACGGCCCTGTGGATGGTGTCGCCGGTGATCCCTGCGTGGCTGCAGGTGGCTGGCTGGGCGGCGCTGGGCATCGGCTATGGTGCCTTCCTGCTGTGGACGCGGCCGGCTGGCTGGATGTCCCGGGCACTCGGCCTGGTGGTAGTCACGCTGGGCTTGCTGCAACTGGTCAGCGTGGCCACCGGCGGGCGTGATCCGCTGGCGCCCCTGTCGCATCTGCGCGGCCAGTCAGCCGCCGCGCATGGCACCGACTTCGTGCGCATCCGCTCCAGTGCCGAGCTGGATGCAGCGCTGAAGGAGAACTCAGCTGGCGAGCGCCGCCCGGTCATGCTGGATTTCTATGCCGACTGGTGCGTGTCCTGCAAGGAAATGGAACGCTTCACCTTTACCGATCCGCGGGTGAAGGAACGCTTCAGCCAGATGCTGCTGCTGCAGATCGACGTGACCGCCAACAATGGCGACGACCGCGCCATGCTGAAGCGCTTCAATCTCTTCGGGCCGCCCGGCATCATGTTCTTCGATGCGGATGGCCGGGAACTGGCACAGCGCCGCGTGATCGGTTATCAGGATGCCGACAGGTTCATCTCTACCCTGCAAAATCTGTAGTTCCACATGTCGCAATGTAATTTGAAAAGCACTTTATAGTCGTTGGCCTGAGGCTGGCCTCGCGTTATAGTCAGCCTTCCGTTTTCATTCTGTCCACCAAGGAGACCACCATGACACTGCGCCTGGGCGATACCGCACCGGATTTCGAGCAAGAATCCTCGATCGGCAAGATCAAATTCCACGACTGGGCGGGTGACTCCTGGGTCGTGCTGTTCTCGCACCCGGCCGACTTCACGCCGGTCTGCACCACCGAGCTGGGCCTGACCGCCAAGCTCAAGCCCGAATTCGACAAGCGCAACGTCAAGGCCATCGCCCTCTCCGTGGATGGTGCCGAGGCCCACAACCAGTGGATCAAGGACATCGAGGAAACCCAGCAGACCGTGGTCGGCTTCCCCATCGTGGCCGACGTCGACAAGAAGGTCGCGGGCCTGTACGACATGATCCACCCCAACCAATCTGAAACGGCGACCGTGCGTTCGCTCTTCGTGATTGACCCGAAGAAGAAGGTGCGCCTCATCATCACCTACCCGATGAGCACCGGCCGCAACTTCGACGAAGTGCTGCGCGTCATCGATGCGCTGCAACTGACCGACGGCTACACCGTGGCCACCCCGGGCAACTGGAAGGATGGCGACGACGTCATCATCCCGTTGTCGGTCAAGGATGAGGAAGTCATCAAACAGAAGTATCCGAAGGGCTACAAGTCGCCGCGTCCGTACCTGCGCATTACGCCGCAGCCGAACAAGTAATTGCTGCGTTCGCCGCATCAATGAAGCGCTCCTCAAGGAGCGCTTTTTGTTTGGGCCCTGCTCAGGCGCCCGGTGCCACCGCACGCGCAAATCCATCCACGAACAACCGCGCCACCGGCGACAGGAGCGTCCCGTGCCGTGTCACCAACTGATAGGGCTCGCTGCGCGTATGCAGCTTCAGCGGCAGGATGCGCGTCATGCCGAAGCGCGTGCAGAACTGCGCCACATCCACTGACAGCAGTGCCACAAAGTGCGGATTCTTCTGCAGCAGCGACAAGGTGGTGAAGGCCGAGGTGGTTTCCATCAGGTGCAGCGGGAAGCGCAGGTCGGCATTGTGGAATTCGCGCTCCAGCGTCAGTCGCATCGGCATGTTGGCCGAATAGACCACCCAACGTGAATCGGCCAGGTCCGCCAGTTGCAGGCTGGATGCTCCTGCCAGCGGATGCTGCACGCTGGCCACCACGGCCAGCTCTTCCTCATGGATGTTGAAGGCGTCATACAGGTCCGGGCGCTGGCTGATGCTGGTGCGGCAGATCGCCAGGTCCAGACGGCCCTGGTCCAGCAGGCGCAGCAGGCGGGCGCTGGTGTCTTCCACGATTTCCACCGACAGCGTCGGATGCGCCTCCAGCAATTGCGTGAGCGCATCGGTCAACAGCGGCACCGCGCCCATGATGGTGCCCACGGCCAGCCGTCCACCGTGGCCTTGCATGATGGATAACATTTCTTCACGCAGGTGGGTCAGGTCGGTCTGGATCAGCCGCGCATAGCGGATCACGCAATGGCCCAGCTCGGTCGCTTCCAGCCCGCGATTGGTGCGGGTGAACAATTGCGCTCCGAGGGTACTCTCGATCTCCTGCAAGGCCTTGCTGGCGCCCGGCTGGGTCAGCGCCACCTGCTCGGCCGCCTTGAGCAGGGAACCATGGTCGGACAGCGCAATGAGCAGCCGCAACTGGCGCAGGTGCAGGCGCGAAGTGATGGAGGCCAGCGAGGGCAAGGTATTGTGCATGGAAGTGATCCCCAAAGAAGCCGCTAGTATGAGCGCTGGTTATACCCATATCAACAGCTCTCATTAGCCAAGCGTCCCTCGATGGCTTAGAGTCTGGCTTTCCAAAGCGGGTCCCCTATTGGGAAACGCTGGCTCCTGCAGGGTTTCTGAGCAAGCCCGCCGATGGCGGACCCGGTGGAGACATCTATAAATCAAGGCTATGTAATGGCACTCATCAACTACATTACCCAGGTCCAGTTCGACTACGGCGCACTGGCGCTGCTGCAGCAGGAATGCGACCGCCTGGGCATCAAGAAGCCGCTGCTGGTGACCGACCCGGGCATCCGCAACGCCGGCCTGCTGGACAAGGTCCTGGGCCAGTTGAAGGAAGGTGCCGGCACCGTCGTCTACGACCAGACCCCGCCCAATCCCAACGAGGGTGCCGTGCGCGCCGCCGTGGCATTGTTCCGCGAGCATGGCTGCGATGGCATTGTGGCCGTAGGCGGCGGTTCCTCCATTGACCTGGCCAAGGGCGTGGCCGTCTGCGGCACCCACGAAGGCCCGCTGAAATCCTTTGCCCTCATCGAAGGCGGCCTGGCCAACATCACGGCCAAGACCGCCCCGGTGATCGCCATCCCGACCACTGCCGGTACCGGCAGCGAAGTCGGCCGGGGAGCCATCCTGATCCTCGACGATGGCCGCAAGGTCGGCATCATCTCGCCGCACCTGGTGCCCAAGCTGGCCCTCTGCGACCCCGAACTGACCCTGGGCCTGCCGCCGCTGATGACGGCCGCCACCGGCATGGATGCCATCGCGCACTGCCTGGAGACCTTCATGGCCCCGGCCTTCAACCCGCCTGCCGACGGCATCGCGCTGGATGGCCTGTGGCGCGCCTGGGCGCACATCGAGCGCGCCACCCGTGAACCGGGTGACCGCGAAGCGCGGCTCAACATGATGAGCGCCTCCATGCAGGGCGCCATGGCCTTCCAGAAGGGACTCGGTTGCGTGCACAGCCTGTCGCACTCGCTGGGCGGCATCAATCCCAAGCTGCATCACGGCACCCTGAACGCGATCTTCCTGCCGGCCATCATCGCCTTCAACGAAAGCGCGCCCAGCATGGTCAAGGACAACAAGATGGCGCGCATGGCCCACGCCATGGGCCTGGCCAGCGGTGCCGATATCGGCCCGGCAATCCGTGACATGAGCCGCCGCCTGGGCTTGCCGGCCGGCCTGCGCGAACTGGGCGTGAGCGAATCCCTGTTCCCGCAGATCATCAAGGGTGCCCTGGCCGACCACAGCCACAAAACCAATCCGCGCGAAGCCTCGGAACAGGATTACCTGAACATGCTGCAGCAATCCATGTGATGGCCGACAATGAACAGCGCGGGCAGGCTACTCTCGGCCTGCTGCGCATTTCCCCCTCAGCTGCTCCCGCCTTGCGCGGGCGCAGCTTTCTTGCCTGACCCGACCCCGGGCGGCATCAACGACACCAGCAGGAGCACAACGTGAGCGACAAGATCCTAGGACACAACTACATCGGCGGCCAGCGCAGCGGCCAGGGCGACGTCGCCCTGCACAGCGTGGACGCGGCCACCGGCGCCCTCTTTGAAACCCCTTTCCTGACTGCCACCGAGCACGAAGTGGCCGCCGCCGTGGACGCGGCCGAGAAGGCCTATCCGCTCTACCGCGCCGTTCCGGCGCAACAGCGCGCGCTGTTCCTGGAAGCCATCGCCGACGAGATCGATGCCCTGGGCGACGACTTCCTGGCGGCCGTGGCCCGTGAAACCGCCCTGCCGGCCACCCCGCGCCTGGCCGGCGAGCGCGCGCGTACCAGCGGCCAGATGCGCCTGTTCGCCAAGGTCCTGCGCCGTGGCGACTTCTACGGTGCCCGCATCGATACCGCCCTGCCGCAACGCCAGCCGCTGCCGCGCCCGGACATCCGCCAGTACAAGATCGGCGTGGGTCCGGTGGCCGTGTTCGGTGCCAGCAACTTCCCGCTGGCCTTCTCGGTGGCCGGTGGCGATACTGCTGCCGCGCTGGCCGCCGGCTGCCCGGTGGTGTTCAAGGCCCACAGCGGCCACCTGGTCACCTCCGAACTGGTAGCCAACGCCATCGAGCGCGCCGTCAAGAAGACCGGCATGCCGGCCGGTACCTTCAACATGATCTACGGCGACCGCGTCGGTGCCCAGCTGGTCAAGAGCGCCGGCATCCAGGCCGTCGGCTTCACCGGCTCGCTGCGTGGTGGCCGCGCCCTGTGCGACATGGCCGCCGCCCGTCCGCAGCCGATCCCGGTGTTTGCCGAGATGTCCAGCATCAACCCCATCATCCTGATGTCCGAAGCCCTGAAGCTGCGCGGTGACGCCATCGCCAAGGACCTGGCGGGCTCCGTCACGGTCGGCGTGGGCCAGCTGTGCACCAGCCCCGGCCTGCTCCTGGGCGTGCGTTCGCCGGAACTGACCGCCTTCATCGAGAAGCTGTCGGCCGCCTTCGGTGGCACCAACCCGGCCACCATGCTCAACAGCGGCGGCCTGACCCACTACAACGGCGGTGTGGCGCGCCTGACCCAGCTGCCGGGCGTGAAGGTCATCGCCACCGGCGGCACCAGCTACACCCAGGCCGTGCCGCACTTGTTCAAGGCCGATGCCGCCTTGCTGTTCTCCAAGGAAGCGCCGCTGGAAGAAGAAGTCTTCGGCCCCTCCACCGTCATCGTCGAGCTGGAAAGCCGTGAACAGCTGCTGGACTTCGCCGCCAAGATGAACGGCCAGCTGACCGCCACCCTGCAAGCCGAAATCGGTGACCTGCAAGGCAACCAGGACCTCATCGCCATCCTCGAACAGAAGGCCGGCCGCCTGCTGTTGAACGGCTTCCCGACCGGCGTCGAGGTGTGCGATGCGATGGTCCATGGCGGCCCGTATCCGGCTACCTCCGACGCGCGTGGCACCTCGGTGGGCACGCTGGCCATCGAGCGCTTCCTGCGCCCGGTGTGCTACCAGAACTATCCGGACGCCATGCTGCCGGCCGCGCTGCAGAACGCCAACCCGCTGGGCCTGATGCGCCTGGTCGATGGCGAACAGACGCGCGCCACCGTCGGCTGATCGTCCCCACGCAGGACCGGACCGGCGATGCACTGCCGGTCCCGCAAGACCTTCCCCGCACTCGATTGCGGGGTCGCAACAAGAATCACATTCCAGGACCCCCAAAGGAGGAGACCCCATGACCGCTTTCATCCGGCGCGCCGCGCTGTCGGCCGCCTGTGCCCTGCTGGGCGCAGCCACCCTGCCAACCGCCCAGGCGGCGGGCGATACCATCAAGATCGGCTTCATCACCGACATGTCCGGCACTTATGCCGACTTCGACGGCCAGGGCGGCGTCGAAGCCATCCGCATGGCCATTGCCGATGCCGGCGGCACCATCAACGGCAAGAAAGTGGAACTGGTCTTTGCCGACCACCAGAACAAGGCCGACATCGCCGCCAACAAGGCCCGCGAATGGTTCGACCGCGATGGCGTGGACATGCTGGTCGGCGGTGTGAACTCGGCCGCCAGCCTGGCCATGGGCAAGGTGGCGGGCGAGAAGAAGAAGGTCTTCATCTCGGTCGGCGCCGGCACCACCCGCCAGACCAATGAAGAGTGCAATGCCTACACCGTCCAGTACGCCTATGACACCACGGCCCTGGCACGCGGTACGGGCGCGGCCATCACGCGCCAGGGCGGCAAGTCCTGGTATTTCCTGACGGCGGACTATGCCTTCGGTACGTCGCTGGAGAAGGACACCAGCGAAGTCGTCAAGAGCAATGGCGGCAATGTCGTCGGCGCGACCCGCGTTCCGCTGGCGACTTCCGATTTCTCGTCCTTCCTGTTGCAGGCGCAGTCCTCCAAGGCGCAGATCCTGGGGCTGGCCGTGGCCGGGGGCGACGTCATCAATGCCATCAAGGCTGCCAATGAGTTCGGCGTGAACAAGACCATGAAGCTGGCCGGGCTGCTCATCTTCATCAACGATACCCATTCGCTGGGTTTGCAGATGACGCAGGGGATGTACCTCACCGATGGCTGGTATTGGGACCTGAACGACGAGAGCCGCGCCTGGGCCAATCGCTACTTCATGAAGATGAAGAAGATGCCGTCCATGTTCCAGGCCGGTGACGCGTCGGCCGTGGGCCAGTACCTGAAGGCGGTCAAGGCCGTGGGCAGCACCGATGCCGACCAGGTCATGGACTACCTGCGCAAGAACCGCATCAAGGATTTCTTCACCAGCAATGGCGTGGTACGCCCGGACGGCCGCATGGTGCACGACATGTACCTGATGGAAGTGAAGAAACCTTCCGAATCCAAGCGCCCATGGGATTACTACAAGCTGGTGCAGACCATCCCCGGCGAGCAAGCCTACATGACCAAGGCCGAATCCAAGTGCGCACTGTGGAAGTGAGCGCACCGGCGGCATGAAGCATCAATCCGGGTGGCGCGCGTGATGCCGCCACCTGCCAGTTTTTGAGCAAGAAGTCTGATGTGGATCGGACCATGTTCAACGCATCCCGGGTGACCGGGGTGCGTTTTTTTTCACCTGCCTGATCTGCCTGATCTGCCGATGGAACGTTCAGGCGCGGCGCGGAGCCTGCGGGCGCATGGCCACGCCCAGGCGGTTCCAGGCATTGATGATGGCCACCGCAAAGGTCAGGTTGGCGATCTCGGTATCGTTGAAGTGCTGCTGCAGCAGGGCGAAGGCGGCGTCTTCCTTCTCGGCATCGGGCTGGTGCAGGTGGGTGAAGCGTTCGGCCCAGTTCAGCGCGGCGCGTTCGGCTTCGGTGAAGAAGGCGATTTCGCGCCAGGCCGCCAGGGTATTGAGGCGCTGCTGGTCTTCGCCCTTCTGCAGCAGGTCATGCGAATGCATGTCGGTGCAGAAGGCGCAGCCATTGAGTTGCGACACGCGCAGGAATACCAGTTCCAGCAGCTTGGGGTCGACACCGCTCTGGTGCACCACTTCGCTGGCCTTGAGCAGGGCATTGAAGGCCGGGGCGGCGAGCTTGGCGTGGGGCAGGCGTTGCTTGAAGTCGGACATGAGGATTCTCCATCGGGGATAAGGTGACAACGGCGCCAATCGCCGCTGTTCCCCTTCTAGACGGAGTGGGCTCGCCCCTTGTGACAGGTCCGGTGAAAAATAAATGAAGAAATTTGAAAAATCTCAGGGCGCCGCGTTTTGCTGCGCGATGGCGGCCAGCTTGTCGGGGTTGCGCACCACATAGATGGCGTGGATGCGCAGGCCATCCGATTCCAGCACCTGGGCCGATTCCAGCGCGCCATCGACGTAGCGCAGCAAGCCCGGGCTGCCGTTGATCCAGGCCGCGCGATAGACGATACGCTGCGCAAAGCGCCGCACGTTGGCGTAGTACAGCCAGGAGATGCGCTCGCCACCGGCCAGCGGGTGCGGGAACGAGGCCACCTTGCCGCCACCGTCTCCGATCAGGCGCGCATCCTCGGCCAGCAGGCCCAGCATGGCCTCGCGCTGGCCGCTCTGCACGGCCTGCATGAATTTCTCCAGCAGCAGGGCGTGGGTTTCGCGTGTGACCGGGCTGGAAGCGGAGCGAACCGAGGGGCGCGCGATGCCATCGGGCTCCAGCCGCGCCAGCCGCTCACGGGCGCGGTGCACCAGCTGGCGGCAACTGGCTTCGGACTTCTGCAGGATGGCGGCGATGTCGGGATAGTCGTTGTCAAATACTTCACGTAGCAGGAAAGCCGCGCGTTCTTCGGGCTTGAGGCGCTCCAGCAGCAGGAGGTAGGCGAAGGAAACGTCACTTTGCTGTTCCAGCAGGGCTTCCGGCGAGGGGGCCAGGCGGGCCGCCCCGAACAGGTCGATCTCCGGCGCCGGGTCGGCCAGTCCCACCAGCGGTTCCGGCAGCCAGTGGCCGACGTAGTGCTGGCGTTCCTGCTGCAGCTGGCGCAGGCGGTCGATGCTCAGGCGTGTGACTACCGTGACCAGCCAGGCTTCGGCCGAGTCGAGCACCGACTTGTCCTGGGCGTGCCAGCGCAGCCAGGCGTCCTGCAGGACGTCGTCGGCTTCGCTGCGCGAGGCCAGCATGCGATAGGCCACGCCGAACAGGCGCGGCCGCAGCTGGGTGAACTGGGCGAGTACGGGGTCGTCGCTCATCGGCCGGGCCTGGGGTGGCAGCGGGATCAGCCCTGCTTGAGCTTGCGCGCGATGTCCAGCGCGAAGTAGGTCAGCACGCCATCGGCGCCGGCGCGCTTGAAGGCCATCATGGCTTCCATCATGGTCTTGTCGTGGTCCAGCCAGCCGTTCTGGGCGGCGGCCTTGATCATGGCGTATTCGCCGCTGACCTGGTAGGCGAAGGTGGGCACCCGGAATTCATCCTTCACGCGGCGCACGATGTCCAGGTAGGGCATGCCGGGTTTGACCATGACCATGTCGGCACCTTCCTGCAGGTCCAGCGCCACTTCGCGCAGGGCTTCGTCGCTGTTGGCGGGATCCATCTGGTAGGTGGCCTTGCTGCCCTTGCCCAGGTTGGCGGCCGAGCCGACGGCGTCGCGGAAGGGACCGTAGAAGGCCGAGGCGTACTTGGCCGAGTAGGCCATGATGCGGGTGTAGATGTGGCCTTTGGCCTCCAGCATGGCGCGGATGGCGGCGATGCGGCCGTCCATCATGTCCGAGGGAGCCACCACGTCCACGCCGGCATCGGCCTGGGTTTGCGCCTGCTTGACCAGCAGCGCGATGGTTTCATCGTTGAGGATGTAGCCGGTCTCGTCGAGCACGCCGTCCTGGCCGTGGCTGGTGTAGGGGTCCAGCGCCACGTCGCACAGCACGCCCAGTTCGGGGAAGCGGTCTTTCAAAGCGCGCACCACGCGTGGCACCAGGCCGTCGGGGTTGGTGGCTTCGATGCCGTCAGGCGTCTTCAGGGCCGGGTCGATCACCGGGAACAGCGCCAGCACCGGCACGCCCAGCTTGACGCATTCCTCGGCCACCGGCAGCAGCGCATCCAGCGACAGCCGCTCCACGCCCGGCAGCGAGGCCACGGGCGTGCGCAGGTTCTGGCCTTCCTGCACGAACACGGGGTAGATCAGGTCGGCGCTGGTGATGACGTTTTCTGCCATCAGGGCGCGCGAGAAGGCGTCGCGGCGCATGCGGCGCATGCGCAGGGCAGGGTAGGCGGCGTTGGAACTGAAATCGGTCAAGGACATAGGTCAGCTTTCAAAAATTAGATGTTATTTGAGGCTATCTTGGAATTATTTCGAGGCAAATATCGCTATCTTCGGAGATTTGATTCCTTTGATTGCAAATCTGCTCCAATTTACGCGGCTTACATTATCTTGGCGGCAGGTGATTTTTTCACCTCCCGCTTCCCCTTCCCTCCCTGAGCGGGGCTGATCGCGCAAGCGAAAGGCGTTCTTCCCCGGAGAATTTCCCTGTTCTCCGGGGTTTTTTTATTCATGCGTTGTACTCCGTCCGGAAAGATCTTGCCTTGTCGGCGATCAGGCTTGCGGGGTTTCGCTGGCGGCGCTGCCTGCACCTTCATTTGCAGGCGCAGCCGGTGCAACCGGCTCGGACGCCGGTACCGGCTGGTTCAGGCCGGCCAGTTCCAGGATCTTGTCGTTGGCTTCGTCGAGCCCGATGCGCTTCAAGGCCGAGAACAACTGGGCCGTGAACGGGAAGGGCTGGCCATCCGCATCCACATAGCTTTGCAGGAAGGTCTGGGCCTGGCGCAGGGCATTGGTGGATTCGTTGCGGTTGAGCTTGTCGGCCTTGCTCAGGATGCAATGGATGGGTTTGCCGGTGGGGGCGAACCACTCGATCATCTGGATATCCAGGTCGGTGAAGGGACGGCGCGAATCGACGATCATCACCAGCGCCGCCAGCTGCTCGCGCTGGCGCACGTAGTCGCCCAGCAGGGCTTGCCAGTGATGCTTGGCCGACCCGGAGACCTCGGCATAGCCATAGCCGGGCAAGTCCACCAGCATGGCGCGGATTTCATCGGGGCGCGCCTCGTCATTGCGGTGCTGGCCCACGTGGGCGCCGCCCAGCGAGAAATAGTTGATGTGCTGGGTACGTCCCGGCGTCTTGGAGGCGAAGGCCAGGCGCTTCTGGTTGCACAGCACGTTGATGGCACTAGATTTGCCGGCATTGGAACGGCCGGCGAAGGCGATTTCCGGCACACTGGTCTTGGGCAGGTCCCGCAGGTGATTGACGGTGGTGAAGAAACGGGCTTGCCAAAGTTGCGACATGGTGGGAGGAAATCCGAAAGAGGAGGGAAAAACGCGGAGAAGCTATTGTACAATGGCCCGAAACCCAGCGCCTCGTTGACGCCAAGCAAGCAAAAAATATGGCGGCCATTGGAGACAGGTCAAACAACAGGCATTTGGGCAGGGGGCAGCCAGCCGCCGAACGGGCAAAATCTCTCAATTCCACAATAAGTATTAGGGTGACGAATGAACCGTGCCTTTTCCCCACTGTTGTATACCGTTCTTGCTGCCGTGCTGGCAGTGTCCTCGGCGGCCCATGCGGCCGATGACAAGAAAGCCCCGATCAAGGCCGATCCGGCCAAGGGCGAAGCCCTCTACACCAATGGCGACAATGCCCGCAACATCGTGGCCTGCGTATCCTGCCACGGCGCGGCCGGCAATTCGACCATCACCCAGAATCCCAAGCTGTCCGGCCAGCACGAGGCCTACATCGCCAAGCAGCTGCTCAACTTCCGTACTCCCGACCGCAACAATCCGGTGATGTCGCCGCTGGCCAAGGCGCTCTCGGATGAAGACATCCACAACGTCGCCGCCTACCTGGCCGCCCAGGCGCCCAAGCCGGGTGCCGCCAAGAACAAGGACACCATCGAGCTGGGCAAGCACATCTGGCGTGGCGGCATCGCCTCCAAGAACGTGCCGGCCTGTGCCGGCTGCCACAGCCCCAACGGCGCCGGCATTCCGGCCCAGTATCCGCGCCTGGCCGGCCAGCACCAGGATTACACGGTGGCCCAGCTGACCAACTTCCGTGGCGGAGCACGGACCAACAGCGCCCAGATGACCGCCATCGCGGACCGCCTGTCGGACAAGGAAATCAAGGCCGTCGCCGACTACATCGCCGGCCTGAAGTAATGAGCCTGCCGCCGCATGGCGCAGGCAGGAAAGAGGCGGCCGGCGTGCCGCCTTTTTTCATGCGGGTTGACGCACGTCGTGGTGCATCGTCGTCCAACACGGCATGATGCCTTCCCGCCGGACCAGATAATCGCCCCGGCATACCCGGGTTACGCAGGCGCGTATCACGGACTTTCTCCCGGAGCGGTAGAATTCCGGGTTCGCATCGCTTTGCCCACCGGCAAGGCGATCCCCCCAAGGTAAGCGGAACCGGCAGGCCCGGTCCGGTAAGGCAGGAATATGACGACGGGCAGCAGTACCCAAGGAATCCAGATCAGGACCCGCCAACGCTGGCTCGGCGAGGCCGTGGAGCTGGTCTCATCGATGCGCTTTGCGATCAGCTTGCTGACCCTGATCGCCATCGCCTCGGTGATCGGGACGGTCATGAAGCAGAACGAACCGATGCCCAACTACGTGAACCAGTTCGGTCCGTTCTGGTTTGAGATCTTCGGCAAGCTCGGCCTGTATGCGGTGTATTCGGCCTGGTGGTTCCTGCTGATCATGGGCTTCCTGGTGCTGTCGACCTCCCTGTGCATCGCCCGCAACGCGCCCAAGATGCTGCGCGATGTGAAGAGCTGGCGCGACAACGTGCGCGAGCAGTCGCTGCGCAATTTCCATCACAAGCATGAATGGACCAGCGCCGAAAGCCCGGCCGAGGCTGCGGCGCGTCTGGCCCGCCAGGTCGGCGCGCGCGGCTACAAGACCAAGCTGGTCGACAAGGAAGGCGGCACGTTGCTGGCGGCCAAGCAGGGTGCGGCCAACAAGTGGGGCTACATCTTCGCGCATGCGGCCATCGTGATCATCTGCCTGGGCGGCCTGCTCGATTCGGATCTGCCGATCCGCTTCCAGCAATGGTTCTACGGCAAGTCGGCCTTTGCCGGCAATGGCATCATCTCCGAAATTCCCGAACGCTATCGCCTGGGCCTGAACAACCCGACCTTCCGTGGCAACACCCTCATTCCCGAAGGCTCCAGCAGCAGCACCGCCATCATCCCGCAGAAGGATGGCGTGATGATCCAGGACCTGCCCTTCACCATCCAGTTGAAGCGCTTCATCATCGATTTCTACTCGACCGGCATGCCCAAGCTCTTCGCCAGCGAAGTGGTGGTGCGCGACCATGAAACCGGCAAGGAAACGGCCGCCACCATCAAGGTCAACGAACCGCTGATCTACAAGGGCGTGGCCATCTACCAATCCAGCTTCGAGGACGGCGGCAGCAAGCTCAAGCTGGTCGCCTATCCGATGCGCGGCGGCAGCAACAGCCACTTCGACCTGGCCGGCGAAGTCAACGGCACCACGCCGCTGTCCTCCAGCAGCGGCGACTACACCATCGAGTGGAGCGGCTTCCGTCCTTTCAACGTCGAGAACATGCAGGCAGCTGCTTCCGGCCAGGCGTCCGGTTCGACCTCGGGCGATGCGCGCGCGGTCAACGTGGGCAAGAATGTCAATCGCGGCTTCATGGACGGCCTGGACAAGCACCTCGGCTCCAGCGCCAAGAATGCCAACAGCAAGGACTTCAAGAATGTCGGCCCGAGCGTGCAGTACAAGCTGCGCGACAAGACCGGCCAGGCCCGTGAATACTTCAACTACATGCAGTCGCTGCCCATCGATGGCGCCGACGTCTTCCTGGCCGGCATGCGTGAGCAGCCGGACCAGCCCTTCCGCTACCTGCGGATTCCGGCCGATGACGACGACAGCGTGGCCGAGTGGATGCGCCTGCGCGCGGCCCTGGCCAATCCGGCCTTGCGCGAGGAAGCGGCACGCCGCTATGCGCGGCAGGCCATCAGCAGCGGCCGCGAAGCCTCACCCGTGCTGCGCGGGCAACTGGAGCAATCGGCCCTGCGCGGGTTGACCATCTTTGCCGGCGACGGCAAGGTGTCCGGCTACATCGCAGTCACGCGCTTCCTGGAACAGCTGCCCGCTGCCGAACAGGAAAAGGCCGCGGACATTTTCATGAAGATCCTCAACGGCAGCATGTGGGAGTTGTGGCAAGCTGCGCGCGCCCAAGACGGTCTGGCTGCGGTGGCCAGCGACGAGAAGCACGGGCGCTACCTGCAACTGGCCATCAACGCCCTGGCCGATGCGGCCTTCTATCCGGCGCCGGTGTTCCTGCAACTCACGGGTTTCCAGGAGATCAAGGCCTCGGTGCTGCAGGTGACGCGCTCGCCGGGCAAGAAGGTGGTCTACCTGGGCTGCCTGTTCCTGGTGCTGGGCGTGTTCTCGATGCTGTACATTCGTGAACGGCGCCTCTGGATCTGGATCAAGCCCGGTCCCGATGGCCAGGGCAGCCAGGCGCTGCTGGCCATGAGCACGCAGCGCCGCACGCTGGACTTCGACAAGGAATTCGAACAGATGAAAGGCCGTCTGACCGGCGCGGGCCAGCCCGCCCCCGGTCCCGCGGCCTGAACCCTTCATGCCGCCGGTGATGGCGGCGATCCCCCGGCTCATGGGCTGGCTTGCGCCTGCCGCATGGTCCGGGACAGCAGCAGTGGAGAACGCAATGCAACTGACCCAAGCAAACCAGGCCTACGAGCAAGAACAGGGCTTCTTCCGGCGGCTCAGTCTCGTCGACTGGATCTACGCCGCCGCGCTGGTGGCCGGATCGCTGTACGCCTTCGGGCGCTTCGGCAGCTTTATGGATTACTACGAGAAGGCCGTGCTGCTGCTGGCCGCACCGACCTTCGCCTGGCTGGGCTGGCATTGGAAGCCGGTACGCCTGCTGATGCTGGTGATCGCCGTGCTCTCGCTGGGGGCCATCGCCATGTATGGCGGCGCGCTCGAAGTGGCCGACAAGAAATTCTTCCTCAAGTACATGCTCTCCAGCCAGTCCGCGATCCTGTGGATGAGCGCGCTGTTCTGCCTCTCTACGCTGTTCTACTGGGGCGGCCTGGCCACTGCGGCCGGTACCGGCAGCGCGATCGGCTCGCGCCTGTGCTGGGCGGCCGTGGTGCTGGGCTTTACCGGCATGATGGTGCGCTGGTACGAGTCCTACCTGATCGGGCCGGACGTGGGCCACATCCCCATTTCCAATTTATATGAAGTTTTCGTCCTGTTCTGCCTGATTACAGCCCTTTTCTACCTGTACTACGAAGAACGTTACGCCACCCGCCAGTTGGGTGCTTTCGTGCTGACCGTCATCACGGCAGCGGTCGGTTTCCTGATGTGGTATACCGTCTCGCGGGATGCGGCCGAGATTCAGCCGCTGGTGCCGGCGCTGCAGAGCTGGTGGATGAAGATCCATGTGCCGGCCAACTTCATCGGCTACGGCACCTTCGCCCTGGCCGCGATGGTGGCGGTGGCCTACCTGCTGCGCGAGCGCGGCATCCTGGCCGATCGCCTGCCCACGCTGGAAGTGCTGGATGACGTGATGTACAAGGCCATCGCGGTCGGCTTTGCCTTCTTCACTATCGCCACCATCCTGGGTGCGCTGTGGGCCGCCGAGGCCTGGGGCGGCTACTGGTCGTGGGACCCCAAGGAAACCTGGGCCCTGATCGTCTGGCTCAACTATGCCGCCTGGCTGCACATGCGCCTCATGAAGGGCCTGCGTGGCCGTACTGCCGCCTGGTGGGCGCTGGTGGGCCTGCTGGTGACGACGTTTGCCTTCCTCGGGGTGAACATGTTCCTCTCGGGCCTGCATTCCTACGGCGAACTTTGATGGCAGTGGCGGCTCCTTGCAGAGGGCGGCCAACGCCCCCGGACAACAAGGAGCAACGATGAAGCATCCCTCTGCCACGCCCGAACTGGTCATCTTCGACTGTGACGGCACCCTGGTCGACAGCGAAGTGGTGGCTGCCCGGGCCTGGTCCGAGTACGTGGCCGGCTACGGCGTCACCCTCAGCCCCGAGGACGCGCTGGCGCGTTTTCGCGGCGTGAGCATGAAGTGGTGCATCTCGCATATCGAGCAATTGCATGGCCAGCCGCTGCCAGAGCATTTCGAGCAGGAGTTGCGCGCCCTCATGGGGGGCATGCTGGAGCAGCACCTGCAGCCCATCAGCGGTGCCGTTGAGATGGTGGAGCAGCTGCATGTGCCCTTCGCCCTGGCGTCCAACGCCCCGCATCACAAGATCGAGCTGTGCCTGCGCGTGACCGGGCTGCTGCCGCATTTCGCCGGCCGGATCTTCAGCGCCTATGACGTGCAACGCTGGAAACCCGATCCCGCCCTGTTCCTGTTTGCCGCCGAACGCCTGGGCGTGGCGCCGCAGCGCTGCGCCGTGGTGGAAGACAGCCTGCCGGGCGTGCAGGCCGGGCTGGCAGCGGGCATGCAGGTGATCGCCCTGCAGGAACATGGCGTGCATCCGGAGTTGCCCGCCGAAGTGGCGGTCATCACCCACCTGGCACAATTGCGAGCGAAGCTGGGCTGATCCCAAGGACAGTTCCGGCAGCGGCCAATTTCGGTAAGATCAGCAAGAAAATTCACCTACGGCATCCATGCTCCGCTCCCTAGACCGCGAACGGCAAATCATCCATTGCGACCGTGCCATCGAAGTGCGTCCGCTCGGCCTGCGCGAGGCACCGGCGCTGTATGACGCCGTGCGCCAGTCCAGGGAGGCCATCGGCCAGTGGGAAGCCTGGTGCACGCCCGACTACGGTCTGCTGGACGTCAAGCTGTTCCTGCAGCGCTCGATCGAGCAATGGCATGTCCACGCGGCTTACGATTTCAACATCATTGATCGCAGCAACGGCCTGGTGATCGGCTCGGTGGCCATCAACCAGGTCAGCCAGCTGAACCAGATGGCCAACCTCGGCTACTGGGTGCGCGAGGGCTACACCGGTCGTGGCATTGCGCCCCTGGCCGCGCGGGCGGCGGCGGCCTTTGCGTTTTCCAAAACGGGTCTGACCCGCCTGGAAATCGTCGCCCAGGCGGGCAACCTGCGCAGCCAGCGCGTGGCCGAGAAGGCCGGTGCAACCCTTGAATGCCTGGCCCGCAACCGCCTGGTCTTTCATGGTGAACCGCGCGATGCGAAGGTCTTTTCATTGGTGCCGGCCGACCTCGGACTGCCGGTTCCGGTGCATGACTGACCTGTCGCAGCACTTGATAAACATGCCGTCGGGTAAGTTTTCGTCGCTTATTTGTCGCGTCACGTGAAGCAAGATACGTTTCGCAACACATTTTTTTCACTTTTTTTGTTCAGTAAAAGTGCACAACCCGATGCATTCTGACAGCGCTGTCAGCCTTGACGGCTGCGGGTTTGCGCCATTTTTGCAGAGCCGCATGGAATTGTTTCAATCCAGTAATTTCGATTTGGCTGACAAAATACTGACTTTTCGCGTATTCCAAATCGCCGCTCGGGCGTTACATACCTAAAGCACTGTCAAGAAACGCAGTGCTTGTGTATCTGGAGCAGTCTCCCGGAATCAAGGCAGCAGGCAACATCTTCCGGGGCGCTGCGTGTTCTTCCGAACAACAACTCAGGATGGAAGAACGTTGAGCGTCAGCGACGTAAGAGGAAATACGATGCAAGCCATACAACGCAACAAGACCACGAACAACAACCACGCCGGCCGCGCCGCCCAGCAATACGTCATGGGCGGGGAAGCGCGCAGCACCCGTCTGGCCAAGCGCCTCAAGGGCGCAGAAGCCGTCCATCAGGACGATGACTGCAGCGCGCGTTACGACAAGATCTCCAAGCAGATGGATGACGCCCTCGAAGGCGGTTCCCCGCAGCGCTTCAAGCGTCCCAAGATGGAAAGCGACATCATCGCGCGTTGAGGCGGGACGGATCCGGGCCGGCATCTGGCCCGAATCCTTTCCCATTCCCGTGCGATAAAAAAACAGCCGGAGGCATTTCTGCTCCGGCTGTCATTTTCTCCGCTTCACGTTCAGGTGAGGTTTGGTGAATCTCCCGCCCCAATATGCGAGCGGGAGCGACTGTCTTACAGGCTTTCTTCGCGCGGATCCCGTGCCAGCAGCCGGGCCACCATATTCTGCACCGACACGCCGTCGAACAAGGCGGCCGCCACCGCATCGGTGATCGGCATCTCGATGCCTTTTTCGCGCGCCAGCGCCCGTACGGCCTGTGCGCAGCGCACGCCCTCGGCCACGTGGCCGAGTTCGGCGACGATCACGTCCAGTTTCTTGTTCTGCGCCAGTCCCAGGCCAACGCGCCGGTTGCGTGAAAGGTCGCCGGTGCAGGTCAGGATGAGGTCGCCCACGCCCGAAAGTCCCATGAAGGTTTCCGCACGTCCGCCCAGCGCCACGCCCAATCGCGTGATCTCCGCCAGGCCGCGTGTGATCAATGCGGCACGGGCGTTCAAGCCCAGTTGCAGGCCATCGGCCACGCCAGTGGCGATGGCCAGGATGTTCTTGACCGCACCGCCAATCTCCACTCCCACCAGGTCATCGCTGGAATAGATGCGGATGTTGTTGCCGTGCACCGCCGCGACCACGCGCTCGCACAGTGCCGTATCGGCGCCGGCGATGGTCAGCGCGCAGGGCAGGCCGCGGGCCACTTCCTGGGCAAAGGAGGGGCCGGAGAGCACGCCTGCGGCGACCCCTGATCCCAGCACTTCCTGCACGACCTGGTGCGGCAGCAGGCGCGTGCCTTCTTCCAGGCCCTTGCACAGCCAGACCAGGTTGGGAATGGCATAGGCGCGCAGATGGCCCGCCAGTTCACGCAGGCCGGACACCGATGAGGCGGCGATGAGCAGCGAATCGGCGGGAGCGTCGCAGACATGGCGCACGGCGGCATCGAAGTCAGAACTCACTGCCAGTTCGGGCGGCAGCGGGAATCCGGGCAGGTAGAGGCTGTTTTCGCGCTGCTCGCTGGCGGCCTGCATGGCCTGGGCATTGCGCCCCCACAGCACGACCTGGTGCTTGCGCGCCAGGGGAATGGCCAGCGCGGTACCCCATGCGCCGGCACCCAGAATGGTGATCTTCATCTCAGGCCGCTCTTGGCTCAATCGCCCCAGACATCGCCGGCCTTCACGAAGCCGCTCTGGCCGTCGCGATGGCGGACCTTGACCCAGCCATTGTTGGGGCTTTCCAGCATCTCCAGCAGGACCGACTTGTCGGCCGTGAAGACCACCGGGCTGCCCTCATCGGCGGCATTGAAAATGCGCGCATTGGCCACCGACACCACCAGCATGCGCTTGGGCGTCAAGGCCTTGGAGGCGATCCAGGACAGCGTGCCGGCGGCATCCCTGACCTTGCTCCAGTCGCCATAGGTCAGCACCACCTCAACCGGCATGCCGCGCGGCGCGACATAGACGCGGCGGCCCTTTTCGGACGGGGCATCGTACATGATGGCGGGCGAGGCGCCGACCGACTTGAAGTCCAGGGCCAGGGCATCCTTGGCCATGAAGGCGCCGAGCAGGGTGGCGCAAAGAATCAGGGGCAGGCGTTTCATCGTGAAGGTCTCCGCAGAAGGGAAAGCGCCGCAGCACAGGCTGCGGCGGCTCGTTGTCGTGCCGGGGCTGCCGCAGTGTTGCGGCCGGCACCGGCAGGCGGACAGGGGGGAAACCCGATCAGTTGACGGCGGTGGAGCCGTTGTTGACCAGGGTCGCGCCTTGTTGCTCGGCCAGGGCCTGCAGGCGCTGCTGGTAGAACACCTCGAAGTTGATCTCGGCCAGGTGCACCGGCGGGAAACCGGCGCGGGTGATGGCGTCGGCGATGTTGGCGCGCAGGTACGGGTAGATGATGTTGGGGCAGCCGATGCCCAGCAGCGGGTCCAGCTGTTCGGCCGGCACGTTGCGGATCTCGAAGATGCCGGCTTGCTTGCCCTCGACCAGGAAGGCCACCTTGTCCTTGACCTTGGCGGTCACGGTGATGGTCACGGTCGATTCGAACACGCCTTCAGCCAGCGCTTCGGCACCGACGTCCACCGACACTTCGATCGAAGGGGCTTCCTGTTCCAGGAAGATGGCCGGGGAATTCGGCTGCTCCAGCGACAGATCCTTCAGGTAGACGCGCTGGATCTGGAAAACGGGTTGCTCTTGGGCTTCTTGGTTCTGTTCCGACATGGATCTCTTTCAGGTTCGGTGAATCGATAGGGGGGAGTGTGCTGCCCTGGCGTCAGGCTTGCAGCAGCGGGTCCAGCTTGCCGGCACGGTCCAGTGCGCTCAGGTCATCGAAGCCGCCGACATGGGTGTCGCCGACATAGATCTGGGGCACGGTACGGCGGCCGGTCTTTTGCATCATCAGCTCACGCTGCTGAGGTTCGAGATCCACGCGGATCTTTTCGATCTGCGTGATTCCCTTGCTGGCCAGCAAACGCTCGGCCATCATGCAATACGGGCACACGGCGGTGCAGTACATGGTCACGGGGGCGCTCATTTTGCCTCCTTGGTGGTCAGCGGCAGGCCTTGGCCCTGCCAGGCGGCGATGCCGCCGTTCAAGCCGTAGACTTCGGTGAAGCCGGCCTTCTTCAGGGAAGCTTCGGCACGGTTGGCCTGGGTGCCGGTCTGGCACACCACGATGACCGGGCGGCCCTTGAGCTTGTCGAGCTCGCCGATGCGCTGCGGCAACTCTTTCAAGGGAATGTTGCGGGCGTCGCGCAAGTGGCCGGCGGCGAATTGTTCGGCATCACGCACGTCCAGCACCAGCACCTTGCCCTGGTTGAGCATCTGCGTGGCCTGCAACAGACTGAGCTTGTTGCCGCGCTGCTGCAGGTAGGGAACCAGCAGCGCACCGCCCGAGACCAAGGCCAGGGCGATCAGGAAAATATTGTCGATGATGAATTTCACGGCAGTCCAATGAGTTTACTGAATCCCGGCATTATAAAATAGAAGCATTCGCGGTTTGCATCCGGACCGAACAGTCTAGTCTAAGGTGTGCACCCGGTCTCGCGTAGTCGATCTTTGGGGCAGCCGCAGCGGTTTATCCATCATCAATACAAGTCCTGCTATGTACAAAATCGTATTCATGCGCCACGGCGAATCGACCTGGAACCTGGCCAACCGCTTCACCGGCTGGGTCGACGTCGACCTGACCGAAAAGGGCGTGGCTGAAGCCCGCCAGGCCGGCAAGCTGCTCAAGGAAGCCGGTTTCTCCTTCGACCTGGCCTACACCTCGGTGTTGAAGCGCGCCATCCGCACCCTCTGGACCACGCTGGACGAAATGGACCAGATGTACATCCCGATCAAGAACGACTGGCGCCTGAATGAACGCCACTACGGTGCCCTGCAGGGCCTGAACAAGGCCGAGACTGCCGCCCAGTACGGCGACGAGCAGGTGCTGGTCTGGCGCCGCAGCTACGACACCCCGCCCAACCCGCTGACCCCGGGCGAGGAGCGCGATGCCTTTGGTGACGCCCGCTACGCCGGCCTGTCGCGCGAGCAGGTGCCGCTGACCGAATGCCTCAAGGACACCGTGGCCCGCGTGCTGCCGGCCTGGAATGATGCCATCGCCCCGGCCATCCGCGCCGGCAAGCAGATCATCATCTCGGCGCACGGCAACAGCCTGCGCGCCCTGATCAAGTACCTGGACGGCATCAGCGACAACGACATCGTCGGCCTGAACATCCCCAACGGCCAGCCGCTGGTCTATGAACTGGATGCCGACCTCAAGCCCATCAAGAGCTACTACCTGGGCGACCAGTCCGCCATCGAAGCAGCGCTCAAGGCCGTGGCCAATCAAGGGAAGTCGAAATAAAACTGCGTTGCTCCAGCAAGACGCCGGCCGCACAGGCGGCGTCCCTTTCCGGAAAGTGCATTCCACCGGCGCGCCCGGCCCCCATGCGGGGCGCGCCGCGGGGGACCCTTCGCGTCTTCTGCGCGATGGTGTCCGGCCTGCTGCTGTGTACGGCGGTGCAGGGCCAGCCCATCACCGAGCGGACCAGGCAGAAGCAGGCCGCCGAGAAGGAACAGGCCGACCTGCAGCAACGCCTGACCACCCTCAAGCGCGATATCGACCAGACCGAGACCGCCAAGGACAACGCCGCCGATGCCCTGGCCGCCTCCGAACAGGCGATTTCCAAAGCCAACCGTTCGCTGCGCGACCTGGCGCAGGAGCAGCAGGCCACCGAAGCGCGCCTGGCGCAGCTGGTCAAGCAGTTGAATGAACTGACCGCGCTGGTCAACGCCCAGCAGGCGCAGCTCTCCAAGCTGCTGCGCGAGCAATACGTGGCCGGCAACGAAGATCGCATCAAGCTGCTGCTCTCCGGGGACAACCCCAATCGCATCAACCGCGAGCTGCAGTACATGGGCTATGTCTCGCAAGCCCAGGCCAAGCTGATTGAAACGCTGCGCGCCAACCAGCAGGCGATCCGTGCCAACAAGGCCGATACCCAGAACGCCAAGTTCGAACTGGAAGAAATCGCCCAGGAAGAACTGGAGCAAAAGAAGGTGCTGGAACGCGAGAAGGGCCGCCGCCAGACCTTGCTCTCGCAGCTTTCCACCAAACTCAACGCCCAGCGCCAGGAAGCCGGCCGCATCGAGCAGGACCAGCAGCGCCTCTCCAGCCTGGTGGACAAGCTGGCGCAGATCATCGAGCAGCAGAAAAAGGCCGAAGCCGAGGCGCGCGAGAAACGTCGCCAGGAACAATTGGCCAAAGCCAAGGCCGAACGCGAGAAGCGTCTGGCTGAACAGCGTGCCCGCGCCGAAAAGCGCGCCGCCGAAGCGGCCAGGGCCGCCAAGGAAGGCAAGCCGGCGCCGAAGATGCCCGATCCGGCCGACGCCATCGATGATGACGAACCACCGCAACAGGCTTCGCTGGGCCGCAATGACACGCTGCCCGAGCCGCAGGCGGACAACTTCGGCAAGCCCTTTGCCAGCCTGCGCGGACAATTGCATCTGCCGGTCAAGGGTGACCTCATGTCGAAGTTCGGCAGCCGGCGCGGTGACGGGCCGACCAGCCGGGGCCTCTTCATCCGCGCTCACGAAGGGGCGGAAGTGCGGGCGGTGGCGGCAGGACGCGTGGTCTTCGCGGATTGGTTGCGCGGTTTCGGCAACCTGATCATCGTCGATCACGGCAACCAGTACATGACCATTTACGGCAACAACCAGTCGGTATTGAAACGCGCCGGTGACCTGGTCAAGACCGGGGAAACCATTGCCACTGCAGGCAACAGCGGCGGCAATGAGCAATCGGGTTTATACTTTGAAATGCGGTATCAAGGCCGCGCATTCGACCCACAGGGGTGGGTAACTTCTAGGTGACACATGGGCAGCAAACTCAAGAATATCGGTTTGATCGGGTTGGGCATGGTGGCAGGTGCCACTGCGATGATTCAGTTCGACGCCATCGCGCAAAAGAATGCAACGGCGTCGCTGCCCTTGGAGGAGCTGCGTCAGATGGCCGACGTGTTCGGTCTCATCAAGTCGGATTACGTCGAACAGGTCGATGACAAGAAGCTGCTGACCGAGGCCATTTCCGGCATGGTCGCCTCGCTCGACCCGCACTCCGCCTATCTGGACAAGAAGGCCTACAAGGAGCTGCGCGAAGGCACCATGGGCAAGTTCGTGGGCCTGGGCATCGAGGTCGGCATGGAAGATGGCTACGTCAAGGTCATCTCCCCCATCGAGGATTCACCGGCTTTCCGCGCCGGGATCAAGGCCGGTGACCTGATCACCCGCCTGGACAGCACCCCGGTCAAGGGCCTGACCCTGGATGAAGCCGTCAAGAAGATGCGCGGAGAACCCAACACCAAGATCACCCTGACCATCGCCCGCAAGGACGAAGACAAGCCCGTCATCCTGACCATCACCCGTCAGGAGATCCGCGTGCAGAGCGTCAAGTCCAAGGTGGTCGAACCGGGCTACGCCTGGCTGCGCGTGACCCAGTTCCAGGAACCGACGGTGGACGACATGTCCAAGAAGCTCGCCGCCATCTACGCCCAGGAACCCAACCTGAAGGGCATCGTGCTGGACCTGCGCAATGACCCGGGCGGCGTGCTGCCTGGTGCCATCGGCGTGGCGGCGGCCTTCCTGCCCAAGGATTCGGTGGTGGTCTCCACCAATGGCCAGCTTCCGAGTTCCAAGCAGACCTTCTATGCCAAGCGCGAGTATTACGCTGCCAACCCGCTGTCGGATCCGCTGTCGCGCCTGCCAGATGCCATCAAGAAGGTTCCGATGGTGGTCCTGATCAACAGCGGCTCGGCGTCGGCCTCCGAAATCGTGGCCGGTGCCCTGCAGGATTACAAGCGCGCCACCATCATGGGCACGCAGTCCTTCGGCAAGGGTTCGGTGCAATCGGTGATCGCACTGCCGCCGGAGAAGAACACCGCGGTCAAGCTGACCACCGCCCGCTACTACACGCCCAAGGGCCGTTCCATCCAGGCGCGCGGCATCGTGCCGGACATCATGGTGGACGAATACCCGGATGGCGATGGCTTGAACGGCCTGCGCCTGCGTGAAGCCGATCTTTCCAAGCACCTGACCAACGACACCGACAAGTCCGCTGAAGTCAAGGCCAAGGCCATGGATGAACAATCGGAAGAGCGCCTGATCGCCGCCGAGAAGAAGCGCAAGCCGCTGGAATTCGGCAGCAAGGACGACTTCCAGCTGACCCAGGCCCTGAACCAGTTGAAGGGGTTGCCGGTGAAGGTCTCCAACGCCAAGCCGGAAGTGCGCAATGAAGAAGGCAAGAACGACACCCCGGTGAAGGACGAGCGCAAGGATAACAAGGCGCCCGCCGAAAAGATCGACACCACCAAGTAATACGCCGCCTGCGGGCAGGCACATCGGGCCGCTAGCACTTGCCAGCGGCCCTTTTTTTCATCTCAACCGTGTCGGATATGACGATGGATGACCAACAGCTGCTGCGCTACTCGCGCCACATCCTGCTCGACGAGATCGACATCGAAGGCCAGACCCGCCTGCTGCAAGGCCATGCCCTGGTGATCGGTGCCGGCGGCCTGGGCTCGCCGGCGGCCATGTACTTGGCGTCGGCCGGGGTAGGCCACATCACCCTGGTGGATCACGACACCGTCGATCTCACCAACCTGCAACGCCAGATCATGCACACCACTGCGCGCGTGGGCCAGCCCAAGGTCGCCTCCGGACGCGAAGCCTTGCAGCAGATCAACCCCGGCGTGCAGGTCACGGCCCTGGCCGAGCGGGTCGATGGCGAGCGCCTGCAGGCGCTGGTGGCGGCGGCGGACGTGGTCCTGGACTGCAGCGACAATTTTGCCACCCGCCATGCGGTCAACCGCGCCTGCGTGGCGGCCGGGGTGCCGCTGGTGTCGGGCGCGGCGATCCGCTTCGATGGCCAGGTCAGCGTGTTCGACCCGCGCCAGGATGCCAGCCCCTGCTATGCCTGCCTGTTCCCGCCCGAGCGCGAGTTCGAGGAAGTGCAATGTTCCACCATGGGCGTATTCTCGCCCCTGGTCGGCATCATCGGCACCATGCAGGCAGCCGAGGCCATCAAGCTGGTGGCCGGTATCGGCCGCTCGCTGGCCGGGCGCCTCCTGATCCTGGATGCGCGCGAGATGGAATGGACCAACATCGGCATCGGCCGCGACCGCCAGTGCCCGGTGTGTGCCCAGCGGCACGGATAGACAGGGGGCGCGGCCGATGGCACGCATCGCCGCTTCCATCGGCCCCCGTTCTTCTGGTATAAACACGGATGGATGTTGCAATGCAAATAGCATGCAGCATGCGCCAGGCTGATGTTCCGAACGACGACAATTCACAAGCGCGATCAGCCCGCCCCGCCTAGCCCGTCACAGGGGAAGTCATGAACCGCTCCATGAACCGGAACGCCGCCCGAGGAGATGGCCAGCGGGCCGCCGCGCCAAAGGCTTGGCATACTGAATCGTTGGTGTACAATCCTTGACCGCGAAAAAGCGTACGCCATCGGCAACGCGCCCCGGTCCTGACGGCCCGGCGCTGCGCACTGATCGCGTCAACGTCAATCGAAGAGGTGCCAACGCGGCAAGGGAAGTGGATTCACAAGCGACCTGTTCCGGCAGCCGTGCATCAGCCGGGAATGGATATAGTTGAAAAACCCGTAGTATTGAAAGTAAGCGAAGTGGCAACCAAGACTCCCAAAACTACCCCTGCAGCGCAGTTGCTGACCGAGGAACAAATCCTCAAGATGGACGAGAAGGACTACATGAACGAAGCGCAGCTTGCTTTCTTCAAGGCCCGTCTCCAGCAGCTGGAAAAGGATCTGCTCAAGAACGCGGATGAAACCACCGAACACCTGCGCGAGACCGTGCTGGTGCCGGACCCGGCCGACCGCGCCACCATCGAGGAAGAACACGCGCTGGAACTGCGCACCCGCGACCGCGAGCGCAAGCTGCTCAAGAAGGTGCAGCAATCCATCGTCTCCATCGACAATGGCGAGTACGGCTGGTGTGAAGAAACGGGTGAACCGATCGGTATCCCCCGCCTGCTGGCGCGTCCGACCGCGACCCTGTCGCTGGAAGCCCAGCAACGCCGCGAACTGAAGCAGAAACTCTACGGCGACTGATCTTCGCCTCGCACGATGACGCCTGCGCCATGCGGTGCGCAGGCGCAGTGCCGCTGTCGTTTCCAACCTGGTCCCGCCTCATGTACCGTCTGCGCGCCCTGCGAAGCTCTGCCGTCATCGCCCTGCTGGCGATGTCGCTGTTGTTCGCGCAGATGCTGGGTTTCGTGCACGGAATTGCGCACGTGGGCTGGGCACCGGGAACGGTCCATTCGCTGATCAGCGAAGCCCTGTTCGATGAGGGCGAGAAGGCCCACGCCGATCCCGCTGCCGCCGAGGGGCAGGATGCCCATCATCACCACGCCCACGACCTGCACCACTCCTGCGTGGCCTATGACGCCGCCGCCCTGTCGGCCGGTGTGCACTTCGATTTTCCTCCCCTGCCGCTGCTGCCGCCGGTGCGCGTGCTGGCCGTGTGGCTGGCTTTCGCGTCCTGGGACGCACCGCTGAACTGCCATTTCTCCTCGCGCGCCCCGCCGCGCTGAATTCCCTCCCGCTGCAATACCCGCCTGACTGGTTACCGGTTGTCGCTCGCGCATCCGTGCGTGGCGCCGCGTCGTCCTGACGCCGTCGCCGCGCGTGATCGCGTGTTGACGGCCGGTGTATCCGCGCCGCCCGTTTCCCTCACGACAAGTGGCGGCGCCTTCTGCATAACAAGGAATTCACATGGCTTTTCAACGCCAACGCATCGCCTCGGCCGTCTTCTCGGCCCTGGCGGCCTGGTCCGTATCCGCAGTCGCCCAGACTGCCGACACCAGCGCCACCCCTGCTGCAACCACTGCCACGCCTGCGGCCCAACCGGCCCTGCAACCCATCGTCGTCACCGCGACGCCTTTCGCCTCGCAAGAAGACGTGCAGGTCCTGACACCCGCCAAGGTCATCGCCGGAGACGAACTGCGCAACAAGCTCGGCAATTCGCTGGGTGATACGCTCTCGGGCGAACTGGGCGTGTCCGCCAGCGCCTTCGGTGCCGGCGCCTCGCGTCCCATCATCCGCGGCATGGAAGGTCCGCGCGTGATGATCTTGCAGAACGGCATGGGCGTCTCCGACGTCTCCACCGTCTCCAACGATCATGCGGTGGCCACCGAAGCCGCGACCGCCCGCCAGATCGAGATCCTGCGTGGCCCGGCCGCGCTGCTGTATGGCTCGGGCGCCATCGGCGGACTGGTCAACGTGGTCAATGACCGCATCCCCACCGAGCTGGTCGGCAAGCCCACCGGCACCGTCGAAGGCCGCTATGGCACCGTCGATGGCGAAAAGAACACGTCTTTCTCGCTCGATACCTCGGCCGGCCAGATCGGCCTGCACCTGGACGGCAACTACCGCGATACCGACAACTACAAGATCCCCGGCAACGTGCGCCAGGGTGATGGCAGCAGCGCGTCGGGGCGCCTGCCTAATTCCTTCACCCACGAGACCAGCCTGGGTGGCGGCATCTCCTACGTCACCAACTGGGGTTACATCGGCCTGTCGGCGGCGACGCTGGACGATCACTACGGCATCCCGAC
The DNA here is from genome assembly GCF_009668275.1 of Herbaspirillum sp. CAH-3. NCBI lineage: Bacteria > Pseudomonadati > Pseudomonadota > Betaproteobacteria > Burkholderiales > Oxalobacteraceae > Herbaspirillum > Herbaspirillum sp. CAH-3. The sequence goes on along the minus strand of NZ_VSWE01000012.1, from coordinate 7,493 downwards.
CGATGAAAAGTCCTTCATCGACCTGCACCAGAACCGCTACGACCTCGATACCGTGGTCAACAACCCCTTCGCCGGCATCGAGAAATTCCGCTTCCGCATGGGGTACACCGACTACAGCCACATCGAGAAGGCGGAGGATGGCACGCCCAACACGGTCTTCGCCAACCGTGCCGTGCAGACCCGCTGGGAACTGACGCACGCCCCGCTGGCCGGCTGGCACGGCACCTTCGGCGTGCAGACCGAGCAGAGCAACTACTCGGCCCTCACGCCCGATACCGGGGTCTCCGAGCTGACCCCGCCCACGCGGTCGAGGTCCTTTGCCGGCTTCCTGGTGGAAGAGCGCCAGTTCGGCCAGGTGCTGGCCAGCGCCGGCCTGCGCGCCGAGAGCGTGAGCCGGCGTCCGGACAGCGGCAGCGGCCTGCCGGGACGCGATTTCAGCCTGGTGTCCTGGTCCACCGGCGGCCTGTGGACCTTCCAGCCCGGTTACGGCCTGGGCCTGACCTATTCCTTTGCCCAGCGTGCGCCGACGGTGGAGGAGCTCTATTCCAACGGTCCCCATGAGTCGACCTCCACCTACGACATCGGTGACAACCAGCTGAAGAAGGAAACGTCACACAACATCGAGCTGACCCTGCAGAAGACCGAAGGTCTGGTGCGCTGGAAGGGCAATGTCTTCCGCAACAAGGTCAACAACTACATCTACGGCCGTACCAACGGCCAGGTGGACGATACCGGCACGGCCGATCCCGATGGCGAATTCACCCAGCGCTTCTGGTCGCAGGGCGATGCCACCATCCGCGGGGTGGAAGCCGAGGTCACGTACAACTGGAACGGCGAAGGCACGTCCGGCCGGGTCTTTGCCGATACCTCGCGCGGCACGCTCGACAACCTCGGCAACCTGCCCCTGCAACCGTCCACCCGCTACGGTATCGAGCTGGGCTACAAGACCGGCCCCTGGGCCAGCGGCGTGAAGGTCTTGCGCGCGCAGAAGCAGGATCGCCTGGCGTCCTTCGAAACCTATGAGACCCCGTCCTATACCCAGCTGGACGCCAACCTGTCCTATACCCAGCGCCTCAACGGCGTGAAGCTGACCTGGTTCGCACTGGCCCGCAACCTGCTGAACCAGGACATCCGCTTGTCCACGTCGGTGCTGCGCGAGACGGTACCGCTGGGTGGCCGCAACTTCATCGTGGGGGTACGCACCGCCTTCTGAGTGATATGAATGAAACGCCAGCTGCCCCGGGCAGCGGCGTCCACGGGTGCCAGCGGGAGACTGCGCCTCCCGCCAGCGCGGCTTGCCCGGCCGTCTCCGCAAGGAGGCTGCCGGGCTTTTTTTCGCCTGTATCGCCCCGTATGAAGCAACAGGTCAATTTTCCGGATTTTTTGCGGGCCGATTACGGTGCCGGCGGGAAATCCAGAACAGTATCGTTCACACGGTTGAACAGGTTGGTGAAGGTAATCGCAGTGACGGCCAGCAGCGTATCGACGATCTGGGCATCGCTGTAGACGGCGCGCACGCGTTCGACCACATCGGCTGGCACGGTGCCACGGGTAGCGACCAGGCGGCGGGCGAAGTCGGCCAGCACATCCAGGCGGTCATCGCCCGAGGGACGGTCATGGCGCACGCCGTCGATGGCCTGGGCGGAGAGGCCGACTTTCTTGCCCATGAGCGAGTGGGCGGCCAGGCAGTAGTCGCAACCGGACTGTTCACTCACGGCCAGCTTGATGGCTTCGATTTCCTTGGCCGACAGGCTGCTCTTGCGCAGGGCGCCATCCAGGTGCAGGGCCGATTCCAGCGCTACCGGGCTCAGGCTGCCAATGCCGGCATAGGCGTTGGGCACCATCCCGACGGCGGACTTGATGGCGGCAAACAGTTGGGCGGCCTGGCCGCTGGCTTCGCTGATGGGGGCAGTGTTCAAACGGGACATGATATTTCTCCTTGATGAGGTCAGCGCCGTGGCCGGGGCAGGATTGCCGCTGGTCCGTGTTGCGCATGGACGTACTGTAGGCTTCCAGGATGAAATTATGAATGCTTGAAAATGACATAAAATTGCTCAAAAAGCTCAAAAAGGAAAATGATGGATGCCCTCAGCCGCCTGCTGTCCCTGCATCCGGTGCGTGCCGCGCTGGATATCCGCTGCCGTTTCGGGCAGCCATGGAACCTGCCGCATGCGGCCTTGCCAGCGGGGGTGGCGCCTTATCACTTCATCCTCGAGGGTCGGGCGCAGCTGCGCCTGGCAGCGGGCGAGCCTTTGCTGCTGGAGGCTGGCGACCTGGTGGTGCTCACGCGGGGCGCTGCCCATGATCTGTTCATCGCGCCCATTGGCGAAGCCATCGCGGCGCGCCCGGGCGTGACTGCAGCGCCGGTGCAACTGAATGTGAATGATGAGGAGGCGGGCGGCGCGCAGCCGCTGTCGGATTTCCTCTGTGGACAATTCCATTTCGATGCCCCGCATTCCAACGCCTTGGTGCAGGCGCTGCCGGAAGTCTTGCTGGTGCGGGGCAGGCTGCTGCCGCCAGGGGATGGCCTGCACACCCTGGCCACCTTGCTGCGCAACGAGTGCGGTGGCGCCGATGGTCGCGGGGAATTGCGCGCCGGCGCCCAGGCGGTGGTGGCCGGGCTGGCGGCGGCGCTGTTCGGACTGGCCGTGCGCGCCTGGCTGGCCCAGGGCGGGCCGCAGCCGGGTTTGCTGGCGCTGCTGGCGCATCCCGGCCTGCAAGCTGCCATGCAGGCCATGCTGGATGCTCCGCAGCAGGAATGGACGCTGCCTCGCCTGGCAACGCTGTGCCACATGTCGCGTGCGACCTTCGTGCGGCGCTTCCAGGAGGTCGGCGGCACTACGCCAGGCGAACTCCTGCAGCAGTTGCGCATGGCGCGCGCTGCGCAGCTATTGAGCTACAGCAAAATGGGCACGGCCCAGATCGGCGAAGCTGTGGGGTATCAGTCCGAAGCAGCGTTCAACCGGGTATTCAAGAAGTTCAGCGGGATGGGGCCGGGGGCGTACCGGCGCAAGGGCAGGCTGGAGCAAGGGCAGGGGCCGGCCCCGGGAGAGGGCGTGCAGGACCCGGCGATCAGCGGATAGGCAGGCGGATGGTGTTCTTCACCTCTTCCATCACCGCATAGGTATGGGTCTCGCGCACACCCTTCAATTGCAGCAGCGACTTGCCCAGGAATTCACGATAGGCGTTCATGTCCTTGACCCGCGACTTGACCAGGTAATCGAAGCCGCCGGCCACCATGTGGCATTCCATGATCTCGGGGATGCTCTGCACGCTCTTCTTGAATTCGGCAAAGACATCCGGCGTGGTACGGTCCAGCACCACTTCGATGAAGACCAGCAGGGAGACATCCAGCAGTTCCGGATTCAGCTGTGCCGCATAACCCAGGATATAGCCGGCTTCCTGCAGTTTGCGAACCCGCTCCAGGCAAGCGGCCGGCGACAGGTTCACGCGGCCGGCGAGGTCGACGTTGCTGATGCGGCCGTCGTTTTGCAGCTCCGCCAGAATTTTCTTGCTGATCTTGTCGAGTCCGGCCATGGTTTCTGAACTTTATTCAGTTAAAAATATATAGAGAAAATTTTATTCCGATTATAAGGGGAATAAGCGCGCCTAATATCAAGGAAGAGTCAATAGAATCCTCCCTCATAAAAAACATAACGTAATGCGGGCATGAAGCGAAGTTCACCTCGTTTCTGCGCGGATCACAGCAGTATCTCGACAACAGATTTGACGAGTTTTGTTTGCCAGGTCCAGCCTGCGCGCGGCCGTGAAAACCGGCCTGACGCGCTGGGCCCGGCATCAACGGAATGCACCGCTCTTGCCCACGAGGCAGGGGATGGCGCAAATCCTGCTTTTCCGGCGTTTTCAATGCAATCACCCACCGCAGTCTGACTTTCTAGAAGAGAGGAAACACCCCATGTTCAAGCGCGTCTCCGGACTCAACATCATCGCCGCCTCGCTGGCGCTGATCCCTGCTTTCGCCATGGCGCAGGAAACCCAGGTCGTCAAGATCGGTTTCTCCAGCCCGCTGACCGGTCCTCAGGCATCGGCCGGCAAGGACAACCAGGGCGGCCTGATGATGGCCGTCGAGCGTCTGAATGCGCAACCCATCACCGTGGGCGGCAAGAAGATCAAGTTCGAAGTCATCGCCGAAGACGACCAGGCCGACCCCAAGCAGGGCGTGGCCGTGGCACAGAAGCTGGCTGACCAGGGCGTCAAGGCCATCGTCGGTCCCTACAACTCGGGCGTGACCATTCCTGCCTCGCGCGTCTACAACGATGCCGGCATCGTGGTGGCCACCGTGGCCTCCAACCCCAAGATCACCCAGCAAGGTTTTGCCACCCTGTTCCGCGTGGCCGCCAGCGACAGCCAGCTGGGTGGCAAGATGGCCCTGTACGCAGCCAAGGAACTGAAACTCAAGCGCGTGGCCGTCATCGATGACCGCACCGCCTACGGCCAGGGCCTGGCCGAGGAATTCGCCAAGGTCGCCAAGGCCAACGGCATCGAAGTCATCAGCAAGGACTTCACCAACGACAAGGCTACCGACTTCACCGCCATCCTGACCTCCATCAAGGGCAAGAAGCCCGACGCCGTGTTCCTGGGCGGCTACGCTCCCCAAGGCGGCCCGATCAAGCGCCAGATGAAGCAGCTGGGCATCGACGTGCCCCTGATGGGCGGCGACGGCATCTGTTCCCCGGAAATGGGTCGCCTGGGTGGCGACGCCATCGGCGAAACCGTCTACTGCACCCAGGGCGGCACCATGCTGGACAAGGCCAAGGATGGCAAGGTCTTCGCTGACGACTACCAGAAGAAGTTCAGCCGTCCTGCAGAAACCTATGCGGTCTCGTTCTACGATGGCATGATGCTGATCGCACAAGCCATGAAGCAGTCCAACTCGGTCGAACCCAAGACCTTCGGTCCGGCCCTGGCCAAGATCAGCTACAAGGGTGTGGCCGGCCAGTACGACTTCGACGAAAATCACGACCTGAAGCAATCGCCCGTGACCGTCTATCGCTTCAAGGATGGCCTGCCGGTTCCCCTGACCAGCTACTGATCGGTCCTCGGTCCTTTCTCTGGTCCGGTCCTGCCGCCCGCATGAGCGGGCGGTATGCCAGGCTCCAGTCCCAGCTCCACATTGCAGTACCCCGCTTCCCGCCGGTTCCGACCGGCCCGGGAGCGGTTTGCCGTACCCGCTTGCGGTGCCGATGCCGGTGCCGCAGTGTTACCCTCTGCCCTGGCGGACCCGCAGCATATTCGGAAGGAAGACCATGCTCAGCTATACCCGTACCGTCCAGACCATCGATGCCCACACCGGCGGCGAACCGCTGCGCATCGTGGTCTCGGGCCTGCCCAAGATCCCGGCCGGCACCATCCTGGAGCAGCGCGCCTGGCTGCGTGAACATCGCGACGACCTGCGCCGCTTCCTGATGAACGAACCGCGCGGCCATGCCGACATGTACGGCGCCTACCTGCTGCCGCCGGTCACCGCCGGTGCCGACTTCGGCGTCATCTTCATTCACAACGAAGGCTACAGCGACATGTGCGGCCACGGCATCATCGCCCTGGGCAAGGTGCTGGTCGAGATGGGCTACGTCGAACGCACGCAGCCGCAGACCCGCATCTGCTTCGATGCCCCGGCCGGTTTCATCGAGGCTTTCGTCGAGTGGGATGGCGTGCGCGCCGGCAAGGTCAGCTTCAACAACGTACCCGCTTTCATCTATCGCCGTGATGTCGAAGTCGAGACGCCCGGGTTTGGCAAGATCACCGGTGACATCGTCTTCGGTGGCGCCTTCTACTACTACATCAATGCGGCCCAGGCCGGTCTCACGGTCAAGCCTGAACTGGTGCGCCAGCTGATCCAGCTGGGTGCCGAGACCAAGGCTGCCGTCATGGCCAAGGTCGCCATCGCCCATCCCCTGGAGCCGGGCCTCAACACGCTGTATGGCACCATCATCGACAGCGAACCCAATTTCCCGGGAGCGGACCAGTCCAATGTCTGCATCTTCGCCGACCGCGAAGTGGACCGCTCGCCCACCGGCACCGGTACCTCGGGCCGCGCGGCCCAGCTGTTCCTGCGCGGCCAGCTGGCGCTGGGCCAGCACTACGTCAACGGCAGCATCGTCGGCAGCAACTTCGGCGTGCGCGTGACTGCTGCCACCAAGGTGGGCGACTTCGATGGCGCGCTCACCGAGGTGAGCGGCTACGCCCACATCATGAGTACCAACCAGTGGGTGCTGGAAGAGTCCGATCCCTTCCCGACCGGTTTCTTCCTGCGCTGACTTTCCCACAGGATTCCCATGCATATCCTCGACTCCCTCCAGACCGCGCAGGCCCTGCCTTACTCCGCACTGGTCGATGCCCTCGCACGCGCCGCGCAGGAACTGGCCAGCGGTGCGATTCGCGCCCCGGAACGCCAGGTCGTTCCCATCGATGCCAACAGCGTCTTGCTGGGCATGCCCGCCATTGCCGAGGATCTCTCGGTGACCAAGCTCATCACCGTGCATGGCGACAATGCCCGCCATCAGTTGCCGGCCATCCAGGGTGAGGTGATTGCCTTCGAGACGAATACCGGCCGACGCCTGGCCCTGATGGATGGCCCCACCGTTACGGCGCGCCGCACCGCAGCCATGAGTCTCTTGGGCATTCGCACGCTGTTGCCGCGCACGCCGCAATCGGCGCTGCTGATCGGCACCGGCGCGCAGGCGGCGGCGCATGCCGATGCCCTGGCCGAAGTGTATGGTGTGCGTCAGTTCTGGGTCGCCGCGCGCGACCTCGCGCGCACCCAAGCCTTTTGCCAGGCCATCAGCGAACGCCATCCACAAGTGGTGGCCAGTCCGCTCCCGGCACAGATGTTGCAACAGGATTTGCCGCGCACCGATGTGGTGATTGCCTTGACCACTTCACGCGTAGCCGTGATTCCCGAACAGATCGCGGCCGATACGCTGGCCATCGGCGTCGGTGCCTTCAAGCCGGACATGGTGGAGTTCCCTGCCAGCCTGCTGCATGCACGCCGTATCGTGGTCGATGACCTGGCCGGCGCGCATCACGAAGCAGGCGACTTGATCCAGGCCAAGGTGGACTGGGCAGGGGTGGCCGGTATCGGCGATGTGCTGTCCGGCAAGATTGCGCCGGACACGCTCGGCAGCGCGGGGGCGCTGCCGGTGTTCAAGACCGTGGGCCAGGCCGCGTGGGACCTGGCGGCAGCGCGCGTGATGCGCACCACACTGGGGATATGAAAAATTGCGCGTGCATGCGCGCCTAATTTGATAAATAATTTACGCTTTTTTTCGCGAACGCTCGTGCGTTTGCGGTTTCCTTGCAGTTTCCTGACGTTTCACAACAATCATCCTCCTGAAGGAGACACCGTTTCATGGACATTTTCATCCAGCAGATCATCAACGGATTGGTGCTAGGCAGCATGTACGCACTGATCGCCCTGGGCTACACCATGGTGTACGGGGTGCTGAACCTGATCAACTTTGCCCACGGCGACA